>JANWYF010000102.1 GCA_025057055.1 Rhodovarius sp. | reverse complement strand
GAGGAAGGCGGCGAGCGCAATCGCCAGGATGAGGAAGGGCACGGCCAGCATCGCATCGGCGATGCGCGAGATGACGGCATCCACCCACCCGCCGGCGAGCCCCGCCAGCATCCCGATCGGCACGCCGATCAGCACCGCCCCGCCCACCGCGATGATGCCGGCCATCAGCGAGGCGCGCGCCCCCCACACCACGCGGGAGAAGACGTCGCGCCCGTTCTCATCGGTGCCGAACCAGTGCGCGGCGGAGGGCGGGCGCCGGATCGCGCTCCAGGAGGTCTGCAGCGGATCGGCCGGCGCCACCCAGGGGGCGAGGATCGCCGCCAGGACGAAGATCGCCACCACCACCAAGCCGAAGACGGCCAGGCGATGGGAGAGAAAAGCACGAAGGGCGCGCCGCCCGGGACTCTCGGCCGCCGCCGCGGCGCCGGAGGGGAAGGCGATGCCGCTCATGACGCGCGCAGCCTCGGGTTGATCAGCATGTAGAGGATATCGGCGATCAGGCTGAGCAGAACGAAGATCAGCGCAGTGGCCAGCACCACCCCCTGCACCACCGGATAGTCGCGGTTGAACACGGCATCGACCACCAGCTTGCCGAAGCCCGGGATCGAGAAGATCTGCTCGGTCAAGACAGCACCGGCGAGCAGCCGGCCGAACTCGATGGCGCCCAGCGTGACCACCGGGATCAGCGCGTTGCGCAGGGCATGGCGCGCGATCACCACCCGCTCGGCCACACCCTTGGCGCGGGCAGTGCGGACATAGTCCTGGGCGAGCGCGGTCAGCATCGCCGCCCGGGTGTGGCGCATCAGCACCGAGGCCACGCCGGTGCCCAGCACGAAGGCCGGCATGATGGTGGTGGAGAGGCTCTGCAGCGGATCCTCCCACAGCGGCACATAGCCCGAGGGCGGCAGCCAGCCGAGCTGCACGGAGAAGAGCAGGATCATCATGATCCCAAGCCAGAAATTGGGCGTGGAGATGCCAAACAGCGCGACGGCATTGATCGCCCAGTCCGCCGGGCGGTCCTTCCAGACCGCGCTCAGCACGCCCGCCGGCACGCCGATCGCGATGCCGATCACGAAGGCCATGGTGGCGAGCTGGGCGGTGACCGGCAGCTTCTCCAGGATCAGCTTCGCCACCGGCTCGCGGATGCGCCAGGAGAAGCCGAAATCCCCCTGCAGCACGCGCCCGAGCCAGTGCAGATACTGCTCATGAAGCGGCCGGTCGAGCAGCAGTTCGGCGCGGATCTGGGCCAAGACCTGCTCATCGCCCCGGTCCTCCCCGGCCAGAATGATCGCCGGATCGCCCGGCATCAGCTGCTGCAGCGCGAAGATGCCGACCGAGACGATCAGCAGCGTGGGCAGCACCTGCCCGAGCCTGCGCAGCAGCCAGGCACCCATGGCGCGCCGCTCAGTTCAGCCTGAGCCCGGTCGGCCGGATCAGCCCGTCGGGCACTGCGACGAAGCCCGACAGGCGCGCCGTGTGCGCGACGATGTTCTTGCGGTGCCAGAGGAAGATGCGGGCACGATCGCGCAGCACCGCCTGCTGGACGATCTGCAGATAGAGCTCGCGCCGCTTCTCGGGATCGAGTTCGGCGCGCGCCGCATCGAGCAGCCGGTCAACCTCGGGATGGCTGTAGCGGCCGTCATTGCCGGTCGCGCGGCTGTGCAGGAAGGTATAGACGTTCCCGTCCGGATCGACCCGGCCGGACCAGCCGACGAGGAAGGCCTCGAACTCCCCACGAGTGGCCGCTTGCAGGGCGGAGGCGAACTCCATCGCGTTGATGCGCAGATCAAAGCCGGCCTCGCGCACCATGGCCTGGATCACCTCCCCCACCTGCCGCAGATCGGGGTTGTTGGGCACCGTCAGCTCCACCTGCAGCGGTGTGCGCACGCCTGCCTCGCGCAGCAGCGCACGTGCGCGTTCGACGTTGCGGGATGGCACGGCCACCTCACGCAGGTGGAAGGGGCTCGCGGGCGGGAAGGGCTGGGCGGTCGGCGCGAAGACGCCCTCGTAGACGACCTGGTTGATCGCCGCGCGGTCGATGGCGAGCTCGAAGGCCTCCCGCACCCGCGGGTCCTGCCCGAGCGGCGTCTGCGACCGCGGGCCGTTGCCGATGTTGAACTGGATAGACTGCCAGCCGAGCTCGTCCGAAATGGACAGGCGTAGGCGGTTGTTGCGCCGGACCGCCGGGATATCGTCGGGGTCGATCGTCTGCACCATCTCGAGCGCACCAGACTGCAGATTGGCCAGCCGGACGGTGCTGTCCGGGATCGGCAGATAGGTGATGCGCTGGATGTGGATGTTCTGCGCGTTCCAGTACTCCGGGAAGCGCTCGACCACGATCCGATCCTGGGCCACCCGCTCGACGAAGCGATAGGGTCCGGCGCAGACCGGGCGCAGGCCGAAGTTGCGGCCGGCAGCCTCGGCGGCGCGGGGGCTCACGATCATCCCGGCACGGTCGGTGAGCTGGCTGACGAAGGGGGCGGAGGGGCTGCGCAGCCGGATCAGCACCGTGCGCGCATCGACAACCTCCACCGCCTCCATGGTGCTGATCTCGGCACGGCGGAAGCTGCCCTGCATGTTGAGGTGACGCAGCAGCGAATAGCGCACCGCCTCGGCATCCAGCACCTCCCCGTCGTGGAAGCGCAAGCCCGGGCGCAGCACGATGCGCAGCGTGCGGTTGTCCTCCCAGCGGTAGGATTCGGCGAGCTGCGGCACCACCTGCAGCCGCGCATCGATGTCAAACAGCTTGTCGCACAGCGCGGCGAAGACGATCCGCCCGACGAAGGTGCGCGCCAGGGTGGGATCGAGGATATCCGGATCCTCGCGCAGGCCGATGCGCAGATGTTGCGCCGCGGCGGGCTGCGGCAGGGCGAGGGCGAGGGCAAGGCCGGCCGTGACGCCGAGCAGGATCCGCTTGATCATCTTACGCATCCTCCGTGGTGAACCGGGCGGCCAGGCGCCGCAGGCGCTCGCCTCCGGTGGCATGTTCGGCGAAGGGGGCAGGCGGCGGCAAGCGCCCGTCCAGATGGCAGGCGATGCGGTGCGCAGCCCCTGCGAGCTCCGGCGGCGTCTGGGCGCAGAGCGGCTCGGCAAAGGGGCAGCGGGGGTGGAAGCGGCAGCCTGGCGGCGGAGCGATGGGCGATGGCGGCTCCCCCTCCACCGGCGCGGCGCGCCCCCCCTGGCCGGGGACCGCCGCCAGCAGGGCGCGGGTGTAGGAGTGCCGCGGCGCCGCGAAGAGCTGCGCCGCGGGTGCCTCCTCGACAATGCGGCCGAGATACATCACCGCCACCCGGTGCGCGATATGGCGCACCACCGACAGGTCGTGGCTGATCAGCACGAAGCTCAGGCCATATTCCGCAATCAGCCCCATCAGCAGGTTGAGCACCTGCGCCTGCACCGAGACATCCAGCGCCGAGACCGGCTCATCGCCGATGATCAGCCGGGGGCCGCAGGCCAGGGCGCGGGCGATGGCGATGCGCTGGCGCTGGCCCCCGCTGAACTCATGCGGCCAGCGCTGCGCGGCCTCCGGCCGTAGGCCGACACGGGCGAGCAGCTCGGCCACCCGCTCGCGCCGCGCGCGGGCGGAGAGGTTGCTGTGCAGGATCAGCGGCTCCTCCACCGCCTGGGCCACCGTCAGCCGGGGGTCGAGGCTGGCGAAAGGGTCCTGGAAGATCATCTGCGCATGCCGCCGCCGCTGCCGCAGCGCGCGCGGAGAGAGGGCGCGCCAGTCCTCCCCCATGATGCGGATCCGCCCGGCATCCGGTTCGATCAGCCGCAGCGCAAGCCGGCCCAGGGTGGATTTGCCGCAGCCGCTCTCGCCCACGATCGCCAGCACCTCCCCGGCGGCCACCGACAGCGACACGCCATCGACCGCGCGCACCGCCCCGCGCCGCCGCCCCAGCGCATCGCGCAGCGGGAAATGTTTGACGACCTCCTCGAGCTCGAGCAGGGCGGTCATGCCGGCACCTCAAGCGGTGCGGCGTGGCAGGCGGCCAGATGCCCGGCGGCCAGCGCGCGCAGGGGCGGCTGCTCGTCGCAGGCGGGCAGGCGGAAGGGGCAGCGC
>JANWYF010000071.1 GCA_025057055.1 Rhodovarius sp. | reverse complement strand
TCGCGCGCGAGGCGCTGGCCCAGTCCCCGGGCGCGCCGGAGAAGCGCGACCTCAAGATCGGCTTCATCCCGATCACCTGTGCCACGCCCATCATCATGGCCGATCCGATGGGCTTCTATCGCCGCCACGGGCTCCATGTGGAGGTGATCCGCACCGCCGGCTGGGCGGTCATCCGCGACCGCGCGATCGCCCGCGAATACGATGCGGCGCACATGCTGGCGCCGATGCCGGTCGCCATGTCGCTCGGCCTCGGCGTGGCCCAGCCCATCCCCTTCGCGGTGGCGGCGATCGAGAACATCAACGGCCAGGCGATCACGCTCGCCAACAAGCACCGCGAACGGCGCAACCCGCGCGACTGGCGCGGCTTCCGCTTCGCCGTGCCTTTCGACTTCTCGATCCACAACTACCTGCTGCGCGCGCTGGTCGCCGAACACGGCCTCGACCCCGACCGCGACATCCAGATCCGCGCCGTACCCCCGCCCGAGATGGTGGCCAACCTGCGCGCCGACAACATCGACGGCTTCCTCGGCCCCGATCCCTTCAACCAGCGCGCCGTCTTCGACGGGGTGGGCTTCATCCATGTGCTGACGCGCGAGCTGTGGGACGGGCATCCCTGCTGCGCCTTCGCCGTGCCGCGCAGCATGATCACCGATACGCCCAACACCTATGCCGCGCTGCTGCGCGCGATCATCGAGGCCACCGTCTATTCGGACAATCCGGCAAACCGGCGCGAGGTGGCGCAGGCGATCCACGGGCCCAACTACCTCAACCAGCCGCTGACCGTGGTGGAGCAGGTGCTGACCGGCACCTTCGCCAATGGCCTGGGCCAGGTGGTGCGCCAGCCCAACCGCATCGGCTTCGACCCCTTCCCCTGGCATTCCATGGCGATCTGGATCCTGACCCAGATGCGCCGCTGGAACCAGCTGACGCGCGACGTCGACTGGCGGGCGGTGGCCGAACAGACCTTCCTCGCCCTCGATGCCGGCCGGGCGATGCGCGAACTCGGCCTGCCGGTGCCGGACAGCCCGCTGCGCAACGAGACGATCCTCGGCCGCGTCTTCGACCCGCGCGAGCCCGAGGCCTATATGGCCTCCTTCGCGATCCGCCGGAACTGAGCCATGGCCGCGCAAGTCCCCTTCTGGCGCGCGGCGGTGCTCTCCCTCCTGCTGCTGGCCGCCCTCCTTATCGGCTGGGAGATGGCGGTCAAAGGCGCAGGTGGCAGCGCCGGCCCGGCGGTGGATCCGGAACTGGCCGCCCTCCTCTCGCCGGCGGCGGCGGCGGGCGGGCGTTCCGCGATGCCCGCCCCTTCCGAGATCGGCGCGCGGCTTCTGGAACTCCTCTCCGACCCGTTCCACCGCCGCGGCACCAACGATCAAGGCATCGGCATCCAGATCGCCTATTCCCTGGGCCGTGTCGCGGCGGGCTTCAGCCTGGCCGCGCTGATCGCCATCCCCTTGGGCTTCGTGATCGGCATGAGCCCGCTGCTGAATGCCGCGCTCAACCCCTTCATCCAGGTGCTGCGGCCGGTCTCGCCGCTCGCCTGGATGCCGCTTGCCCTCTACACGATCAAGGACAGCAGCGTCTCCTCGATCTTCGTCATCTTCATCTGCTCGGTCTGGCCGATGCTGATCAACACCGCCTTCGGCGTGGCCAGCGTCCGGCGGGAATGGCTGAACGTGGCCCGCACGCTGGAGGCGGGCACCTGGCGCACCGCCTTCCGCGTCATCCTGCCGGCCGCTGCCCCCACCATCCTGACCGGCATGCGCATCTCGATCGGCATTGCCTGGCTCGTCATCGTCGCGGCCGAGATGCTCGTGGGTGGCACCGGCATCGGCTACTGGGTGTGGAACCAGTGGAACAACCTCTCGATCGCCGACATCGTCATCGCCATCCTGATGATCGGCCTGGTGGGCCTTGCGCTCGATCGGCTGCTTGCCCTCGCCGCGCGTGCGGTCGCTTGGCAGGAGTGAGCGGCCGATGGACGGGATGCTGCCGGTGACCACCAAGCCCTATGCCGCCGTCGAGGGGATCGCGCGGCGCTTCCCCGGGCTGACCGTGTTCCAGGACCTCTGGTTCGGGATCCATCGCGGGGAGTTCGTCTGCCTGCTCGGCCATTCGGGCTGCGGCAAGACCACCATCCTCAACATCCTCGCCGGGCTCGATCGGCCGAGCGAGGGGGCGGTGGTGGTGGACGGGCGCGAGATCGACGGGCCATCGCTCGACCGCGCGGTGATCTTCCAGGGCCATGCGCTGATGCCCTGGCTGACCGCCGAACAGAATGTCGCCTTCGCCCTCTCCTGCCGCTACCCCTCCTGGCCGCGGCAGCGCCTGCGCGAGGCGGCGCGCGAGGCGCTGGCCAAGGTCGGCCTGCGCGAGGCGGCGGAACGCAAGCCCGCCCAGCTTTCGGGCGGCATGAAGCAGCGCGTGGGCATCGCCCGGGCGCTCGCCATCCAGCCCAAGATGCTGCTGATGGACGAGCCCTTCAGCGCGCTCGATGCCTTGACGCGCGGCGCCCTGCAGGAGGAGGTCTCGCGCCTCGTCACCGAACTCGGCCAGACCGCCTTCATGATCACCCACGACGTCGACGAGGCGATCCTGCTCGCCGACCGCATCCTGCTGATGACCAACGGGCCGGAGGCGCGCATCGCCGAGGTGGTGATCAACACCCTGCCCAAGCCGCGCATCCGCGCCACCCTGCACCACCAGCCCGGCTATCACGAACTGCGCGACCATATCCTCGATTTCCTGATCACGCGCAGCCGCACCCTGGCCGGCAAGCCGCCGCCGGGCTGGGACCCCCGGCATCCGCCGGAGGTGCGCCCGGCCGGCTGAGGCCGCAGCGTGCCGCCGCCCCCCGGCACGGCCGAGGCGGGCGCGGCCTCGCACAGACTGGAGAGCAACCGCAGAGAGAGCGAAGACCGACAAATGACGCGCGCGCAACTGACCGAGAAGATCCTCGACATCAAGCGGGAGAAGGGCTGGACCTGGAAATACATCTGCGACGAGATCGGCGGTGTGGCGCCCACGCTGATCGTCGGTGCGCTGCTTGGCCAGATGAAGCTGGTCAAGCCGCTGGCGGCCAAGGCGGCCAAGCTCTTCGGCCTCTCCGAGGCGGAGGAGCGGATGCTCAACGAGATCCCCTACCGCGGCATGCCGATGCCGCCCACCGACCCGCTGATCTATCGCTTCTACGAGATGGTGATGGTCAACGGCCCGGCCTGGAAGGCACTGATCGAGGAAGAGTTCGGCGATGGCATCATGTCGGCCATCGATTTCGACTTCGAGTTCGAGCGGATGCCCCACCCCAAGGGCGATCGCGTCAAAATCACCATGACGGGGAAGTTCCTGCCCTACAAGTATTACGGCAACGAGCAGGGGATCCCGGACTACGGCTTCAAGGAGGAGTGAAGCCGTGATAGCCGACGGGGCATGAGCACAGAGACCTACACCGTCGGCATCGTCGGCCTTGGCGCCATCGGCCTGCATCTTGCCCGTGCGCTGGATGCGGGCGTGCCCGGGCTGAAGCTCACCGCGGTCGCCGTGCGCGACCGGGAGAAGGCGCTCAAGGCCATGAAGGGCTTCCGCGACCGCCCGCTCATCCTCGACATCCCGAAGCTGCCGCGCGAATGCGACATCATCGTCGAGGCCGCGCCGGCAGCGGTCTTCGAGGAGGTGGCCACCGCCGCGATCGAGGGCGGCTGCGTCTTCATCCCCTCCTCCTGCGGGCAGCTGCTGCCGCGCATGCATCTCATCGACCGGGCGAGGGAGACGGGGGCGCGCATCATCGTCCCGACCGGGGCGCTCCTCGGCCTTGATGCGGTGCGCGCCTGCGCCGAGGGCCGGATCGACTCGGTCACCATCCAGACCCGCAAGCCGCCGCGGGGGCTGGCCGGTGCCCCCTACCTCGAGGAGAAGGGGATCGATGTGCTGGCCATCACCGCCCCGACCATGGTCTTCAGCGGCAACGCCCTCGAGGCGGCGCGCGGCTTTCCGGCCAATGTCAACGTCGCGGCGGCGCTGGCGCTCGCCGGGGTGGGGCCGGAGCGGACCATGGTCGAGATCTGGGCCGACCCGGGGGTGGATCGCAACATGCACACCATCCGCGTTGAGTCCGAGGCGGCGCGGCTGACCATGACCATCGAGAATGTGCCGAGCGAGGAGAACCCCCGCACCGGCAAGATCACGCCGCTGTCCATCCTCGCCTGCCTGCGCGGCCTGACCAGCACGCTCAAGGTGGGCAGCTGAGGCGGGCCGCTACCTCTCGAGCGAGCGGAGGAAGGCGAGCAGGTCATTGATCTGCGCCACCTCCAGCTGGAATTCCGGCATGCCGGCATGGCCCGTCACCACCCCCTCGGCGAAGGCCTCGGCCAGCTGCTCGACCGGATAGCGGCGGTGCAATTCGCGCAGCGGGGGCGCTGCCGGCTGGGGGCTGGCCCCCGTCCGGCCGATCGCATGGCAGCGGGCGCAATGCCGCTCGGCGAAGGCACGGCCGGCGGCGGCCGAACCGTCCTGCCCCGCCGCCGGCATGCTGCCGAACGCCAGCAGCCCCGCGCACACCAACCCCGCCGCCCATCGCCCTCTCGCCATCCCTCTCTCCCTCCTCGCCGCGTCGGGCCTCAGCCTGCGCAGAGCCGCCCGCGCCGGGCAAGCCGGGCGCGGCATGCGCCGAAGCCGGGGGCATGCCAGACCGAAATCCGAGGCCCGCGCCCCACGGCGGATCGCGGCGGCGAGGGCGATGGCGCTCGGCCAGCCATGGGCGCCGCCATCCTCGCAGAGGGCGATGCGGCGCCCGTCCGTGTGACGGCCGGCCATGGCTGGGATGTGCCATCGCGGCCGACAGGCCAGGCTCCTGCGCGACGGGGCACTTCCCGCTGCGGGCCGAGACAATCCAGAGCGCGCTGCCGCGGTGCTGCCCGGCGCGACGCGGCGGGCACTGTCGCAGCGGCGGGCGGCGAGCGACGCGCGCGCCGGGGCCCTGGCGCGGGAGCATGAGGGCGGCCCCCGCCGGTCACTCACCCCTCCTTCGCCGGGGAGCCGGGCGAGCGGCCGCCCGGGACGTCGCAGGCGGCGTGGGGCGTGGAGTTCCGCCCGGCCCGGCCGCGAGAGGCAGCCACCGGCGCCATGCGGCTGATCGCCAGGCAGGCCTTGCCTTCCGCCCAGCGGAGGGAGCGGGTGTTGGGGGTCCGGCGGGCGCCTGAAGCCTCAGGGCGGGGGTTTGCCGAGATGATGCTGCCGAACCCTCAGCGATCATGCCTGCCGGGGCGGCCCATGCCAGCCCGGCTGGGGCAGCGGGAGCCCTCGCCTCTGCCCGGGCGGGGGCAGACAGGGCGGTCCGGGAGCGGGCATGCCAGGACCAAGCCATGCCCGAAGCCACGGCCCGCCGCAGCCGTCCGGATCAAGGGGAGGGGGGTGGGGCGATCCTCCCCGTCATCACCCGACCCTCAGTCCAGCGCGATGCCAAGGTCGCGCACCAGCCGGTCGCTCCGTTCCCGGGCGGCGATGATGGCGGCGCGCGCCTCGGCCATGCCGCCTGCCAGGGGCAGCAAGCCGATCGGGACGAGGAAGCGTTCGCGG
Organism: Rhodovarius sp.; assembly: GCA_025057055.1. Taxonomy (GTDB): domain Bacteria; phylum Pseudomonadota; class Alphaproteobacteria; order Acetobacterales; family Acetobacteraceae; genus Rhodovarius. Next base: position 5,336 of record JANWYF010000071.1, on the reverse strand, counting down.
AACTCCGCCGACGCCACCACGCGCTGGACAGCCTCTGCCAAGGCCCGCTGCGCCGGCTCCGGCGTGCCGGCCGTCGTCGCGGTCAAGAAGGTCGCGTTCCACAGCAGGTCCGGAAACCCGGCCTCCGCCGAGGTCGGGACGCCAGGCAGCGTGGCCTGCCGTTCGGTGTGCAGCACCGCGAGCGCGCGTAGGCGCCCGCCTTCGATGTGCGGCAGCGCCGCGCCGTGGGCCGTGATCAGCACCTGCACATCATTGGCCAACAGCGCGGTGAAGGCATCCGCCTGGCCGCGGAAGGGCACATGCTCAAACCGCGTGCCGGTCTGCCGCTGCAGCAGCTCCATCGCCAGGTGCGCGTCCGAACCCAGCCCGAAGGAGGCGTAGTTCAGCCTGCCGGGATGCGCTCTTGCCTCGGCCACCAGGTCGGTCAGGCTGCGGGCCGGGAACGCAGCCGGCACCAGCACCGTCTCCACCGTCTGCGCCACCAGCGCGAGCGCCGCCAGGTCGCTGTCCACATTGTAGGGCAGGCGCCGGTAGAGGAGACGATTGGTGCTGAACACCGGCATCGAGCACAGCAGCATCGTGTGCCCATCCGGCGCTGCCTTGGCGACCGCATCAGCGCCGATGTTCTGCCCGCCCCCCGGCCGGTTGTCCACGATCACCCGCTGCCCGAGAAGCGTCGACATCTGGTCGGCCAAGCCGCGGCCGACCGCATCCAGGATGCCGCCGGCCGGGAAGGGCACGACCATCCGGATCGGCCGGGTCGGGAAGGAGAATGTCTGCCCGAGTGCCGGACCGGCCAGCAGCGCCACCGCCCCGGCCCCGAACCCGCGTCGTCCGATCCATGTTCGCATGCTGCGTCTCCTCCCGAGCCCAGCCAGCGCCGCGGCGCCCTGCGCACGCCCTTCGGGCCGGCCACAGCTTAGCCCGGCAAGGGCCGCGGCGGAGCGGGGAAGTCGCTCTTGTCCGCTGGGTGGACAATCGGCGCTGCCCACGGGCTCAGCCTTCGCCGGCTGCCAGGCGGGCCTCGATCTCGGCCGCCGCCTCGCGCAGCGGCGGCAGGCAGCGGGCGATGCCTTCCTGCAGGCTCATCACCCGCGCCATCCAGACCACGTTCACGCAGCCGATCACGCGCTCTCCATGGCGGATCGGGAGAGCGATGGCACCGGTGTGCGGCCACAGCCTGCCGCCTTGCCGCGCGCCGAAACCGCGGCGACGCGTGGTGGCCAGCAGGCGGCCGACAGTGGCCGGGGCGCCGGCGGGAGCATCCGCCGGATCGTCGGAGCTGGCGAGCAGGCGAAGCAGGGCGGTGCGCTCCGCCTCCGGCGCGAAGGCCAGGTAGGCAAGCCCGGTCGCGCTGGCCAGCAGCGGCAACTCGGTTCCCACCATGCTCCGGTCGATCGACAGCGGCGCGGTGCGATGGGTCGTTTCGCGGATCACCATGCGCGTCCCTTCCAGCGTCGCGACATCGCAGGGCCACAGGATCCGCTTGGTGAGCGCCGCCAGCACCGGGGCTGCGACGCCGCTGATCCACTGCTCGTCCTGGAACCCCTCGGAGAGGGTCCGCACCTTGAGGCGGAGGCGGAACAGTTCCCCCATCCCGCTACGGGCCACGTAGCCGTCCTCGATCAGCGTCTGCAGCACGCGGTAGACGGTGGCCCTGGGCACGCCGCTGGCGCGCGCCAGCTGCAGTGCCGTGGCGCTGCCGTGCCGGTTGAGCGCGGCCAACACCGCCAGCGCCCGTGAGACGGCGCGGATCGGCTTCGGCTGCATGGGCCTTCCTCCCGCCCCCTGTCCGAAGGGTGGACAGACGAAGGGCACCGTTTGCATGCGGGCCGCCGCCCGCGCAAGCTCGGACCGGCGAGAGAGGGCAGGCGGCCCATGACAGGCAGCAGGGGGATCATCGAGACCGAGGTCGCGATCGTGGGCTATGGCCCGACCGGTGCGGCGCTCGCCGCCCTGCTCGCCAAGCAGGGGGTCAGAACACTCGTGCTGGAGCGGGAGGGGGCGGCCTATCACCTGCCGCGCGCGGTTCACTTCGACGCCGAGGTCATGCGCGTCTTCCAGGCGATCGGCGTGGCGGAGGCGATGGTCGCGCACACGTGCCTGGCACCGGGCATGCGTTTCGTGGACGCGCGCGGCCGGCTGCTGCTCGACTGGTCGCGCCCGCTCGAGATCGGCCCGGAAGGCTGGCACGCCAGCTACCGCTTCCATCAGCCGGACCTGGAACGCGTCTTGCGCGGTGCCGTCGCCCAGCTCCCGGCAGCCGAAGTGAGGACCCGGGCGGAGGTCTTCGCCCTCGATCAGGATCCGACGGGCGTGACCATCCGCTGGGAGGAGCTGGACAGCGGCCGTATCCGGGCGGCGCGCGCCTGCTGGGTGGTCGGATGCGACGGCGCACGCTCGCTCGTGCGGCGGTTCATGGGGGCCGAATGGCTCGACCTCGGCTTCCATGAGCGCTGGCTGGTCACCGACCTGATCCTGACCCGCCCGCGCCCGGACCTTGGCGACCACACCGTGCAGTTCTGCGACCCGCAACGCCCCATGACCTATGTGCGAGGCGTGGGCAACCGGCGCCGCTGGGAAATCGCGCTCAGGCCCGGGGAGGACGCGACGGAGATGACGCGGCCGGAGACGGTGTGGCGGCTGCTCGAACGATGGATCGGACCCTCGGAGGCCGAGATAGAGCGCGCCACGGTCTATACCTTCCACTCGGCTCTGGCCGCCCGCTGGCGCGCGGGCCGGCTGCTGCTGGCGGGCGATTCCGCGCACCAGACGCCGCCCTTCCTCGGCCAAGGCCTCTGCGCAGGGATCCGCGACGCGGCGAACCTGGCCTGGAAGCTCGCGCGCGTTCAGGCGGGCCTCGCCCAGGAATCGCTTCTTGACAGCTATGAGAGCGAACGCGCGCCGCATGTGCGCGCCTATATCGAGATGGCCGTGCGGCTTGGCGGACTCATCAACACCCGGGCGATGGAGGCGGTGGTGCCTGGATCGGTGCTCTCGGGCGGCCCGCCGGCACAGATGGAGAGCATACGCCCCCCGCTCGGCCCCGGACTGTCAGGCGGCTGGACGGGGCCCACGGGGCGCGTCGCGCCGCAACCCGTGCTGGGCGATGGCGTGCGCCTGGATGACCGTGTCGGCTACCGCTTCGCGCTGCTGCTGCGGCCGAGCGATGCGGCGACGCTGCCGACCCCGCCGCTCGATGCCTTGGCTCGGCGCGGGGCGGTGCTGGTGGCCGATGCGGCCTTGACACCCTGGCTGGACGACATCGGAGCCCTCGCCGCCCTGGTGCGGCCGGACCGATACGTGCTCGGCGCAGCGCGCGACGCGGATGAGTTGGCCGCGCTGGCGGCCGCCATCTGACGGGGCAGCGAGGTGCAGCCGCGGGATACGCCTCCGGCCGCTGGCGGGACTGGCCGTGGCATCATCGCTGCCGCCGCCTGGGATCCGGCTGCGGACAAAGGCCTGCCTTCGGCCTCAGCACGGGCCGATGCCGGGCGCATCGCCGATGGTTGTGGCGCAGCGGCCGAGACCTGCCGCGCCGGCCGGACGCCGGATGGGCTCTCCTTCCGAGGCGCGGTGCCGGACCCGGGCCGGATCATCCCTGTCTGCCCCGCGACGAAGCGGGCCGGCCGCCTAGCGGCACTCGACCCCACCTTGCGCAAGGGCGCGCTGTCCGACCGCCTGGCAGCGCAGGCGACGAGCAGCGGCCAGCCGCTCATGGCGCCACACCCAGCGAGGCAGGCGGCGCGAGAAGGCGGAATCGCGCCGGTCAACGGCACCAGCATGCGGCGCCTCATCACAGCGAGGGCGCGGAGGCAGGCCAGCGGTCCTTCCTTCGACAGGGAAGGCGGTGTGCCGAAGCCGAGCCCTGCCAGCCAGTTCCTGCCCGGCGAGCCCCTTTTGGCGAGGCTGGGTGCCGGCCCCTGGCTGGTCCCGGCCGACGTGACCCAGGACTTGGCGGTAGCGATGTCGGCCATGTGCGTTTACCGTCAGGCCATGCCACCGAAGACGGCCGCGTCGATGATCACGTCGAGGCCCGCGCTGAGGGAATTCAGCCCGACCATCCTCCCGCTGCCGCCGGCGGGGGCGATCATGACGACCGCGCCGGGCGGAGCGGGAGTTCCGGGCACATCTCTGCAGTCCCCGCGGGGCGGCCAGGTGGCGAAGGCCGGAACACGCGCCATCCCGGTCCTGCGGAAGCTGATCGCTCAGGAGGCATGAGCATGCTCATCACGGCGTTGGGCTACATCGGCATCCGTTCTGCGCGGCTCGAGGATTGGGCGGGCTTCGCCACGCGGCTGCTCGGCATGCAGCAGGTGGATCGCGGCGGGCAGATGCGTGCCTTTCGGATGGATGACCGGACGCAGCGGCTGATCGTGACCGGGGCGGGGGCCGAGGGTCTCGACATGATCGGCTGGGAGGTGGCGGATGCGGCGGCGCTGGATGCGCTGGCCGGGCGGCTAGAGGCGGCCGGCGTGCGGGTGGCGCGCGGCAGCCGGGCGCTGGCCGATCAGCGCCAGGTGGCGGAGCTGATCCTGTTCGAGGACCCGGCCGGCAACCGGCTGGAGGCCTTCCACGGCGCGGCCTGTGCCACCGAACCCTTCCTGCCCGGCCGGCCGATCTCGGGCTTCCGCACCGGGCCGCTCGGCATGGGCCATGTCGTGCTGCAGGTCGAGGAGACGGCGCCGATGCTCGCCTTCTACCGAGACCTGCTCGGCTTCCGCGTCAGCGACTACGGGCTCTCCCCGTATCCGCTGTGGTTCTTCCACGTCAACGGCCGGCATCACTCCTTCGCCATGGTCGGCTCCGGCCGCGCGGGGCTGCACCATCTGATGGTGGAGCTCGGCTGCCTCGACGATGTGGGGCAGGGCTATGACCTCGCTCTGCTGGAGGAAGGCCGCGTGGCCTATACCCTGGGTCGTCACACCAACGACCATATGACCTCCTTCTACGTGAACACCCCCTCGGGCTTCCTGGTGGAATACGGCTGGGGCGGGCGCGTGATCGACCCGGCGCGCTGGCAGCCGCACGAGACCTTCGACGGCCCAAGCCTGTGGGGCCATGAGCGCCTGCAGATGCCGGAGCCGGCCCGCAGCCGGCTGCGCGAGATGCGGCTTGCGGCGGCGGCGAAGGGGCTGCGCGCCCCCGATCCGGCCTGCGCCCTGCTGGAGGGGCGGGCCCCCACCGCCTGAGAGGTTGGCCCGCGCTTGACTTCCGCGGGTTTCGGGCGGATACGGGCGCGACCTGCGGGTGCGTAGCTCAGCGGTAGAGCACTGCCTTCACACGGCAGGGGCCACAGGTTCGATCCCTGTCGCACCCACCATGTTTTCCATGGC
>JANWYF010000045.1 GCA_025057055.1 Rhodovarius sp. | reverse complement strand
CCATCCCGTTTGCTCCAGCGGAGCAGAACCTTCGACCCCGCATCCGGCGCACATCGCCCCGGGATGGCGGAGGGGCAGCGGCGGCATCGCCCGGCTGCCCGTCGGCCGTGGGAGTCGGACCCGATCGGGCGCCTGCCTCCGCACCCGCCTGTGCCGGGTCCTGGCGCCGCCCCCTATCTGCCTGGGCGTCATGGCGAAGGCAGCAGGGAGGGCCTGCCGAGCCCGTCAGGCGCGCCGGGGCGCGGGCAAGGCAGCATCCGCTCATCGCACACTGCGGGTCCCGCCTGGGCGCAGCAATCCGTTCTGCGGACATGAGCCGCAAGAGCTGCGGCGGGCAGGGGCGCGCGAAGGCAGCCTACGGCACGAGAGAAAATCGGGTCATCTCGGCCAAGCTTGCGCCGAACCACGCCTCGATCCCGGCCTCGAGCGGGCGCAGGGGCCGCGGCTTGCCCTCGGGGTCGAGCAGCATCGGCGCATCATGGCCGGGCATCAGCACCGCCCCCGGCAGGGCCGCCCAGGCGGCGCGCAGGCGGGCGATCGAGTCGCGGTGGCGTTCGGCATCCAGCGTCATGTCGGCCTCGCCGGTCAGCAGCTCGATGCGGTTCTTGGCGATGTCGGCCGAGAACAGGGTGGGCGGATCCCCAGCCAGGGTGAAGGCGACGTGATGGGGCGTATGCCCCGGATATTCGGCGGTGGCGACGCCGGGCAGCACCTCCTCCCCCGGGTCGAACAGGCGCAGGCGGGGGCAGGTGGAGAGGGCGCGCAGCGCTGTCTCGCACAGGCTCTCATGCCCGTCGGGCTGGGCCAGGGCCCAGGCCATCTCCGCCCGCGGCGCGTGGATCGTGGCCGATCCGAACATCGGCCAGTTGATCATGTGGTCGTGATGGAGGTGGGTCAGCAGCAGGTCGGTCACATCGGCCGGCGAGAGGCCCTGCGCCGCCAGGCCCCGCGCGATCACGCGCCGCGCCGCGAAGCCTCCGGTATCGAGCAGCGCGATCCGCCCGCCCGGCCCGCGCGCCAGGCCGATCGTCGACCATCCCAGCGTCCCATGATGGGTGCTGCGCCCCGGATAGCCGATCTGCAGCGTGGTCACACTCCACATCGCTCTGCTCCTCCCCCTCTTGGACGTGCTGATCAGCTCTGCGCCGCTGCGCCGGCTGCCGCAACCCCTCTCTCCGCCTGATCCGGCCGTCATGCCCCTCCCGCGGCCGGAAGGGCTGCGCGCCGCCCCGGGCTGTGCGCCGCGATGGCCCCGCGCATCGGGCGGCGCCGCCCGGGCCGGCCGCCGGCAGTGCCCCGCTACGGGGCTGTCCGCCCGCGATCTGGGCGATGCCGGGCGCCTCTGCCCACCTCCTGCGCAGGGGCCCCGCCGATCCGCCCCCGCTGCCTGCGCATGAGGCTTCCGGCCGCTGCCGGGCAGCTGCTTCGCTTCGGCATATCCGCCAGGAGGCCCCGATGCGAACCACCCGCCGTGCCCTGTTGGCCGCACCGCTGGCTGCGGTCGTTCCCCTCGACATCACCCAGGCCCAGGTCCCGGGCGGGACGCTGCGCGTCGGCATGACCGCCGCCGCGGTGCCGCTCTCCAACGGCGTGCCCGATCAGGGGGCGGAGGGGCATCGCTTCATGGGCATCACCCTCTATGACCAGCTCGTGATGTGGGACCTCTCCCGCGCCGACCGCCCCTCGGAGATCCGGCCCGGCCTGGCCACCGCCTGGCGCACGGATCCGGCCGATCCGCGGCGCTGGATCATCACCCTGCGCGAGGGCGTGCGCTTCCACGACGGCAAGATCATGACCGCCGAGGATGTGGTCTTCAGCTATGATCGCGCCTTCCGCCATGACGCGCCGCATTTCGACCCGCGCGCGGCCGCGCAGGCGCGCATCCGCATGCCCACCATCGCCGCCTGGCGGGCCGAGGGGCCGCACACCTTCATCCTGGAGACGCGCATCCCGGACAGCCTGGTGCCCTTCGGCCTCACCTGGGTCGGCATCACCCATCAGGGCGCCTGGGAGGCGGCCGGCCGCGACTGGGACCGTTTCCTGAGCCGGCCGGTCGGCACCGGCCCTTATCGCCTGGAAAGCTTCGCGGTGCGCGAACGGGCCGTGCTGGTGCGCAACCCCGACTATTGGGACGCGAACCGGATCCCGCGCCATGAACGGCTGGTGCTGCTGCCGCTGCCGGAGGCCAATACGCGGGTGGCCGCGCTGCGCTCCAACCAGGTGGATTTCATCGAGGCGCCCCCGCCCGATGCGTTGGCCGCCCTGCGCGCGGCGGGCTTTCAGATCGTCTCCAACCAGTATCCGCACAACTGGACCTGGCATTTTTCGATGCTCGAAGGCAGCCCCTGGCGCGATATCCGGGTGCGGCGGGCGGCCAACCTGGCGGTTGATCGGGCCGGCATCCGCGCCATGCTGGCCGAGATGATGGTGCCGGGCGCGGGGCTGCTGCCGCCGGGCCACCCCTGGCATGGCAGCCCGCGCAACCCGATCCGCACCGATGTGGCCGAGGCACGGCGGCTGATGGCGGAGGCCGGCTTCTCCCGCCAGAATCCCATCCGCACCCGGGTGGGCATTTCGCCGAGCGGGTCGGGGCAGATGCAACCCCTGCCGATGAACGAGGCGCTGCAGCAGAACCTGCGCGAGATCGGCATCGAGGTCACCTTCGAGGTGGTGGAGTGGAACGCGCTGCTCGGCCTCTGGCGGGAGGGCGCGCGCGCCCCCTCGAAC
>JANWYF010000039.1 GCA_025057055.1 Rhodovarius sp. | reverse complement strand
CTCGGGAAAGCCCATCAGTTCGGTCATGCGCGCGAAACCGTAGCCCTCGCCCAGGGCAAGGCTGTCACCGGCCGCCTTGAGCTGCCCATAGGCCTGCTCCAAGGCCTGGGCAGCGGCCAGGAAGCCGATCGCCGGGTAGATCGCGATCGCGTAGCCGAGCTCGGCCAGCCGCGCAGCGGGCAGGATGGGCGTGCGCCCGCCTTCGACCATGTTGGCGAGCAGCGGGCGGCGGATGCTGCGGCCGATCTCGGCCATCTCGGCCTCGCTTTCGGGGCTTTCGATGAAGATCACATCCGCCCCGGCCTCGGCGTAGAGGTGGCCGCGGCGGATCGCTTCGGCCAGGCCCAGGCTGCTGCGCGCATCGGTGCGCGCGATGATCAGGAAATCGGGGTTGCGCCGTGCTTCGACCGCAACACGAATCTTGAGCACCATCTCCTCGGCCGGGATGACGCGCCGGCCGGGGGTATGCCCGCATTTCTTGGGCAGCTCCTGGTCCTCGAGCTGGATGCCGGCAAGCCCCGCCGCCTCATAGCCCTGCACGGTATGGCGCACATTGAGCAAGCCGCCATAGCCCGTATCGGCATCCGCGATGATCGGCGTGCGGGCAAGAGCGGCAAAGCGCGCCATCCGCTGGACCATGTCGGTGTAGGTGGCCAGCCCCGCATCCGGCAGGCCGAGGTGCGAGGCGACGGTGCCGAAGCCCGTGGCGTAGAGGCAGTCAAAGCCCATGCGGTCGGCAATCAGGGTCGAGATGCCGTCGAAGATGCCGGGGGCGATGATCAGGCGGCCGCTGGCCAGGGCCGTGCGCAAGCGCGAATCGGGCATGGGGCGCTGTCTCCTCCGGCCGCGGAGCTTAGCTTGCGGCGGGGCGGCGTGAAGCCGGCGAGGTCACGCCGCGAGCAGCACCGGCAGGCGCATGCGGGTGAGCATGGCGCGCGCAACCTCGCCCAGCCTGCCCTCTCCGCCTTCTCCGGCCGCGCCCATGACCAGCAGATCGGCCGACTCCTCCCGCAGGACGCGGGTGAGCAGCATCGCCACCCGCCCCCGCGCATCGCTTCCCTGCCGCCATTGCGCGCGAATGCCATGGCGGGCGAGATGGGCGATCAGCGCATCCCTTCCCGCCGCCACATCAGATGGCGGATTGACGGTGAAGACCACGACACGCTGCGCGGCGGCCAGGATCGGCAGCGCGTCATGCACAGCGCGGGCGGCATCGCGCACCCCATCCCAGGCGACCAGCACGCGCTGCCCGACATCGGCGAAGCGTCCGCGCCAGGGATGGACCAGCACCGGTCGGCCCGAATCCATGACCACTCTCAGGATGACGGCCAGACGATCCGGCGATGCGTCAGCCGGGTCCGGCTCGCCGAGGATGACGAGGTCTGCCCCCCGCGCACGGGGCGGCACTTCCTTGAGGGCGTCACCCGCGGCCAGAATCCATTCTCCCTCGACGCCGAATGCGGCCAACCCCTCGCGGAAACCCTTCTCGAGCCCGGCGGTCTGGGCCGCGAGTTCGCGCTGCAGCCGATCCAGCAACTGCGCCATGATCGCGACCGCTTCCGGGCGGTCGGAGAGGGGGACGCGCGCCTCGCCTGCCGCGCAGCGCAGCGCCGCCAGCCGCGCGCCGAAGCGCCGTGCGAGGGACAGCGCGAGGGAGAGGCGCGCATCGGCCTGCGGTGTCGGGTCCAGCACGACCAAGATATCCCGCAGCGACATGGGCAAGCCCCCCGGCCATGGCCCGCCCCGCTGCTCAATGCGACATCAGCACCGGCACCGTCATCTGTCGCAGCATGGTGCGCGTCACCCCGCCCAGCACCAGCTCGCGCCAGCGGGAATGGCCGTAGCCGCCCATCACGATCAGATCCACCCCAAGGTCGGAGGCGAGGTTGAGCATCATCTCCCCGGGCGAGAGCTCATCCGAGAAG
>JANWYF010000247.1 GCA_025057055.1 Rhodovarius sp. | reverse complement strand
CACCCCGCGCGTGGGCGACTCGATGCCGGCCAGCAGGCGGATCAGGGTGGATTTGCCCGCCCCGTTGCGGCCCAGGATGCCCACCGCATCGCCCTTGCGGAAGGTGGCGTTGAGCCCGCGCAGCACCCAGCGCTCGCGGTCTGTCACCGGATAGGATTTCCAGAGGTCGCTGACGATCAGCACCGCCCTTGCCTCAATGCTGTTCGGTCAGCTGCCCGCGCACCGCATTCAACGCCATGAGGCCGAGCAGGTTCATGATCACCACCGAGGAGGTCATGTAGACCAGATCGTAGTGGTGCGGCACGGCGGGTCCGAACTGCCCTTCCCGGATCAGCTCGAACATATGCACGGTCGGGATCAGCAGATACCACTCGCGCAGGCTGGTCGGCAGCCACCAAGCCATGATGAAGGCCCCGGTGAAGGGGATCATCAGGTAGGTAAAGGGATGGACCAGGCGTTCGACGGTATCATGCCCGTATTTGGTGCCTGCCAGCAGCAGCAACGAGAAGCCGTGGCAGAGCGCCCCGATGTAGAGGATCCCGACCGCGATCTTGAACGGATCCTGCGGCCAGTGCTTGTCGTTGAGGCTGGCCAGCCCCGCGATCATGATGAAGACCGCGAGCATCACCGAAAAGATGTCGAGGATGTTCCGTGCCAGCATCACGTCGTGGTAGGTGACCTGGCGGTGGTAGAAGAGCGGCGCATTGGCCCGCGCGCCGCTCGGGGCGCGGTTGATGATCGCGCGGAACAGGTAATAGGGCGTATAGCCCACGATATAGAAGGCTGCCGGATCAAGCCCGCCCGGCATCGCCATGTCCTTGACCGAATGCAGCGTCGCGAGCGCGCCGGCCAGGATCATCGGCTCGATGAACACCCAGAGATAGCCGAGGTGATGCCGGCCGAAGCGGGTGTGGAGCTCGCGCAGGATGAGCGCGCCGACCACCTGCGCCTGCACCCGCGCCCCGTCGATGATGCTGCCGGGCCTTACCTGCATGGGCAGCTCACGGCCGGCCGCCGCGCAGCAGGGGGGGCACCAGCCGCACCCCCTCCACCGGATCACGGCAGTAGAGCAGCGTCCGTTCCGACGCGCCGCTGCCCAGCAGCACCTCGCGGCACTCGCGCCCGCTGGCGGCGTGATAGGCGCGCAGCACCCGTGCCGGTTCGGTGGCCCCGTTGGGCAAGGTGACCGTGCCGCTGCCGCCGGCCGGGGTGGACATGGCGAAGACGGCCACCGGATCCGTCGGCTCTGCCGGCACCGCCTGGGGCGAACCGGCAGGGGGCGGCACCGCCGGGGAGGAGAGGGCCGAGAGCAGCGCCGATCCGGGCAAGGAAGGCCCGCAGCCGGCCAGCAGCAGCCAGACCATCCCGGCCCCAAGCCGCAGCGCGGCAGCCCTGATGCGCAGCCCATCACGCCAGCCACAGCGAGCAGCCACCATCACCCTCCGCTTCCCTTCCATCCTGAGGCACCTGGCCGCCGGGAGGTGAGCCGCCCGCCGGCGGCCGCTACCCCTACACGCCGAGGCCGAAGAATGCCATGGCATCCCGGCATGGCGGTCTTATCCTCTGATATAGCTGCGGGCGGCTCCTTTGACGACACGACCCGCCCCGGCCTCTGGATCCCCCCGGCGCTGCGGGAGGCTTGGCCCCATCTGCCGGGCTTCCTGCCGGAGTTCCGCCTGCTCGATGCTCCGCCCCCCCCGGGCAGCGGCGATCTGACCGCAGGCGAGGGGGCTGCCGCCTTCCACGAGGCACCGGTCGATACGCCGGCCTTCAACGGGCTGCGCCGGCCGGTGGCGCTGGTCTTCCCAGGGCTGCCTCCGGCCGCCCCGCCGCCGGGGCCAGAGGTGGTCGCGGCGCTGGCGCCGCAGGGCCCGCTCTCACCCCACACCCGGTTTGCCGATCCCTTCCGCGCCCGCCCCTGCAGCGCCGCCGAGGCAGCCGCCATCCTCGAACTGTGGCGCCGGACCGAGGCGGAAAACCGGGCGATCGGCGCCTTCCTGCACATGCAGCGCTGGAAACGCGCGGCCATCGCGACCGCCTTCGGCCACCGCGACGGCCATGCCCCCTTCGCCGAGACCCCGGCCGAGGCGCTGGGGCAACGGCGGGGCGCGGTGCTCGCCTGGGCGACCCGCCTCTCCGCCGAGACCGAGGCCGAGGCGGCGCGCCGCGGCGTGCCCCTCTGGCGCGTGGAGGACGGCTTTCTGCGCTCGATCGGCCTTGGCGTGAACTTCGCCCCGGCGGCCTCGCTCGCGGTGGACCCGATCGGGATGCACTATGACGCCACGCGCCCCTCGCGCCTCGAGCGGATCCTGGCCGAGACCGCCTTCGCCCCGGAACTCCTCGCCCGCGCCCGCGCCCTGCGGGAGGAGATCGCCCGGCGCGACATCACCAAATACAACCTCGATCAGGCCCCGCCGCCCCTGCCGGCCACCCCGGGGCGGCCGCGGCTGCTGGTGGTCGGGCAGGTGGAGGATGATGCCTCCATCCGCTTCGGCGCCGGGCGGATCCGCACCAACGCGGCCCTGCTCGCCGCGGTGCGCGCCGCACATCCCGATGCCTTCATCGTCTGGAAGCCGCACCCGGATGTCGAGACCGGCTACCGCCGCGGCTATCTGCCGCCGCGCCAGGCGCTGCGCTACGCCGATACCGTGCTGCCGCAGGGGGATATCCGCCCCCTCTTCCGCCAGGTCGATGCGCTGCACACCATGACGAGCCTGGCCGGCTTCGAAGCGCTGCTGCGCGGCCTGCCGGTCACCACCTGGGGGCGGCCCTTCTACGCTGGCTGGGGCCTGACCACCGACATGGACCCCCCGCCCCGGCGCGGCCGGCGCCTCAGCCTCGATGAGCTGGTGGCGGGGGCGCTGATCCTCTATCCGCGCTACCAGGATCCGGTGACCGGGCTGCCCTGCACGCCTGAACTGCTGCTCGAACGCCTCTCTAACCCGAGGCTCTGGCCGCCGCTGCCGCCCGGGCAGGCGCGCTGGCTGCGCTGGTGGAAGCTGCAAGGCCGGATCCTACGCGCGCTCCGGCATTGGGGGGTGTGGCAGCGATGAACATCGTCATCACCGGCGCCTCGCGCGGGCTGGGCGCGGCACTGGCGCGGCACTGGGCCGCCCCGGGGGTCGATCTGGCGCTGATCGCGCGCGATGCCGAAGCTCTGCAGCAGACCGCCGCCGCCTGCCAGGCCAAGGGGGCCAGCACGCGCCTCGCCACGCTCGACGTGCGCGATGCTCAGGCGATGGCGGCGCAGCTCCTCGCGTGGGATGCCGCCCGCCCCTTCGATCTGGTGGTGGCCAATGCCGGTGTGACCGCGGGAACCCGGCCCGATGGCAGCTTCGAAGGGCCGGAGGCAGCGGCGCGCGTCATCGCGGTCAATCTCCAGGGGGCGCTCAACCTGGTCGAGCCGCTGCTGCCCCGCCTCACCGCCCGGCGGTCGGGGCGGGTGGTGCTGATCGCCTCGGTCGCGGCCTTCCGCGGCCTGCCGGACAGCCCGGCCTATTGCGCCTCCAAGGCCGGGTTGTGGGCCTATGGCGAAAGCCTGCGCCCCCTGCTCGCCCTGCGCGGGGTTGGGCTGACCAATGTCGCGCCCGGCTTCTTCGCCTCGGCGATGAGCGATCGCTTCATCGCCCGCCAGCCCATGAAGATGAGCGCAGAGGCAGCGGCGGCGCGCATCGCCGCGGCGGTGGCGCGCGGGGCGGGGCGCTGCATCATGCCCCGCCGCCTGGGCTGGCTGCTGCGCGGTCTCGAACTGCTGCCGGCCCCGCTGGCCGATCGCGCGGTGCGGCTGTTCCGCTTCCACGTCGCCGACTGAGACGCGGCGCCTTCGCCTCATCACCCATCTGTCATCGCCAAGTCACCGGCGCCCGCCACATTCTTGAGCCTGCGCCATCACAGGAGGGAGGGCAGGCGATGCGGGTAGAGATCGAAGGCGACAGCGAGGCCGCGGTGGCGCTCGCGCTGCTGCACATGATCGCCGAGGCCGAGGGCCGGCTCGAGGGAGGCATGGACCGGGAGTGGATCCTCTCCACCTATCGCCGCTGCCTTGCTGCGGTGCGCGAGGATTCGCTGATCCTCGACCTCGAGGAGGAGGACGAAGAGGAGAAAGAAGAAGAGGAGGAGCGCGAGCGGGGCTAGGGCGGATCACCGCGCGCGGGAGTGGGCGGGCGGCGTCGATCAACCCTCCCCACACCAGACCGGAGCCGGTCCGGGTCAGGGGGAGGAGAGTGAAGGCTCGCGCCACGCCACCCGCCGCCGCTTAGGCGGGCGGCATGGCCCCCGCAGCGCGCAGCCGGGCGCAGGTCTCCGCCCCCAGGATCGCCTCGTTGTGCTCGCCGAGCTTGGGTGCGGGGCGCGCCAGGATCGTGGGCGTGGCCGACAGGCGCGGGACATGGCCGGTCATCGGCAGCCGCCCGCCCGGCATTTCCTCATCGGGCACCTCGATCAGCGCCTCGCGCTCCAGCACATAGGGGTCGGTCTCCAGCCGGGCAGCGTCCATGATCGGGCCGATCGTCACGCCGGTGCGGTCGAAATGCTCGAGGTTCTCGGCCAGGCTGCGCTCGGCCACGAAGGCGCCGATGATGGCATCGAGCTCGGCGTGGTTCTTCACCCGATCGGCATTGGTGGCAAAGCGGGGATCGGCGATCAGATCCTCACGCCCGATGGCGCGAAAGAGCTTTTCGGTCATCCCCTGGGTGGAGGCCGACAGGCAGACCCAGGCGCCGTCCCGCGTGCGATAGACATTGCGCGGGGCGGTGTTGGTCGAACGGCTGCCGGTGCGCGGCTTGAGCCGGCCGGTCAGCCGCCAATTGGCCATCTGCGGCTCGAGCACCGAGAAGATCGGCTCGAAGAGGGAGAGGTCGATCACCTGCCCCTCCCCCGTCGCCTCGGCATGGCGCAGCGCGATAATGGTGCTCGCCGCACCCAGCAGCCCGGCATAGGCATCCCCCATGAACATGGGCGGCAGCACCGGCTCGCGGTCCTCGAAGCCGTTGATGGCGGCAAAGCCCGAATAGCCCTCGACCAGCGTGCCGAAGCCCGGCTTGTGCGCATAGGGCCCGGTCTGCCCCCAGCCCGAGATGCGCACGATCACAAGGCGCGGGTTGCGCGCGAGCAGCCCGGCCGGATCAAGGCCCATCGCCTCCAGCACGCCGGGGCGGAAGGATTCGACAAAGATCGCCGCACCCTCGGCCAGGCGCTTGACCTCCTCGATCGCCAGCGGATGGCGCAGGTTCAGCACGACCGAGAACTTGTTGCGGCAGATCGTCTTCCAGGAGGTCTCGATGCCCTGCACGCGCCAGGCGCGCAGCGTATCGCCCTCGGGCGGTTCGATCTTGATCACCTCCGCGCCGTGATCGGCCAGCACCTTGGTCAGGGTATTGCCGGCGACCAGCCGCGAGAGGTCGATCACTCGCACCCCGTGCAGGGGGCCGCGGGCCTCAGGGTCGAAGCGGTGCAGCTTCATGGCAGCAGCTGCGAGCGCCCTCATTCGGGCCGGATGCGCGCGCGCTGCGCGACATCGCGGAAGCGCGCCAGATCGGCCGCGAGTTCGGCGCGGAAGGCCTCGGCCCCGGTGAAGGCCGGGCGCGCGCCCTCGGTCTCGTAGATGCGGGCGATGTCGGGGTCGGTCAGCGCCTCGCGGATCGCGCCCTGCCAGCTGGCCAGCACCGGCGCGGGCAGGCCGCGCGGGCCGAAGACGCCCCACCAGATCGCACCCCCGGCCATCTCGAGCCCCAGGGCCTGCTGGATGGTGGGCGCAGGCGGTGAGGAGTCCGGCGCACCAGGCGCGAGATAGGCGAGCAGCCGCACCCGCCCCTCGCGCACCGCGGCATTGGCGCTGGCGATGGTGGTCACCAGCAGCTGGATATTGCCCGCGATCAGGTCGGTCACTGCCGGCGCCATGCCGCGATAGGGGATATGGGTCATCTGCACGCCGGTCAGCAGCGCGAGCTGTTCGGTCAGGAAATGCCCGATCGAGCCCGGCCCGCTGCTGCCATAGTCGATCCGCCCCGGATGGGCGCGGGCATAGGCGATCAGGCCGGCAAGGTCCCGCGCAGGGTGGTTCTGGGTGACCAGCACGATGAAGGGGGCACGGCCCACGATCGCCACCGGATCGAAGCTGCCCTGGGGGTCGTAGGGGGTGCGCTGGACCACCGCCGAGGCGACGAAACTCGTCGAGGTCAGCATCAGCGTCAGCCCATCGGCCGGGGCCTGCGCCACGGCTTGCGCGCCGATGACGCCGCCGGCACCGGCCCGGTTCTCGATCACCACCGGCTGGCCGAGGCGCGGCTGCAGCTTTTCGGCCAGCGGCCGGGCGATCACGTCGTTCGACCCGCCGGGCGGAAAGGGGACAATGATCCGCACCGGGCGGTCCGGCCGCCAGATGGGCTGAGCCGCCGCCAGGGCGGGTGCGGCCAGTGGCAGAAGCAGGGCAGTGCGGCGCAGCATGGGCCTCTCCTCTCCCGGGGCTTCGCCGCCTTTATGCCCCGCCCTGCCTCGCGCGTCACGCGGCCCGCTTCGCCTCCCGCCGCCTCTCGGTCAGGATGAACTCCGTATAGCCGTTGGGCTGTGCCGCGCCCTGGAAGATCAGCTCACAGGCCGCCCGGAAGGCCGGCCCGTCGAAGCCGGGCGCCATCGGCCGATAGGCGGGATCCCCGGCGTTCTGCCGATCGACCACCGCCGCCATGCGCCTGAGCGTCTCCATCACCTGCGCTTCGCTGACCACGCCGTGGCGCAGCCAGTTGGCGATGTGCTGGGCGGAGATGCGCAGCGTCGCGCGGTCTTCCATCAGCGCCACGTCGTGGATGTCGGGCACCTTGGAACAGCCGATGCCCTGATCGACCCAGCGCACGACATAGCCGAGGATGCCCTGCACATTGTTGTCGAGCTCCTCCTGGATGGTGGCGGGGTCCCAGTTGGTGTTCTCGGCCACCGGGATCTTGAGCAGATCCTCAAGCCGGGCACGACGCCCGCCCGCCTTGATCTCGCGCTGGCGGGCATGGACATCCACGCGGTGGTAGTGCAGCGCATGCAGCGTGGCCGCGGTGGGGGAGGGCACCCAGGCGCAGTTGGCCCCGGCCCGGGGGTGGGCGATCTTCTGCTCCAGCATCGCCGCCATGGCATCGGGCATCGCCCACATCCCCTTGCCGATCTGCGCCCGGCCCTGCAGGCCGCAGAGCAGGCCGATATCCACGTTCCAATCCTCGTAGGCCTTGATCCAGGGCGTGTTGCGCATGTCGTTCTTGCGGATCATCGGCCCGGCTTCCATCGAGGTGTGGATCTCATCCCCCGTGCGGTCGAGGAAGCCCGTATTGATGAAGACCACGCGATGGCGCGCCGCCCGGATGCAGGCCTTGAGGTTGAGCGTGGTGCGCCGCTCCTCATCCATGATGCCCATCTTCAGGGTATAGCGCGGCAGATCGAGCGCATCCTCGACGCGGGCAAAGAGCTCATCGGCCCAGGCGACCTCATCGGGACCATGCATCTTGGGCTTGACGATGTAGATGCTGCCGGTGCGGGAGTTGCGCCGGACCGCGAGGTCATGCTTGCCGATGGCGGCCGTGCACATGGCATCCATGATCGTCTCGGGCGTCGGCGCGCCGTTCCAGAGCACGGCATCG
>JANWYF010000161.1 GCA_025057055.1 Rhodovarius sp. | reverse complement strand
GGCGGCTCCGGCACGGCATCGGGCCGCGGGGGTTCGGGCAGGGGGTCAGGCGCCGGGCGCGGGGCCGGCACCTCCCCCTGGGCCATCTGCGCCGGCTGGGGTGCGATCAGCTCGACCGGAATCGCGGCCTCCTCGACCTCGGGCAGGCGGCGCGGCGGCAGGTCGAAGAGCAGCAGCAGCAGCAGCGCCAGATGCGCCGCGCCCGAGACGGCGAGCCAGAAGCGGATGCCCTGCGGGCCGCGCATGCGCTACCTCGGCGGCTGGGGCCGCGGAGCAGGAGCCGGAGCGGGCGCGGGAGCAGAAGCAGCGGGGGGCGGTTCGGCCAGCAGCGCCACCCGGGTGAAGCCGCCGGCGGCGATCCGGCCCATCACCTCCATGACGCGGCCGTAGGAGATGGCGCGGTCGCCGCGGACCAGGATGCGTCGTTCCGGCGCTCCCGGGGCCTGCGCCTCGGAGATCGCGCGCAGCCTGGGCACCAGCTCCTCGAGCGCGATCTCGGTCTCCTGCAAGAAGATCCGCCCCTGCGGGTCGACCGTGATGGTGATCGGATCCTGCTCCTGGACGAGCGGGCTCGCCTGGGTGCGCGGGAGGTCGACGGGCACGCCGCTTGTCATCATCGGTGCCGCCACCATGAAGATGATGAGCAGCACCAGCATGACGTCCACCAGCGGGGTCACGTTGATCTCGGCCATCGGGCGGTAGCGGCCGCGCCCGCCGCCCCGCGGCATCAGGGGCCCGGCCATGTCACATCGCCTCGGCCGGACGGGCCATGGCGGCAGCGTGGGCGGCCGCCTGTTCGGTCTGGCGCGAGAGGATGGCGCTGAACTCGGCGGCGAAGCCCTCGAGCCGCCCGGCGAACTTGGCCAGGCGCGAGGAGAAGATGTTGTAGGCGATGACCGCCGGAATCGCAGCCACCAGGCCGATCGCCGTGGCCAGCAGCGCCTCGGCAATACCGGGCGCCACCACCGCGAGGCTCGTGTTCTGCATGCCCGCAATCGCGGTGAAGCTGTTCATGATGCCCCAGACGGTGCCGAACAGCCCGACGAAGGGCGCAGCCGAACCGGTATTGGCGAGGAAGGTCATCCGCCTCTCGAGCCGTTCCATCTCCCGCTGGATGGTCACGGCCATGGCGCGCTCCACCCGCTCCTTGGTGCCGGTGACGAACTGCGCCGCCGCCCCCGCGTCCATGCTGCGGCGCCACTCGCGCATCCCGGCGACGAAGACGGCGGCGAGCGGGTGTGAGGGGGCCTCTCCCTGGCGGCGGTAGAGCTCATCGAGGCTGCCGCCGGACCAGAACGCATCCTCGAAGGCATCCGCCTCGCGCCGCGCGCGCGAGAGGGCCTGGGCCTTCTCGAAGACGATCGCCCAGACCACCACCGAGGCGAGCAGGAGGCCGACCATCACCGACTGCACCACCCAGTCGGCCATCAGGAACAGGCCGAAGAGCGAGATGTCGTGCTGCGGGCCAAGCGGTGCGCGGGTGATCGGGTTCATGCGGCACTCTCCGGCGGGGTGGCATCCGGGGCAGCGATCCGCGCGCGCAGCACGGACCGCCAGGGTTCGGGAATCGGGCGGGGGCGTAGGGTTGCGCCCGCCACGCAGACCAGGCGCACGCGCAAGGCGGCGAGCAGCCGCTCCTGCAGCAGCACGTCCTGATCCAGGTCGAGCACGGCGCCGACCCGGCGGATGCGCGTGCGCACCGTCACCAGGTCGTCGAGCCGGGCCGGGCTCGCATACTCCACCTCGATGCGCCGCACCACCAGGAAGGCGTCGTGGCGCCGTGCCATCTCCGCATGGGGGAGGCCGAGTGCGCGCAGGGCTTCGGTGCGCGCCCGCTCGGCGAAGCGCAGATAGGCCGCATGATAGACGATGCCCGCCGCATCCGTATCCTCGTAGTAGATGCGGATGTCGAAGCGGTGCTCCCGCGCCAGGCCTGCCTCAGCCATCGAGCAGATCCGGCTGGATCGCAAAGCCCTGAGGCGGGGTGAGGCCGAGGTGCCGCCACCCCGCCTCGCCCAGCACGCGCCCGCGCTGGGTGCGCAGCACGAAGCCCTCCTGGATCAGGAAGGGTTCGACCACATCCTCGAGCGTGTCGCGCGATTCGGCCAGGGCAGCGGCCAGGGTCTCGATCCCCACCGGCCCGCCGCCGTGATGTTCGGCAATCCGGCGCAAGTAGCGCCGGTCCATGGCATCGAGGCCGCGCGCATCCACCTCGAGCCGCGTCAACGCCTCATCGACCATGGCGCGGTCGGCGCTGCGCCCGGCCACCGCCGCGAAATCCCTGACCCGCCGCAGCAGCCGGCCGGCGATGCGCGGCGTGCCGCGGGAGCGGCGCGCGATCTCCCAGGCCCCCTCTTCGGAGAGGGGAAAGCGCAGCTTCTCCGCCCCGCGCCGGACGATCTCGAACAGTTCCTCGGGCGTGTAGAGGGACAGCCGGAGCGGGATGCCGAAGCGATCGCGCAGCGGCTGGGCAAGAAGCCCGGCCCGGGTGGTGGCGCCGATCAGGGTGAAGGGCGGCAGATCGATGCGCAGCGTGCGCGCCGCCGGCCCCTCCCCGATGATGAGGTCGAGCTGGAAATCCTCCATCGCGGGATAGAGCGTCTCCTCGATGGCCGGCTGCAGGCGATGGATCTCGTCGACGAACAGCACGTCATGCGGCTGCAGGTTGGTCAGGATCGCCGCCAGATCCCCCGCGCGCTGCAGCACCGGGCCGGAGGTGGCGCGAAAGCCCACCCCCATCTCCCGCGCCACGATCTGCGCGAGAGTCGTCTTGCCGAGCCCGGGCGGGCCGTGCAGCAGCACGTGATCCAGCGCCTCCCCCCGCGCGCGGGCCGCCGCGATGAAGACCGCGAGATTCTCGCGCACCGCCTGCTGGCCGGTGAAATCGGCCAGCCGCTGCGGGCGCAGCGCCACCTCGGCGGCGTCCTCGGGGCGGCGGGCGGGATCCTGCAGCCGGTCTGCACTCATCGGGCAAGCTCCCGCAGGCCTTCGCGGATCAGCCGCTCGAGGGCGGCCGCCTCACCGAGCCGCCCGAGGGCGCGGGCGATGGCGGCCTCTGCCTCCGGCCGGCGCAGGCCGAGATTGACGAGGGCGGAGACGGCATCCGCCGCCACCCCGCCGCCGGCCGCAGGGGCCGGCGCGGCGGAGACGGGCTGTTCGGCCTCCGGCGCGCTGCGGCCAAGCGCCCATTTCTGCATGGCCGGTTCATCGATGATGCGGTTGGCAGTGGCCGCGCCGAGCCCCTTGACCGCCGCCAGCCGCCTGCGCTCCTTGCCCGCGATGGCCTGCGCCAGCGCCGCGGGGTCGAGGGCGGAGAGCACGAGCAGCGCCTTCTGCGGTCCGACCGTCTTGACCTCGATCAGGGCGCGGAAGGCATCGCGCTCGGCAGCGTCGGCAAAGCCGTAGAGGGTGATCGCATCCTGGCTCACCCGCGTCTCGACCAGCAGCTTCTGCGCCCCCTCCCGCGCCGTCAGCCGCTCGAGCGTGCGGCGCGAGCAGGCCAGCAGATAGCCGACCCCGTTGACCTCCAGCACGCAGCCTCCGTCGAAGACGGACTCGACCCGGCCGGTGAGGGTGGCGATCATACCGCACGCCTTGCGATCGCCGCGCGGCTTTCGCGGTGGTGCGCGTGGCAGATCGCAATCGCCAGGGCATCGGCGGCATCCGCGCGCGAGAGGCGAGCGCCGGGCAGCAGGCGGCGCACCATCTCCTGGACCTGTTCCTTGGCGGCATGGCCGCTGCCCACCACCGCGCGCTTGACCTCCATCGCCTGGTATTCCGCGACCGGCACCCCGGCCAGGGCGGGGGCCAGCAGCACCACCCCGCGCGCTTGGCCGAGCTTGAGCGCCGCCGCGGGGTTGCGGTTGACATAGGTGTGTTCCACCGCCGCCTCCGCCGGGCGCCATGCGAGGAGCAGTTCGCAGAGGGCGCGGTGGATCTCGGCCAGCCGTTCCGGCAGCGGCGTGCCGGCGCGGGTCGAAATCGCCCCGTCCGCGATCCAGGAGAGCCTGCCGCCCGCGGCCTCGATCAGGCCCCAGCCGGTATGCGTCAGCCCGGGATCGAGGCCGAGGATCAGCATCACGCCGAGAGCTTCTCCATCACCGCCTCGTCGACCTCGAAATTGGCGGTGACGTTCTGCACATCGTCGTGATCCTCGAGCGCCTCGACGAGCTTGAGCACGGCGCGCGCCGCCTCCTCGCCCAGGGCCACCGTGATGTTGGGACGCCACTCCAGCTTGGCGCTCTCCGCCTCGCCGAAGCGGGCCTCGAGCGCGGCCTGCACGGCGGCCAGCATGTCGGGGGCGGTGACCACCTCATGGCCGTGCGGACCGGTCGTCACATCCTCGGCCCCCGCCTCGATCGCAGCCTCGAGCATGGCATCGGCGCTCGCCACCGCGGCGGGGTAGCGCACCAGCCCGATTCGGTCGAACTGGAAGGCCACCGTCTCCCCGAGCGCGCCGCCATGCTTGGCAAAAATGCTGCGCAGATCGGCGGCGGTGCGGTTGCGGTTGTCGGTCAGCGCCTCGACGATCAGGGCCACCCCATAGGGTCCCCGCCCCTCGTAGCGAACCTCCTCATAGGCCTCCGCCGTGGTCTGGCCGGAGGCCTTGCGGATGGCGCGCTCCACCGCCTCCTTCGGCATATTGGCCTGCCGGGCGGCGGCCATCGCGGCGCGCAGCCGCGGGTTATGCGCAGGGTCGGGGCTGCCGCCGCTGCGCACGGCCACGCTGATCTCCCGCCCCAGCTTGGCAAAGGTGCGGGCGCGCTTGGCATCCTGCCCGCCCTTGCGATGCATGATGTTCTTGAACTGCGAATGGCCCGCCATGGCGCAGCCCGTATCCTCAGATACCGGATCGATTGCGGCCCCCTATAGCCATCTCCGCCCCGTTTCGCCACACACCCAGGGGGGGGGTCAGGGCCGGGTCGGATCCTCCGGCCAGTGATGCTTCGGATAGCGCCCGCGCATCTCCTTGCGCGCCTCCTTCCAGCCGCCGGCCCAGAAACCGGCCAGATCGGCGGTGATCGCAATCGGCCGCCCGGCCGGAGAGAGGAGGGCCACATGCAGCGGCACCCGCCCTTCGGCAAGCTGCGGCGTGGATGTCAGGCCGTAGAGATCCTGCGCCCGCGCCTGCAGCCGTGGCGGATCGGCCGTGTAGTCGATCTCGGCGCTGCGCCCGCTGGGCAGAGGGATGCGCGCAGGCAAGGCAGCATCGAGCCTGCGGCGCTGTTCGGGCGTGAGGAGGGAGCGCAGCACCGCCGAGAGGTCGAGCTCGCGCAGGTCGGCAAGCCTGGTCATGCCGGTGAGCCAGGGGGCGAGCATCTCCGCGCTCAACGCGCCATCTGGCCAGGCCTCGCCCTCGATGCGGCGCATCCAGGCGATGCGCGCTGCGGTCTGCCGGGCGGCCGTGCTCCAGGTAAGGTCGCGGAAGCCCCGCGCAGCCGCGGCCTCGGCCAGGGCGCGGCCGAGCGCGACCGGATCGGCCGCCGCGGCCGGCCCGTCCTCGAGCAGCAGGGGGCCGAAGAAGCGCCGCCGCCGCGCCTGCACCACCCCGCTGCGGGGATCGAACACCGGCCCTTCCTCCACCCGCAGCCGTTCCGGGAAACGGGCCTCGAGCAGCGCAAGCTCAAGGGGGGCGGCAAGTCGGATACGCGCCTCGGCCCCGGTGGGCTCGAGGGCGGCCACGGCCAGCAGGGGGGCGCGGCGCAGCGGATCGGTCGGAGGTGTGCGCGCACCCGGCCCTGCCTCGCCCCCGAAGGCGGCCAGACCGGCGAGACGGAAGGCCCCCTCGAGCGCGCCGCGCCGGGCCGCGATGCGGTCCGGAAAGCCGGCGGCGAGCAGGGCGCCGGCATCGCCCGCCGGCATGCTGCGCGGGCCCACCCCCAGCCGGCGCCGGTGCTGTTCCGCGGCGCGGCGGATGCGCGAGAGCACCGCCCGATCGGCCCCCGGGTGATCGGCCCCGTGCAACAGCCCGATCCGGTCGCGGATGTCAGAGGGGGCCTCGCGGTCGCGGATCGGATCGCCTTCCTCGAGCAGGGCGGCCAGATCGGCGGCCAGGGCGCGCTCGCCCTCATCGGCCGCGGCGAGCATCATGCGGGCCAGCCGCGGATGGGTCCCAAGCCGCGCCATGCGCCGGCCGATCGGAGTGATGCGCAGATCGGCATCCAGCGCATCGAGCGCGCGCAGCAGCGCCCGCGCCGCTGCCAAGGCGCCGGGCGGGGGCTGATCGAGCAGCGGCAGCGCCGCAGGCTCCGCCCCCCAGGCCGCGCAGTCGAGGGCGAAGCCGGCGAGCTCCGCCTCCAGGATCTCCGGCCGTTCCTGCAGCGGCAGGCCGCGGTGCTGCGCCTCGCTCCAGAGGCGATAGGCCACCCCCGGCCCCTCCCGCCCGGCCCGCCCGGCGCGCTGATCGGCGGCGGCGCGGCTGATCCGGCGCGTCATCAGCCGTGACAGGCCGGTTGCGGGATCGAGCAGCGGGGCACGCCGAAAGCCGCCATCGACCACGATCCGGACCCCGGGCACGGTCAGGCTGGTCTCGGCGATCGAGGTCGCGAGCACGACCCGCCGCCGCGGGCCGGGGCGCAGCGCGCGCTCCTGTTCGGCGGGCGGCAGCTCGCCATGCAGGGGCAGCACATCGGCGGCGATGCCCGAGAGGCGTTCGGCGGTGCGCCGGATCTCGGCCCAGCCGGGCAGGAAGGCCAGGATGTCGCCCTCCTCCTCGGCCAGCGCGGTGCGGATCGTGCCGGCCATCGCCTCCGGCAGCTCGCGCAGGTCGGTCAGGTCACGCGCGCGATGCCGGATCGCCACCGGAAAGGCGCGCCCCAGGCTCTCGATCACCGGCGCGCCCATCAAGGTGGCGAAGGCGGCGCCATCCAGCGTCGCCGACATCGCCACCAGCCTGAGCTCGGGCCGGAGGTTGCGCTGCAGGTCCAGGCAGAAGGCAAGGGCAAGGTCGGTGTCGAGGTGGCGCTCATGCGCCTCGTCGAACAGGATGGCGGCGACGCCCTCGAGTCCGGGGTCGGCCTGCAGGCGGCGCACCAGCAGCCCTTCGGTGATGACCTCCACGCGCATGGCAGGCCCCCCCACCCGTTCCAGCCGGGTGGCGAGGCCGATGCGCTCTCCCACCGGTTCGCCGAGCAGTTCGGCCATCCGCCGGGCGGCGGCGCGCGCGGCGATGCGCCGCGGCTCGAGCAGCAGGATGCGGCCGGAGGCCGCCCAGGGCTGCCGCATCAGCACCAGCGGCACGGCGGTGGTCTTGCCCGCCCCCGGCGGGGCCACCAGCACAGCATTGCCACCGCGAGCGAGCGCATCCAGCAGGGCGGGAATCGCCTCCGCCACCGGCAGTGCGGCAAGCCAGGGTTCGGGCTGTGTCAGGATCTCAGGGCAGGGCCGGTCCGGCATGGCCGGGTTTCTGCCCGAGGGCGGGTGGTTGCGCTACAGCCACCAGCGCTGGGCCAGGCGATGCGGAAAGCGCCGCGGCGGGGCTGCGATCGCGATGCGCCAGGCCTCGGGCGGCGGTGCGGGGGCGACGACCACGGTCTCGGCCAGGCGGGCGATGCGTTCGCGAATAGTCGGATGGGTGCGGAAGAGGCGCAGCCAGCGCGGGCCGCCACGCGCGGCGAGCCGCTCCCAGTCATCGCCCTGCAGCCGCTCGAGCCGCGCCAGGGCCTGGGCCAGCCCGGCCGGATCCCCGGTCAGCTCGACCGCCCCGGCATCGGCCAGGTATTCCCGCCGGCGGGAGAGGGAGAGGCTCAGCAGATCCCCCAGCGTCGGGGCGAGCAGCAGCAGCAGCAGCGCCCAGGGCGGGGCCGGTGCGGCGAAGATCCCGGCCGGCAGCAGGAGCGCAAGCGAGATCAGGCCGAGCATGCTCATCGCGCGGGTCAGCGAGGCGGCCGCGGCCGCAAGCCGCATCACCTGCAGATCGCCGTGGCGGACATGGGCGAGCTCATGGGCGATGACTGCCGCCACCTCGCGCGGGGGGAGGGCGGCCAGCAGCCCCTGGGTCAGGGCAATCGCCGGGCGCTCAGCATCGCCCGCGGCCATCGCCTGCAGCTCGCGCATCGGCAGCAGATAGAGTTCGGGCGGGCCGAGGCCAGCGCGCGCGGCGAGCTGCCGCGCCAGGGCATGCAGCGCGGGTGCGGCGGCCTCGGGCAAGGGGATGCCGCCCAGGGCATGGCGGAACAGCGCCCCGCCCGGAGCCGGAAAGACAATCAGCAGCAGGAGCGCCGCCAGCGCGGCGGAGATCAGCCCCTCAAACCCCGCGACGAGCAGCCCGACAAGCCCCGCAAGGCCCGAGAGCCCGGTCAAGAGCAGCGCCGATTCCAGCCGGTTCAGCCGAAGCTGCCGGGCGAGGCTGCCGGGATCGAGCAGCAGCCGCGCCATCCGCTGCCCCGCCGGCCGCCTATTCCACCCGCCCGATGCGCCGGGCGACGGCGACGAGGCGCGCGTGGTCCTCCGCGACGAAGCGGGCGAAGGCCTCCCCGTCGAGATAGGCGAGCGGGCTGCCGGCCGTAGCCAGCGCCCGCTGCGCGTCCGGATCCTGGGCGGCGCGGGCGACGGCGGCGCGGATCTGCTCGCGCAGCGGAGCCGGCGTGCTGGCCGGCGCGAAGATCCCGGCCCAGATCGCGTATTGCACGTCGCGGTAGCCGAGCTCGATGAAGGTCGGCAGGTCGGGCAGATGGGGCTGGCGTGTCGGCGCCCAGCTGGCCAGGGCGCGCAGGCGCCCCGACTGCAGGTGCTGCATCACCGGACCCGTGCCCGAAGCGAGCGCCTGCACCGTGCCCGAGAGCAGCGCGGTCAGGGCCGGGCCGCCGCCCTGGAAGGGCACATGCAGCAGATCGATCCCGGCAGCGGCGGAGAAGAGCACCATCGGCACATGCAGCGCGCCGAAATTGCCCGAGGATGCGTAGCTGATCGCCCCCGGGCGGCGACGGGCATCGGCGACGAAATCCTCGAGGCTGCGCCAGGGCGAATCGCCCGAGACCACCAGGATGGTCGGATCATTGGTGATGCGCGCAATCGGCGCCAGCTGCTCGACCTCGTATTGCGGCGGGCGGTTGTGGATGCGGTCCGCCTCCGGCAGGATCAACATGGAGGAGAGGGCCATCAGCAGCGTGTGGCCATCGCCCGGCGCGCGCGCGACGAAGGCGTTGCCGAGCGCCCCCGCCGCCCCCGGGCGATTGACCACCGGCACGGGCACGCCGAGCACCCGCTCCATCGCCGCCGCGATGGGCCGAGCCGAGACATCGGCCTGCCCCCCCGGGGGGAAGGCGACCACCATCGTCACCGCCCGGCCGCCCGGCCAGGCGGGCTGCGCCCAGCCAAGGCCGGCAAGCGCGGGGGAGGCGGCAGCCCCGGCGAGCAGCCGGCGCCGGGCCAAGCGCAAGGTCTGTCGATTCCTCATCGCGGCTCTCCTCCTGCTGGCCGATCAGGCCACCGGATTCTCCAGCGTCCCGATGCCCGTCACCTGGATGCGCACGACATCGCCGCGGCGCAGGAAGCGCGGCGGGTCGAAGCCGATTCCCACCCCGGCGGGGGTGCCGGTGGCGATCACATCCCCCGGCTCCAGCGTGATGCCGGCGCTGATCGTCTCGATCAGAGTCGGGATGTCGAAGATGAGGTCGGCCAGCGAGGCGGCTTGGCGCTGCTCTCCATTGACCCAGGTGGTCAGCGCCAGCGCGCGCGGATCCGGCACCCGATCGGCGGTCAGGATCGCCGGACCCATCGGGGCGAAACTGTCCAAACCCTTGCCGAGCAGCCATTGGCTGTGGCGCCTTTGCAGGTGGCGGGCGGTGACGTCATTGAGGATAGTATAGCCGAAGACGTGCGCCAGCGCCGCCTCCCGCGCGATGCCGCGGCCGCCCTGTCCGATCACCACCGCCAGCTCCCCCTCGTAGTCGAGGCTTCCGGTCGGGTCCATCGCCGCCAGGATCGGCTCGCCATGGGCGATGATCGCCGTATGCGGCTTGCTGAAGATCACCGGGTAGCTCGGCACCACCTCCTTGGCGCTCGCATCGAAGCCCGAGCCGGCGAATTCCTTCGCGTGCTCGTGGTAGTTCTTGCCGACGCAGAAGATGTTCTTGGGCGGGCGCGGGATGGGGGCAAGCAGCCGGGCGCCGACGGCGCGGGGAGCACGCGGCAAGGCAGCGCGCAGCGCCTCAAGCGCAGCCGGGCCGGCGGCGATCAGCGCCAGCATCTCCCGCGGCAGGTTGGGCTCCGCCGCCGTCACGTCCAGGATCGCATCCCCGTCATCGAGCGCGCCGATGCGCACGCCCTGCGCATCGGCGAAGGTGACCAGCCGCATCTGCGATTCCCCTTCTCCCGTTGCGCGGGCCTTTGGCAGCTTCGGGCCGCTCCGGCAATGCCCGCCCCGGGGGGCGGCCATGCCATGCCTGCAGCCCGCACGCTGCCGGGCGGAGGGTGAAGGCGGGCGGTCAGGCGATGGCGCGGCCGGTCGTCCCGCCGCCCCCGCCTGATCGCGGAAGCGGCGGCAGAGCCTGGGCTTGGCGGTTCCGTCAGCTGTCGAGCCGGATGTTGTTGTCGCGGATCAGGGCCCCGACATGGCGTCGCTGTTCCGCGAGGAAGGCGGCAAAGTCGGCGGTGGTGCCGCCCATGATCTCGGCCCCCAGCGCCGCATGGCGTTCCCGCACGGTGGGATCGGCAAGGCCGACCCGTGCTGCCTCGGCCACGCGGGCGATCGCGGCCTCCGGCGTGCCGGCGGGGGCGAAGAGGCCAAGCCATTCGTTGAGCTGGAAGCCCTCATAGCCGAGCTCGAGCATGGTCGGGGTGTCGGGCAGGGCGGGGATGCGCCGCGGGGTGGCCACCGCGAGCGGCCGCAGCCGCCCGTCGCGGATCAGCGGCATGATCAGCGGCGTGGTGTTGAAGGTGAAGAAGGTCTCCCCGGCCAGCAGGGCGGGAATGGATTGGGCCGAGGCGCGGTAGGGCACATGCGTCACCTCCAGCCGGTGGCGCTGGGCGAACATCACCGCTGCCAGATGGCTCATCAAGCCGATGCCCGTGCTGGCATAGGGCGTGCCGGGATGGGCGCGGAGATAGGCGACGAGCCCCGCCACATCCTGCACCGGCGCATCGGCGCGCACCACCAGGACATTGGGCAGCAGGGCGAAGAGCAGGACGGGGGTGAAGGCGCGCTCGTAGTCAAAGGCGAGGCCGCGCATCAGCAGCGGGTTGCTGACCTGCCCTGCCGCGTCGAAGAGATAGGTGTAGCCGTCGGGGGCGGCCTGCGCCGCCACCCCGGCACCGATCGAGCCGCTGGCCCCGCCGCGGTTGTCGATCACCACCGGCTGGCCCAGCTGCTGCGACATGTGCGGCGCCACCAGCCGGATCGAGGCATCGGCCGAACCTCCGGCCGGCCAGGCGACGATGATGCGCAGCGGGCGGGTCGGGGTCCAAGCCGCTGCCTGGCCCCAAGCCCCGGGCGTCAGGCGAGGGGCGGCGAGCAGCGGCAGAGCAAGGGCAAGGCGGCGGCAGATCATGCGCGCGAGCATGCCCGACAGCGGCGGCTCAGGCCAGGGTGATCCCCTCGGCCTCGATCAGGGCGCGCATCGCCGCCCGCTCCTCGGCCAGGAAACGCGCCAAGTGCTCCGGCCCCTCGGCCGCCGGCAGCAGGCCCGCCGCATCGAGGCGAGGCCGGATCGCCGGTTCGGCCATGGCGGCGATGGCAGCCTCGGCCAGGGTCGCAATCGCCGCGGCGGGCGTGCCGGCCGGGGCATGCAGCGCCAGCCAATCTCCCATCGCAAAGCCCGAGAAACCCTGGGCCGCCAGCGGCGCCACCCCGGGCAGCTGCGGCACCGGCTGGGGGGAGGAGACGGCAAGGGCAAGGAGCCGCCCCTCGGCGATATGTCCCGCGGTGAGCGCAATGGAGGAGAAGCCGAACAGGGTCTCCCCGCGCAGCTGGGCGGTGATCTGCTCGGCCCCGCCGCGATAGGGCACATGGGTGCCGGCGATGCCGGCACGCCGCAGCAGGGCCGCGGCCGCGAGATGGGTGCGGCTGCCCACGCCCACGCTGCCATAGGTGGCGCCCCCGCGGCGCGCCCGTTCGAGCAACCCATCCAGGCTGCGGATGCCGGAATCGGCCGCCACCACCAGCACGAGCGGCAAGGTGGCCAGCAGCGTGATCGGGGCGAAGGCGGTCAGATAATCGAAAGAGAGGCCCCGCATGAGGAAGGGGTTGGTGGCATGCCCGCCGGAATCGAGCAGCAGCGTATGCCCATCCGGCGCCGCCTGGGCCACGAAGGCCGAAGCCACGGCACCCGCGGCCCCCGGCCGGTTCTCGGGCACCAGAGGCTGGCCGAGGCGCGCGGCCATGAAAGGCGCGATCAGCCGGCCCAGAATGTCGGTGCTGCCGCCGGGCGGGAAGGCGATGACCAGGCGGATCGGCCGCTCCGGCCGCCAGGGCGCGGCGGCGCGGGCAGGGGCGGCGAACAGGGCCAGGCCGGCAGCCAGCCGGCCGATGAGCGGGCGGCGTCGCATGGCGCCGATCTAGCCCCGCCCATCGCCGCGGCGAAGCCTCGGACGGATGACGTTTCCATGGCGGCACCCCTTGCCAGGCTGGCGGGACCGGCCCATGGTCTGACCGTCACCTGGGTGAGCCCTGAGGCCGGGCTGAGAGGCGGGAGGCATCCCGCGAACCTTGGAACCTGATCCGGTTCGTACCGGCGAAGGGAGAGGTGAAGGGCGCGTCCTACCCCCATGGCCCCTCCTGTCGCCGCCGGGCCGTATGGAGGGAAAGGATGAACCGACGCGCTCTGTTGGCCGCGCCCGCGGCGCTGCTTGCCACCACCGCCCTGCCCGCCCCCGCCCTGGCTCAGGGCGCGCGGGCGCGCACCCTGCGCTTCATGCCGCAGGCCGCGCTGGCCGCGCTCGACCCCATCTTCAACCCGACCACCATCGTCACGACGCATGGCTTTTGCGTCTACGACACCCTCTATGGGGTGGACCGCGCGCTGCGGCCGCGCCCGCAGATGGCCGAGGGGCATGAGGTCTCGGCCGAGGGGCGGATCTGGCGCATCCGCCTGCGCGAGGGCCTGCGCTTCCACGACGGGGAGCCGGTGCGCGCGAGCGACTGCGTCGCCTCGATCCGGCGCTGGGCGGTGCGCGATGCCTTCGGCCAGGTGCTGATGCGCGCCACCGCCGAACTCTCGGCCGAGGACGACCGGACCATCCTCTTCCGCCTGCATCGGCCCTTCCCCGCCCTGCCCGATGCGCTGGGCAAGGTCGCCGCCAGCCCCTGCTTCATCATGCCCGAACGCATCGCCGCCACCCCGGCCAACCAGCCGATCCAGGAGGTGGTGGGCAGCGGCCCCTGGCGCTTCCTGCCGGGCGAGTTCCGCCAGGGCGCCTTCGCCGCCTATGTCCGCAACGAGGCCTATATCCCGCGCGAGGAACCGGCCGAGGTGACCTCGGGCGGCAAGCGGGTGCATTTCGACCGTCTCGAGATCATCTGGATCCCGGACGGGGGCACGGCGGCGGCGGCGCTGCGCACCGGGGAGATCGACTGGATCGAATACCCCCTGCCCGACCTGGTGCCGATCCTCGATCGCGACCGCAACACCCGCACCCAGATCTACGATCCGACCGGCTTCCTGGGCTTCCTCCGCTTCAACCACCTGCATCCGCCCTTCAACGATGTGCGGGTGCGCCGCGCCATCCGCGACCTGCTGGTCCAGGCCGACTACATGAGCGCGGTCGCCCTGCCCGGGGATTGGCAGGAATGCCATGCCCTCTTCCCCTGCGGCCTGCCGGGGACGCTGGAGTTCCCCCCCGCCCCGCGCGGGCCGGAGGCGATGGAGCGCGCCCGCGCCGCCCTGCGCGAGGCCGGCTATGCCGGGGAGCCGATCGTGCACATCAACCCGACCGATTTCCCGGCGGTGACCCAGCAGGGGAGGGTGACGGTCGATCTGATGCGCCGGCTCGGCGTCAACATCGTGGCGGTGGAGAGCGACTGGGCCGGCACCGTGGCCCGCCGCGCCAACCGCGCCCCGCCGGCGCAGGGGGGGTGGAACCTGCACAACACCAATTTCCCCTCTCCCGGCATCGCCAATCCCGCCCTCTCGCCCATCATCCGGATGCATGGGGAGAATGCGTGGTTCGGCTGGCCCTCCGATGCTGCGGTGGAGGAAGCGATCGAGGCCTGGATCATGGCCCCGGATGCCGAGACCCAGGCGGCGGCCATGCGGCGGGTGCAGGAGCTGGCCTGGGAGGCGGTGCCCTTCGCCCCGACCGGCCTGTTCCGCCTGCGCACCGCCTTCCGCCGGGAACTGACCGGCGTCCTGCAGGCGCCGAGCCCGATGCTGTGGAACCTGCGCCGGACCTGACGGCGGGGCTCAGCGGCCCTTATGGCCGCTCACCTCCCGCCCGATGGCTGGCGGCAGGCGCAGGAAGAAGGGGGTGGCGCTGGCCAGCACCAGCGCCGCCACCACGAAGGCGATGGAGAAATCCGCCGCCGCCACCTCATGGCGGCCGGCCATCGCCGCGCTCGCCTCCAGCGTGGCGGTGGCCAGCACCACGCCCAGCGCCGGGCTGATCTGCTGCGCCATGCCGAAGAAGCCGGTCGCGGCCGACAGCCGCGCCGGCGGCAGATCAGCGAAGGCGAGGGTGTTGAGCGCCGTGAACTGCAGGCTGCGGAACAGACCGCCCACGGCGAGCAGCAGGAACATCGCCCACAGCGGCCAGGAGGCATCAAACAGCGCGCAGGCGGCCAGGCTGACCCCCGCCAGCAGCCCAGCCCATACGACGGTGGTGCGAAAGCCAAGCCAGCGCAGGATGGGCTGGGCGAGCGGCTTCATCGCCAGCGCGCCCAGAGCGGTGGCGAAGCTGACCAGCCCGCTCTCCGTCGCCCCCCAGCCGAAGCCTGCCTGCAGCAGGACCGGCACCAGGAAGGGGCTCGCGCCGGCGCCGACCCGAAAGAGCGTCCCCGGCAGTGTCGCCGCGCGGAAGGAGGGTACCTCGAGCAGCGAGAGATCGAGGGCAGGCCGCGCCGCGCGCCGACAATGGCGCAGGGCCAGCACCCCGACCAGCAGCCCGGCCGCCAGCGCGAGCCACGGCCAGAGCGGGGGCAGAACGCCGCGGCCCACCGTCTCGATCCCGAACATCAGCCCAGCAAGCGCCCCGCCGACCAGCAGAAGCCCGGGTATGTCGGGCGGGCCCGGATCCTGCCGGCCAGGGTCGGGGATCTTCCAGGCCACGAGCAGCAGCCCCATC
This sequence comes from Rhodovarius sp., assembly GCA_025057055.1. Classification (GTDB taxonomy): domain Bacteria; phylum Pseudomonadota; class Alphaproteobacteria; order Acetobacterales; family Acetobacteraceae; genus Rhodovarius. Next base: position 3,143 of record JANWYF010000161.1, on the reverse strand, counting down.
ACCCCGACCGGCACATTGATCCAGAACACGCTGCGCCAGCCGAAGAGGTCGGTCAGCACCCCGCCCAGCACCGGCCCGCTGATCGGGCCCAGCATGCCGGGCATGGTCAGCCACGCCATGGCCGTCAGCATCTGGTCCTTGCGCAGGCCGCGCAGCAGCAGCAGCCGCCCGACCGGCACCATCATCGCCCCGCCCAGGCCCTGCACGATCCGGGCCAGCACCAGATGCGTCAGATCCTGCGCCAGCCCGCAGGCGGCCGAGGCGGCGATGAAGAGCAGGATCGCGAACATGAAGACGCGCTTGGCCCCGAACCGGTCCGCCACCCAGCCCGAGAAGGGGATGAAGACGGTGAGCGAGACGAGATAGGCGGTGATGGCCACCCCGAGGCGAGCGGGCTCGACCTCCAGGCTGCGGGCCATGCTGGGCAGGGCGGTGGCGACCGCGGCGCTGTCCAGGTTCTGCATGAACAGCGCGCTGGCCACGATGATCGCGATGGGGCGCGGGTCCTTGCCGGGCGGGTCCGACATGCGACGTCAGGTTATGCCCCCCCGCGCCGCTTGGGGAGGGCAGCGGCGGCGGAGCGACCCCCCTCACCCTCCGGCGCGGGGCCGGCCGCTGCCGGGATCTCCTGCACAGAGCGGGCTCCGCAGGCTTCACCCCGTCTTTACGGAGGGCAGGGCAGAAGGCGCGAGGGGGGCAGCGCCCGGCCCCGACCGCCTGGGCCGGGCGGAATCCCTGCCGTCATATTTTTCCTGCTGCGCCATATTTTCGGCGAAACGCACTGGCGCGAATATGAGAGGGTGACGGTCGCGGATGATAGCCGCGGTCGCACAACGCCAAGGGGGTGGTCGTGAGCAGCGATCTGGAGCGGAGCTGGCGCCTGCTGTCGCATCGCACGCCACGGATCGTGTCGGATGCCACGGGGCGCGTGGCCGGGCGGCTACGCTTGCCTGCGCATGTGCTTCCGCTCTCCCCTCGGATCCGGCTCGGCTGGTTCCTCACCCCCCTCGGCGAAGATGCAGCCGCCGCCCGGCTCGGGGAGGGGCGGCTTGAGCTGATCACCACCGACCAGCCGCAGGAATTCGCCTTCACGCTGGATGCGGCAGCGATCGCACGGCAGCACGGCGCACCCCTGGCCAGCCTGTGGATCGACCTCGTCAAGGAGGGGGAGTTCTGGTTCTGCCAGCTCGCCCCCGGCGCGCTGCGGCTCGATGTGGTGCTGCCCGCACCGCTGCTCGGCTCCCCCTTCGGCATGGCGCTGCTGCAGCATGCGCTGGAGGGGCTCGGCCAGGCGGCCCTTTTTGACGCGATCCGCCGCGCCGAGGAGCGCCACGGCATCGGCCGCATGCTGCGCGAGCGGCTGCTGATGCCCGAGGGTCTGCTGCCCGCCTCCTGCCCGCCGCGCCCGCCCCCTGTCCAGGCCGGCGGCGCTGAGGAGATCCCGCCCCCCGATGCCGCCCAGGCCGGCAGTCGGCTGGCCGCCCAGCTGGCCTCCGCCCTGATCGCCCGCGAACCCTGGCCGGTGATGGCCACCGCCGATCGCGAGTATTTCCAGCGCAGTCGCATCGTCCATCGGCGCACCGGTCTGCCGCTCACCCCCGCCATGCTCGATGCCATGGCGCTCGAGGATCCGGCGAAGCTCGCCCGGGCGCTCGACAACCCGGATGCGTTGCGGCGCTGGTGGCTGTTCGATGTGGTGCTGCCCCACCCCCTGCCGCCGGAGGCGCTGCCGCACGAGCACCGGCGCCATTGGCTCGCCCCCTTCATCGCCGACCCGATCGCCCCGGCCAACCGCTTTCTGATCGAGGCCTGGGAGCGCACCCACAGCGGCAGCGCGGGCATCACCTCGCTCCAGGACCCCGCGCAGCGCCTGGCCTTCCAGCTCGCCCAGATCCTCGAGGTCTGGCGCGACCACCGGCGGATGATCCTGATCGGGGAGGATGCGATCGGCTTCTGGTCCCAGCACATCCCCGTGGGTGATCGGCTGTTCAGCCTCTTCACCCTGCTCTGCGGCATGGCGATGGCCGAGGAAGACCCGATGCCGGCCGAGGCAGTGCCGGCCTCCCTCATCCGTCGCTGCGAATCGGCCATCACCCTGATCGAGACGCATTGCCCGACGCTCGGGCCGCTGCTCGGCCGCAGCCGCCCGCGGCGCGCGGCGGCGGCGGAGCAGCACCCGGTCTACCTCATCGGCCACCGCCGTCTGCCCGGTTCGGCCGGCGGGTTGCGGATGACGGGCGCCGCCCTGCGCCGCCTTGGGATCGCGGCCCGCCTGTTCGACGCCGAAGAGGGGCGGCCGCTCGCACTGACCGAGGGGGGGCGCCTGCGCCCCTGGACCGCAGGCGCGGCAGACAGCCACAGGGCCGCCGAGGCGCCGCGGCCGCAGGGCCTCGGCCGGCCGCTGAGCCTGTTCTTCGGGCAGGCGGCGCGCTTCCTGAAGATGATCCGCAGCAGCGAGTTCTCGGGCATCGCAGCCAGGCGGCGGATCGGGATCTTTCCCTGGGCCTTCGCCGATGTCCCGGCCCAGCAGGCAGCCGGGGCGCGAGAGGCCGACGCGATCTGGGCGCCGAGCTCCTTCGTGCGCGATGCCTTCGCGCGCGCGACCAACCGCCCGGTGACGCTGATCGGCCATGCCCTCGACCTGCCCGAGGATCTGCCCGACCCTTATCCCGAGCTTCTGCCCGACCGCGCCGGCACCTTCGTCTTCCACTCCGCCTTCCACCCAGCAAGCGGGCTGCGGCGCAGCAACCCCTCTGCCGTGGTGACGGGCTTCCTCCAGGCCTTCCCGCGCGGGCGGGAACCGGTGGCGCTGGTGCTGCGCGCGCCCGAGGGCGGGCCCGACGAGGCCTCCGATCCCTACGGCGAATGGCCGATGATCCAGGAGGCCGCGGCACGCGACCCCCGCATCATCCTGCTCGAGGAGAACTCCGGCCCCGAGCGCGCACTGGCGCTGATCCGCCACGCCGATTGCGTCGTCTCGGCCCATCGGTCCCAGGCCTTCGGCGTGCTCTGCGCCGAGGCGCACTACTACGGCGTGCCGCTGATCGCGACCGGCTACTCGGGCAACATGGACTATTGCGACGAGGACAACACCTGGCTGGTCGAATACCGGCTGCGCGACATCCAGCCCGGCGAGCACCCGA
>JANWYF010000148.1 GCA_025057055.1 Rhodovarius sp. | reverse complement strand
AGGCCGAGCGCCCGGATGGCCCGCGCGAATCGGGCCGCGAGCATCTCGGCATAAGGCCCGCTGCCGGTCTGGCGCTCCCCGAAGGCGGAGCGATACAGCGCCCCGCCCCGCGTCTGCCGAATCAGCGCCAGCACGCGCTGTGCCCTCTGCGGGTAGTGGCGCTCCAGCCACTCCCGGAACAGATCCTTGAGCTCATGCGGCAGGCGCAGCAGCACATAGCCGGCGCTGGTCGCGCCCCGCGCGGCGGCGGCCTCCAGGATCCGCTCCAGCTCGGCGTCGTTGAGGCCGGGGATGATGGGTGCGACGAGCACGGCCACCGGCACGCCGGCCTCAGCCAGTTCGGCCATGGCGGCCAGGCGCCGGCCCGGGCTGGCCGCGCGCGGCTCCATCCGCCGCGCGAGCTCCGCATCCAGCGTGGTGACCGACAGCGCCACGCGCACGAGGCCCAGCGCCGCCATGCGCGCCAGAATGTCGCGATCGCGCAGCACCGCGGCCGATTTGGTGACGATGGTCACGGGGTGGCGAAAGCGCTCCAGCACCTCCAGCACCTGGCGCGTCAGCGCGAGCTTGCGCTCGATCGGCTGGTAGGGATCGGTATTGGCGCCGAGCGCGATCGGCCTCGGCCGATATCCGGGGCGGGAGAGTTCGCGTTCGAGCAGCCGAGGCAGATCGGGCTTGAAGAGCAGCGTCGTCTCGAAATCGAGGCCGGGGGAGAGGCCGAGATAAGCGTGCGAGGGCCGGGCATAGCAGTAGATGCAGCCGTGCTCGCAGCCGCGATAGGGGTTGATCGAGCGATCGAAGCCGAGATCGGGGCTCTCATTGTAGGCAATGGCGCTGCGGGCCGAATCCTTGAGCAGCCGGGTGGGCAGGGGCGGCAGGTCGGCCAGCTCCTGCGCCAGGGTGCCCCAACCGTCGTCGAAGGGTTCGGCCGCGCTCTCCTCGAAGCGGTTGGCCGGGTTGGACAGCGCAGCGCGCCCCTTGCGCGCCAGCGGCGGCAAGGGAAGACCGCCCCGCGCCTGGGCAGCGGCCTGTGCAGGCGGCAGGCGGCGGGGGGAGGGACGGCCCCAGAGGAGACCATCGGGCATGGCGACCTGTCCTCTGTTCTGCTTCCGTTCGGGGCGAGCCTATTCGCCGGCCCGCGCGCCCGTCAAGAACGAAAGATGAACACAGAACTCGCCATCGTCATCCCGACCTGGCAGGCGGCGGCCAGCCTGCCCGCCACCCTGGAGTGCTTGCGGGAATGGCCCGCCCCAATCGTCGTGGCCGATGCGGAGAGCCCCGATGGCACCGCCGCAGTGGCCGAGGCGTGTGGCGCACAGGTGGTGCAGGCGCAGCGCGGGCGCGGTGCGCAGCTCATCGCCGGGGCCGCCGCCGCGCCGCCGAGCGCCTGGTTGCTCTTCCTGCATGCCGACACCCGCCTCGAACCCGGCTGGGCCGAAGCGGCGCGGCGCTTCATGGCAGAGGGGCCGGGGGTGGCGCATTTCGCCTTCGCCCTCGATGACGATGCCCCGCCCGCCCGTCGGCTGGAACGCGCCGTCGCCTGGCGCTGCCGCGCCCTCGGCCTGCCCTACGGCGATCAGGGGCTGCTCATTCACCGCAGCCTCTATGAGGCGGTCGGCGGCTATCGCCCGCTGCCCTTGATGGAGGACGTCGACCTGATCCTGCGCCTGCGCCCGCATCGGCCCATCGCGCTGCCTGCGCGCGCCGTCACCTCGGCCGAGAAATGGCGGCGGCAGGGCTATCTGCGGCGGTCCGCACGCAATCTGCTGTTCCTGTCGGCCTGGTTCGCTGGCGTGCCGCCCCGGCTGCTGGCACGCTGGTATTGAGTGCCGAAAGAGGGGGACAGGGGGAGATGCTGCTGCCGCTCGAAGGGGTGCGGGTGATCGAGATCGGCCAGGCGCTGGCCGCGCCGCTCGCGGGGGTGATCATGGCCGATCTCGGCGCCGATGTGATCAAGGTCGAAAAGCCCGATGGCGGCGACGATGCGCGCGGCTGGGGCCCGCCCTTCGGGCCGGACGGGCAGACCAGCCTCTACTTCTACGGCCAGAACCGCTCGAAGCGCAGCGTCACGCTGGACCTCAAGCGGGCCGAGGATGTCGAGGCGCTGCATCGCCTCTGCGCCAGCGCCGATATCCTGATCCAGAACCTGCGCCCCGGCGTGGCGGAGGAGCTCGGCATCGGCCCGGATGCCATGCGCGCCCGGCATCCGCGGCTGATCTACTGCTCGATCTGGGCCTTCGGTGACCGCGGCCCGATGAAGATGCGCCCGGGCTTCGATCCGCTGCTGCAGGCCTATGGCGGGATGATGAGCGTCACCGGCCAGCCTGATGCGCCGCCGACCTTCTGCGGCGCCTCGATCAACGACAAGGCAACCGGCCTGTTCATCGTCATCGGCGCGCTGGCCGCGCTGCGCCGGCGCGATGTGACGGGCCAGGGGGCGATCGTCGATGCCTCCCTCTTCGAAACCGCGGCCTTCTGGGTGGAGGGCCAGATCAACCAGTTCCTCGCCACCGGAGAGGTGCCGCGCCGCCACGGCACGGGGGCGGCGGTGATCGTGCCCTATCAACTCTTCGACACCGCCGATCATCCCCTGGTGCTGGCCGCCGGCAATGACCGGCTGTGGGCCAAGGCGGCGGCGGTGCTCGGCCATCCGGAATGGGCCGAGGATCCGCGCTTTGCCCGCGGCGCCGACCGGGTGCGCCATCGCGCCGAGCTGATCCCGCTGATCGCCGCCGAATTCCGCAAGCGGCCGCGCGATGCCTGGATCGCCGCGCTGGAAGCCGCCGGCGTGCCCTGCGCCCCGGTCCACGACATCGCAGAGGTGGCGAACTGCCCGCAGATGGCGGCGATGGGGCTGATCCAGGACATGCCCGCCGGCACGCCGCGCCTGGTCGGTCTGCCGCTGTCGATCGACCGGCAGCGCCCCGCCCCCTCCCGCCCGGCCCCGAGGCTCGGCGAGCACAACCGCGAACTGCTGGGCCGCGACTGAACCCGCCGCGGCGGGGACGCGGATGCAGCCGCCGGGGGCGGGAGGTGACCGCAGCACGGCCGGCATCGCCGATCGGTCGCCAGAGCCCCCTCAAAGCCCAGGACCCGGCGCTGATCCGGCGCGACCTCGCCCTCTCGCCCTGGCGCCGGGCCCGCGGGCGCTGCCCATCTTGCCGGGCCGCGGCCGGCTGCTCTGCCGCCGCTGCGGCCGCCGAGCGCACCGGCGCGCGCCCGCGCTCCCGCAGCCGGGCCTCATCGCGCACCCGCCCAGGCGGGTCGGACCACCGGCGGCGCGGCGCGCCCCCCGGGCCCAGACCATCGGCATGCCGGGGCGGAGCCAGCGGGCGCCGGAGACGTCGCAGCCAGCATGGCGGAAGGCGTCGGCAGGCCGCCGCCGCGGGCCGCAGGCGGCCGGGGCTCGGCGCCGGCGAGCCCGCCCGACTCATCCCTCCCGCGCTTGCGCATTGACAGGGGCAGGGGCGAATGGCTGTAAGATTGTTTTGACGTCAAAAGGAGTTGACACATGCTCGCTGAGCTCGCCGTCCCCCTCCTTGCCGGCGCCGCGGCCGTGGTCATGGCGGGCATGGATGATCAGGCGAAGGTCCCGACCTTCATGATCCTGGGCTGCCTGTCGCTGATCT
>JANWYF010000117.1 GCA_025057055.1 Rhodovarius sp. | reverse complement strand
TGTCGTCCTGTTCGGCCATTGGCCCAAGGCCGGTGCCTTTCGCCGCCTCGACCGCCACGCCCGCGCGGAGGCCGAGGCCGCGCTGGCCGCCGTCGGCCTGGCCGGGTTCGAGGACCGTCCGGTTGCCAGCCTCTCGGCCGGGCAGTTCCAGCGCCTGCTGTTTGCCCGGCTGCTGGTGCAGGATGCGCCCATCCTGCTGCTGGATGAGCCGTTCACCGCCCTCGATGAGCGCACGGCGGGCGATATGCTGGCGCTCTTGCACCGCTGGCATGGGGAGGGGCGGACCGTGGTCGCGGTGTTGCACGACCTCGATCTGGTGCGGCGCGACTTTCCCGAGACCCTGCTGCTGGCGCGCGATGCGATCGCCTGGGGTCCCACCGCGGAAGTGCTGACGCCCGCCAACCGCCTGCGGGCCCGCGCCATGGCCGAACACTGGGCGGCCGAGGCCACCCCCTGCCATCGGGCGGCGTGAGGCCCGGCTCGGGCACTCTGCTCTTCCGCGATCAAAGACCCCTCGTCGCCCGGCCCGCGCGGCGCCGCAGGCCGGCAGGGTGAGCCGCCGGCGAGCACGCCGTGGCTACGCGCCTGCCACTGATAGGCGGCGCCACCCGGGAGAGGCCTCCGACGCCTCCCGCAGCGCAGATGGCCTGCACGCTGAGGACCGCCCGGCCGCAGCTGTTCCCCCCGCCGCGAAGCTCGGACGCCTGTGCCCGCAGCCGGGTCTGCGCCGCGCTCTGCCGCGCCATCCCGTTGCGGGACAGCCCCATGGCAGCGGCACTGGCTGGCCGACGGGACGCTTGTGCCTTAGCGTCAAACAGTCTTGCGTCAGACAGTCATACCAATGGCACCGCCAGTTACCGCGGCTGGGAAACGCATGGAGCGGGGGATGCAGGAGGCTTGCAGGGCAGGATCGGCACGCTGGTGCCGCTGACCAACACCATCCCTCAGCCCGCGATGGCTGCGCTGCACCTGCCCGTGGTCAGCCACCCCATCGCGCGCGGCACGTTCGGCAAGCGCCCTGCGACCGCCGAGGGAGCCTCCCTCCAGCATGGGCAGAGGATGCGCGAGGGGCTCGGCAGCGCGATCGACTAGGCCCGCCGCATGATCGAGCCAGCCAGGAACCAGGCGTCGATTGGCTGGCACCCGTGGCGCGGAAGCGATTGCCTTACCGCTCGGCCCAGCGGAGAAGCAGAGCCATGTCGGAATGGCTGCTCGCCCCCTTGCTCGAACTGGGCTTCCTCCGCCGCGCGCTGGTCGGCGGGCTGGCGCTGGCGCTCTCCGCCCCGCCGCTCGGGGTGTTCCTCATGCTGCGGCGGATGTCGCTCACCGCCGATGTCTTGGCGCATGGCATGCTGCCCGGCGTGGCCGTCGGTTTCCTGCTGGCCGGGCTCGCGGTGCCTGCCCTGGCCCTGGGGGGTGCGCTGGCCGGGCTTCTGGTGATGCTCGGGGCGGGAGCGCTCTCGCGCGCCACAGGCGGGCGGGAGGATGCAGCGCTCGCTGCCCTTTACCTGGTGGCGCTGGCAGCCGGAGTGGCGCTGCTCTCCTGGCGCGGCTCGCCCGTCGAGCTCACCCAGGTGTTGTTCGGCTCGGTGCTCGGCATCGATGATGCCGCCTTGCTGCTGATGGCCGGCGTGGCGACCGCGACGCTCATCTTCCTCGCCTTCGCCTGGCGGCCCCTGGTGCTGGAATGCTTCGACCCCTCCTTCGCCCGCTCGGTGGGGGCGCGGGGCGGGGCCTGGCATCTCGGTTTCCTGGCCGCCGTCGTGCTCAATCTGGTCGCGGCCTTCACCGCTCTTGGCACCTTGATGGCGGTCGGGCTGATGATGCTGCCGGCTATCGCCGCGCGCCACTGGGCGCGTCAGGTCGGCGGTATCGTCTACGCCGCGGTCGGACTGGCCCTGCTTGCGACCGTCACGGGCCTGCTTGCCTCCTTCCACGCCGATGTGCCGGCCGGCCCCGCGATCGTGCTGGCAGCGGGGCTGCTCTGGGCTGTCTCGGTTCTGGCCGGCCCGGTCGAGGGCTTGCGCGCACGGCTGCTCCGGCGCCGCCACCTCACCGGATAAGGGGAGCTGCGGGTCAGGCCGCTTGCCGGGCCGACGCGTCGCCCCCACCCTGGCGCCGCTCAGAGATGGGAGGTTCGCCGCCATGGCCCCGCTGCCGCTGGTTACGGAGTATTTGTTCAGCCTCGAGATCTTGGTCGGTCCGCCGCAGATGGTGGGGCGCGCCCCGGGGCGGGAGGAGCTGCGCATCGTCCCGGTGGTCGGGGGCAGCGTCGCCGGCCCCGCCTTGCAAGGGGAGATCCTGCCCGGCACCGCGGCCGATTGGCTCCGCCTCGAACCCGACGGCACGGCGCATATGGATGTGCGGCTGACCATTCGCGCCGCCTCTGGCGCGCTCGTCTATGTCTCGTACGGCGGCATCCGCACCGGGGCGCCGGAGGTGCTCGCCCGCCTCGCAGCTGGGGAGCCGGTCTCGCCCTCCGAATACTATTTCCGGGTCGCCATGCGCTTCGAGACGGGTGCGCAGGACCTCGCCTGGCTCAACCGCGTGCTGGCGGTCGGGGTCGGGCAGCGCCCGCCTTCCGGCCCGCGCTACGACGTCTACGCGATCCGCTGATCGGCCCGCAGCCGGCGGCGGGCCCGCAGCGCCGCCAGCACGGGAGCGGGTGCGCCGCGCGGCGGGCGAGGCGCCGAGTTGGGCTCGCCCAACAGCATCACGGCCGCTGCGGTCTGCACCCCGCCAAAGGAGAGGCCCAAGAAGAACCACAGCAGCAGAAGCGGCAAGGGATGCGCCTCGGCCGAAAGCAGCAGCCGCCCGAGCCCGCCCGGATCGGCCCACAGGATCGCGCCCGTCAACAGGGCTGAGAGGCCGAAGCCCATCAGCCCATGCAGCAGGAAGAAGCGCACGGCAACCGGGATGCCGCGCCAAGCGCGGCGCAGGCGAGTACGCGGGCTCATGGCCGGCAGAATGGCTGCTCCGCGGCGGACGCGCAACGGTTTTTGCCCTCTGTTTCGGCCGCCTGCTTGGCCAGCCCGCGCAGCGCTGGCATGTGCTGCGCATGCTGCCTGTGGTTGCGATCCTCGGCCGGCCCAATGTCGGCAAATCCACCCTGTTCAACCGCCTGGCAGGGCGGCGGCTGGCGATCGTCGACGATACCCCGGGCGTGACCCGGGATCGGCGCGAGGTGGAGGTCGAGCTCGGCGGGCGGCGGGTGCGTCTGATGGACACCGCGGGCCTGGAAGAGGCGCCGGCCGATACCATCCCGGGGCGGATGCGGCAGAGCAGCGAGGCAGCGCTGGATCAGGCCGACCTCGTGCTGTTCGTGGTCGATGCCAAATCCGGCATCACCCCGCCCGATCACGCCTTCGCCGACCTGATCCGCCGCCGCGGCAAGCCGGTGCTGCTCATTGCCAACAAGGCCGAGGGCCGGGCCGGCGCGGCCGCGGCGCTGGAGGCTTATGCGCTTGGTCTTGGCGATCCGATCCCGATCTCCGCCGCCCATGGGGAGGGGCTTGGGGAACTGCACGCCGCCGTGGCGCGCAGCCTGCCTGACCCGCCCGAGCCGCCGCCCGAACCGGAACGGCCGCTCCGTCTTGCCCTGGTCGGTCGGCCCAATGCGGGAAAATCCACCCTGCTCAACGCCCTGGTCGGGGAGGAGCGGATGATCACCGGGCCCGAACCAGGGCTGACGCGTGATGCGGTGCCGGTGCAATGGCGCGACGCCGAAGGGCCGGTGCAGCTCGTCGATACCCCGGGCCTGCGGCGCAAATCCCGCATCACCGGACGGCTGGAGGGGCTGTCGGTGGCCGCCACCATTGCCGCCCTGCGCGAGGCGGAGGCGGTGGTGCTGGTGGTCGATGCCACCCTCGGCCTGCACGAACAGGACCTGCGCATCGCCCGGCTGGCCGAGCGGGAGGGGCGGGCGATCGTGATCGCGCTCAACAAATGGGACGCGGTGGCCGAACGCGATGCCACCCGACGCGGCCTCGACCGGCAGCTCGCCGATCAGCTCGCGCAGCTCAAGGGCATCACGGTGGTGCCGCTGTCCGCGGCGACGGGGGAGGGGGTGGAAAGATTGATGCCCGCGGTGCGGCGTGCGGTTGCCGTGTGGTCGACGCGCATCCCGACCGCCGCGCTGAACCGCTGGCTCGAGGAGGCGCTGGCACGACACCCGCCGCCGCTGGTCCAGGGGCGGCGGCTCAAGCTGCGCTACGCGACGATGCCGGCCACCCGCCCGCCCACCATTGCCCTGTTCGGCACTCGGGCCGAACGGACGCCGGTCGAATACCAGCGCTACCTGGTCAATGCGCTGCGCGAGGCCTTCGCCCTTCCTGGCACGCCGATCCGCCTCCATCTGCGGGGCACCGACAACCCCTACGATGACCAGCAGGAGCGAGGGTGAGGCGATGGAACGGCACGCGGCCGATGTGATGGTGATCGGTGCCGGCATGGCCGGCGCCACGGCGGCGGCGCATCTGGCGCCCACCCACCGCGTCGCCCTGCTGGAGGCCGAGGAGAGCGCCGGCTACCACGCCACGGGCCGCAGCGCGGCGATCTGGATCCGCAACTACGGCAACCGCGACGTGCGCATCCTGACCGCCGCCTCGCGCAGCTTCTTCCTGGCTCCGCCCGCAGGCTTCACCGAGGCGCCGCTCTCCTCGCCGCGGCCGGTGCTGCACCTCGCGCCGCCTGAACAGGTGCCGCTGCTCGAAGCTTTGGTGGCCGGCGGCCAGATGATCGAGCCGATCGGTCTCGACCGGGCGCGGGCCATGGTCCCGGCCCTGCGCCCTGATTATGCGGTGGCCGCCGCGGTGGAGACCGACTGTTTCGACATCGACGTCGCGGCCCTGCATGCCGGCTTCCTGCGCGCGCTGCGCCAGGCGGGCGGGGTGCTGGCCCTGCGCCGCCGGGCCTCGCGCATCTGGCGCCAAGGCGGGCTCTGGCATGCCGAGACCTCGGGCGGTGACGTCTTCACCGCCCCGTTCCTGGTGAATGCCGCGGGGGCCTGGGGCGATGAGGTGGCAGAGATGGCAGGGGAGCCGCGCCTTGGCCTCGCCCCGAAGCGGCGCACCGCCTGCATCATCGACCCTGCCCCATATGCCGTGCGCGACTGGCCGCTGGTCGGCGATGCCGCCCACAGCTGGTATGCCCGACCGGAAGCCCGCAGCAAGCTGATGCTGAGCCCGGCCGATGAGACCGACAGCCCGCCGATGGATGCCTGGCCCGAGGAGATCGACGTCGCGCTCGCGGTGGAGCGCATGCAGCAGGCCTTGGCGATCGAGGTCCGGCGCGTCGAACACGCCTGGGCGGGATTGCGCACCTTCACGCCTGACCGATCGCTCGCCATCGGGCCCGGGCGCAGCGACGGCTTCTTCTGGATGTGCGGCCAAGGCGGCTATGGCATCCAGACCGCCCCGGCGGCCGGGGCCTTGCTCGCTGCCCTGCTGCGCGGAGAGGCACCTCCGCCCGGCACGGAGGAGGCGGTCGCCCTGGTCGATCCACGACGCTTCCCCCTGCCGGCCGGCGGGCCGCGCCCCTGAGGCGAGCGAAGGTCGGCGGCGCTTGCCTCCGACCAAGTCTCGGTGCTGCGAGACGGGGCCGTACCGGAGACGGCCCCGCAGGGTTCAGGCGGCCTGGATGTTGAAGCGGCGCGCCACGCTGGTCCAGTGCGTCAGCTCTTCGCGGATGATCTTGACGAAGTCCGGCCCCAGTGCGGGGTGAGCGCGCGGCAGGGTCTGCAGGTCCTCGCAGCGGGCGAGCAGTGCGGGCTGGGAGAGGATCTGCGGGATCATCGCCGTCAGGCGCTCGACGATCGGTGCCGGCAGGTTGCGCGGGCCGGACAGCCCCAGCCACTGCGCCGAGGTCAGGTTGGGAAAACCGAACTCGGCAAAGGTCGGCACCTGCGGGAAGGCAGGCAGGCGCTGCGGAGAGGAGACGGCCAGTGCCCGCAGCGTGCCATCGCGCAGCATGGTCACATTGGTGGTGATCGGATCGATCATGCTCTCGATCTGATTGGCCAGCAGATCCTGCATCGCCGGCGCGCTGCCGCGGTAGGGCACGTGGTCGAGATGGGGCGCGCGTGCCGCATCCGCGAGCAGCGCACCCAGCATATGCGGCGCCGACCCGATGCCCGAGGAACCGAAACGCACCGGTCGGGTCCTGGCCGCGGCCAGATACTGCTCGAGCGTCTGGAAGGGGGAGTTGGCGCGCACCAGGAGGACGTTCGGCGCCTCCACCAAGTGACCCATGTGGGTGAAGTCGTCGATCGGGTGGAAGGGCAGGCTGGGCAAGGTGGCTGCCGAGAAGACATGCACCGATGCATGGCTGACCAGCAGGGTGTAGCCATCGGGCGGGGACTTGGCCACGAAGTCGGTCCCGATCACGCCCCCGGCGCCTGCCCGGTTCTCGACCAGCACCGTCTGGCCCAGCATCTGGGACATGATCGGCGCCATCAGGCGGCTGATGGTATCGACCAAGCCCCCCGGCGGGAACTGCGCGATCAGCCGAATGGAACCGCGGGTCGGCCAGGCGCCCTGCGCCGCCGCGACCGCTGGCGCAGCGAGCGGAACGGCCAGGGTGCAGGCCAGAAGCCGACGACGATGGATCATGTGTTGCTCCCCCGAAACATCGACGCCGCCCGCCCTGCTCGGGGCTTGGGCAGCGAGCTGGAAACTCGGCCGGAATGGACGAGCCGACGGTGAGGGGAAGCAAAAAGCGTGCCAGAAGCAGCGGCAGCCGAAGCCAGCCGCCCTCAGCGTGCCGTCGCCACGATCCCCCGAGCCGTCACCGTGATCCTGGGCAGCTCGCAGAGATTGACGGGACCAAGCTCCGCCGCGCGGCCATCGTCGAAGACCACGCGTAGCCGCGCCGCCGCCGGGTTGGTCGCCCGGAAGGGACGGCTCTGCCCCGGCGGCAGCAGGTCGGGATCCAGCAGATCCTGTGGGCCACCGGCATAGAACTGCTCGATCGGGCGCTGCCCCTGGTTGACCAGGGTGATATCGCCCGGACAGCCGGCCCCGCCCGGCCCCGCACAGGCAGCCAGCAGCGGCAGAAGTAACAGGACGCGTGTCATCACTCAGGCTCCACGGGAGAGGGGGGAACGCCGCCAGCCTCGATGTCGGCAGCGGCAGCGAAGAGCAGATCCTCGCGGTAGCGGCCGGCGAGCAGCTGCACCCCGACCGGCGTGCGGCCCACCATGCCGGTCGCCACAGCCAGCCCTGGCAAGCCCATCAAGGGCAGGCCGATCTGGGTCAGCTGCGCCTCCAGGATGCGCTGGAATGTCTCGAAACCCGCCGTATCCAGCTGATCGGGGAAGGGGAGTTCGCCAGAGACGGGACAGAGAGCAACCGGGTAGCGTTCGAAGAAGGCCTGCCACTGCCGCACGAAGCCCGCGCGCGCGGTCAGCGCCTGCATCAGCGAGGCAAGATCGGGCGGCGGGTGCAGGCGCATCAAATGCTCATGGACGGCCAGGGCCGCCGGCTCCCCCTCTCGCCGCACCGCTTCCAGCCCACCGAGATGCATATTCGCCATCCAGAGCAGGGTCTGCAGGCGGGCTGGCTCCCTCAAGGGGGGCAGATTGTCCATCTCGACCACAGTCCAGCCCCGGTCCTGCAGGCGGCGTGCGGCATCGCGCAGCGCGGCCTCGACCTCCGGCACCACCGGCATCCCGTCGGGCCGGATCACCAGCGCGGCGCGGCGCGGCGCCGGGCCGAGCTCGAACGGCACCGGCGTCCACCAGGGGTCACGCACATCGCGCTGGGCCATGGCGTGGAACGCCAAGCGGAGGTCCGCGATGCTGCGCGCGAGCGGACCGGAGACGGCCATCAGCTGCGGACCGATGTCGCGTTCGGGCAGCGAGGGGTTCCAGGCCGGAACCCGGCCGAGGGTGGGGCGCAGCCCGTGCACCCCGCAGGCATAGGCCGGATAGCGGATCGACCCGCCGATATCGGTACCGTGCGCGACCGCGCCGATCCCGGCAGCCACCGCCGCCCCTGCCCCGCCCGAGGAGCCGCCAGGCGTGATCGCGGGATTGCGCGGGTTGCGCGTATGGCCATGCAGCTTGTTGGAACAGAACCACCGCACCGAGAACGCAGGGGTATTGGTCCGCCCGATGATGATCGCCCCGGCGCGCCGCAGATTGGCCACCACCGGATTGTCCTCGTGGGCGATGTGGTCCTTCTGCAGGGTCAGCCCGTTGGTGGTGGCATGGCCCTTCTGGTCGACATTGACCTTCACCGTGACCGGCACGCCCGCCATCAGGCCGGGATCCTCCCCCCGCGCCAGCGCGGCATCGACCTCGGCCGCAGCGGCCATGGCTTCCTCATGCAGCGGCTCGACCACCGCGTTGATGCGCGGATTGACCTGGTCGAGGCGGGCAAGGGCGGCGGCCACCACCTCGACCGCGCGGAGCTCACGGGCCCGCACCCGGGCTGCGATCTCGGTTGCGGACAGCGCATACACATCGCTCATGCGGCCACCATCGCGGTCCATATCGTAGGCTCATGCGCCCGGCCTGGAGCCCCCACTCGCCCTGAGCCGAGGCAAGAGCAGCAAGCGGAGCGGACACCACCGCCCGCGCGGTGGGGCGCTGGCTGGGCCGGCCGGCGGATGCGGCCGAACTGCCCGGACGCCCGGCCAGGACAGGACAAGGCAAGGCGCGCGCCCGCACGGGTTTCTTGCGGGCAGCACGGCCGCAGGGGGCGCCGGCTCACGGCAGGCCTAGCACGTTCTTGGCCAGGATGTTGCGCTGGATCTCGTTGGTGCCGCCGTAGATGCTGGTCGGCCGCGCCTGCAGATACAGCCCCGCCGGGTGCAGCGTGCGGTTGCCGGCCATGGGCTCGAACAGCGCGCCATGCTCGCCGGCCACGGCCAGCATGGTCTCGGTGATGCGCTGAAACAGCTCCGACTGGATGATCTTGAGCTGCGAGACATCGGCACCGAGCGGCCGGCCGCGCTTGAGCACCTCGACATAGCGGCCATAGAGCGATTTCAGATCCTCGAAATCGGCCCGGTGCTTGGCATAGGTGGCGGCGAAGACCGGATCCTCCCACACCCCCATCCGTTCGGCGAGCTCGCGCAGGCGGGTCAGGGCATAGGCCGACTGGCGCGGCGAGCCGAGATAGATCCGCTCGAAGGAGAGCAGCGCCTTTGCCATCTCCCAGCCCTTGTTGGGCTCGCCCACCAGATTCTCCTTCGGCACGCGCACGTTGTCGAAGAAGACCTCGCAGAACTCGTCATGCATCTCGAGGTTGATGATGGGCCGGACTGTGATGCCCGGGCTGGTCATGTCCACAAGCAGGAAGCTGATGCCCTCCTGCTTCTTGGCCGCAGGATCGGTGCGGACCAGCATGAACATCCAGTTCGCGTCCTGGGCCAGGGTCGTCCAGATCTTCTGCCCGTTGACGATGTAGTGATCGCCCTCCAGCACGGCGGTGGTCCGCAGGCTTGCCAGATCGCTTCCGGCATTGGGCTCGGAATAGCCCTGGCACCAGATGTGCTCGCCGCTCAGGATCTTGGGCAGGAAGAAGGCGCGCTGCTGCGGCGTGCCGTAGCGGATCAGCAGCGGCCCCAGCATGATGATGCCGTGGTCGTTGCAGCGGGCGCAGCCCCAGCGCTCCAGCTCCTCGGTGAAGATGATCTGCTTGGCCGGGGAGAGGCCAAGCCCGCCATATTCGCGTGGCCAGCCCGGGCAAAGCCAGCCCTTCTCCGCGAGCTTGAAGTACCAGACCTTGTTCTCGTTCCAGTGCAGCCGCCGCGGCGGGTAGCGCAGTTCGGGCGGGTAGTTGGCCTCGATCCAACGCCGCACGTGAAGGCGAAACGCCTCATCCTCCATCGCGTTGAGGTCCTGCGGCTCGCGCGGCGTGATCAGGTCCATCTCAACCTCCGGAAAAGCGCGGCGGCCGCTTCTCGAGGAAGGCCTGCCGCCCCTCGCGAAAATCCGCGGTCGCAAACAGCGCAGCCTGGAAGTGACGTTCCATCTCCAGGGCCTCATGCAGGCCCTGGGCGAGCATCTGTCGGGTCAAGGCAAGCGGGGCCGGCGCCTGTTCGGCCAGGAAGCGCGCGCGTTCGAGCGCCACCGTCAAGGCCTGTCCGGTCGGCACCACCTCGTCGACCAGGTCGATCGCCAGGGCTTCCGCCGCACTCAGCTGGCGATGATAGAGCAGCAGCTGTCGCGCCTTGGCGACGCCGACCCGTTGCGGCAGCGTGAAGGCAAGGCCGAGATCGGCCATCAGCCCGATCTTGCCGAAACCGGCGGCAAGCCGCGCGTCTTCGCCCGCGATCACCGTGTCGCACAAGCAGGCGAGAGAGAGCCCGGCGCCCACGCACCAGCCCTCCACCGCCGCCACCAGCGGCATGCCGCCGAAGGCCATGAGACGGACCAGACGGTGGGTGCGGCGCATCCGCTCCCGCCCCTCGAGCAGGCCGCGCACATCCATCCCCGAGATGTCCCCGCCCGAGCAGAAATGCCCCTCGGCGCCGGTCAGCACCACCGCGCGCACCCCGCTCTCGGCCGCCTCCTCCAGCGCCTCTTCGAGCTCGCGCCGCAGCGGCATGGCCAGCGCATTGCGTCGCGCCGGATAGTCGAGGGTCAGCACCAGGACATCGCCGTCGCGGTCGCGCCGGATGCGCATCACGCTCTCCTGCATGCTCAGACCTCCTCAAGCTCGGGCGAGAGCGCCATGAAGCGCGCGCGATGCAGGGCCGGACCGCCGAAGGCAGGGGCCAGGACCATCGCCTTGCGCAGATAGAGGCCAAGGTCGTACTGGTCGGTATAGCCAATCCCGCCCGACATCTGCAGGCAGTTCTGCTGCACGAGCATCGCCGCCTCGCTCGCCCGCGCCTTGGCGCGCGAACAGAGCGCAGGCTCGGGCCGCGCGGCGGCCTCCTCGACGACGGCGCGCGTCAGCGCGATCTGGAGCCGGGTATCCACCGCCTTGTGCTGCAGCGCCTGGAAACTCCCGATCGGCCGGCCGAACTGCTGGCGCGTCTTGAGGTAGGAGAGCGTCATGGCGAAGGCCGCCTCCATCCCGCCCAGGAGATAGGCCGCGGTGGCCAGCGCTGCGCGATCCAGGGCGGGGCCGAGCGCGGCCTGCCCGATCGGCCGCCCGGGCTGCGCCCGCACCGTGCCGATATGCCCGCCATCAACCGTGGTCTCGGTCGTGATGGTGCAATCGGCCGCCTTGAGAAGGTGCAACCCATCCGGCCCCGGCAGCAGCAGATGCGTCGCACCCCCGGCCATCGGCACTGAGCAGCGCGGCCGGTCGAGGTCGGTGCAGACCTCGAGCGTGTTCGGCCGGTCCTGCCAGGCCGTCAGCACCACCGCCTCTCCTGCCAGCAGCTGGCCCAGCACCTCGCGCTCGCCGGCCTCGGCCAGCAGCAGGGCGGAGATGGCGCAGGGAATCAGCGGCTCCGGCGCCAAGCCCCGGCCCAACTCCTCGGCCAGGGCGCACATTTCGATCATGGACAACCCGGCGCCCCCGGCCGATTCCGGCACCAGCAGCCCGATCCAGCCGAGCTGCGCCATCTCTCGCCAAGCCTCCCGGCTGAAGCCCGGCATGGTGAAGCGCAGGGCGCGCGCCCGCCCGACATCAAGAAATCCGGCCGCGCTCTCCCGCACCAGACGGGCACTCTCCGCCTGGTCTTCGGAATAGGGTGGGATGCCCGCCGCTTCGCTCATGCGCTGGTGTGCAGGCGGGCCGCGCTGGCGGCCTGGGCTTGCTCGAGAGAGACCCCGGGCGCGAGCTCGACCACCACGAAACCGCGCCCCGGCACCACGTCGAAGACACCGAGATTGGTATAGACCCGGCGCACCGCACGCAGGGCGGTCAGCGGATAGCTGCAGGATGGCACGAGTTTGGGGCGGCCATCCTTGGTCGTATGCTCCATCAGCACCCACAGGCGCTTGGCACCGGCGCCCAGATCCATCGCCCCGCCTACCGCCGGGGCGGTGTCGTTCTCGCTGGTCGCCCAGTTCGCGAGGTCCCCGTTCTCCGCCACCTCGAAAGCGCCTAGCACGCAGAGGTCGATATGCCCGCCGCGGATCATGGCGAAGCTGTCAGCGTGGTGGACGTAACACCCCCCCGGGCGCAGCGTGACCGGCTGCTTGCCCGCATTGATCAGCCAGGGGTCCACCCGATCCGGCGGGGGGGCCGGCCCCATCCCGATCACCCCGTTCTCGGACTGGAAGATCACCTCCCGCTCCAGCGGGACGTGGTCGGCGATCGCCGTCGGCATCCCGATGCCGAGGTTGACCACCCACCCCTCCGGAATGTCGGCAGCGGCGCGGGCTGCCATCTCGCTTCGGCTGTAGGGCATGTCGGTCCCTCCCTTCCCGACCTTACACCCAAGGGCTGCCGCGATCGACGCGGACCACCCGCTGCACATACACGCCGGGGGTGATGACGCGTTCCGGATCGATCTCGCCCAATTCGCGGATGTGTTGCACCTGCGCGATGGTCAGGTCGGCCGCCATCGCCATCACCGGGTTGAAATTCCGCCCGCTCGCGCGGTAGGTCAGGTTGCCCCAGCGGTCCGCCTCCCAGGCCTCGATCAGCGCGACATCGGCGCGCAGCGCGCGCTCCAGGATGTAGAGCCGGCCGTCGAACTCCCGCTCCTCCTTACCGCGGGCAAGCAGCGTGCCCTGCGCGGTCGCCGTGTAGAAGGCGGGAATGCCGGCACCGGCAGCCCGCAGCCGTTCGGCCAGCGTGCCCTGCGGGACGATCTCGAGCTCGATCTTGCCGGCTTTGTAGAGCTCCTCGAACACGACGGAGCCGCTGCTGCGCGGGAAGGAGCAAATGATCTTGCGCACGCGCCCAAGCTCCATCAGCCGCGCCAGGCCGGTGCGGCCGCTGCCTGCATTGTTCGCCACACAGGTCAGATCCTTGGCGCCCTGCTCGATCAGCGCCTCGATCAGCGCATCGGGCTGCCCGACGCTGCCGAAACCTCCGATCAGGACCGTCGAGCCGTCCTTGATGCCGGCCACGGCCTCCGCCAGCGACTGTACGATCTTGTTGATCATTCCGCTCCCTCGCGGCGGGACACTACCCCTCCCGCTCTGACCCGACCAGGGGGCGCGGCGCGAGTTCGAGCACCGCATCGGCCGCCCAGCACCCCTCGGGCAGGGCCAGGACCGGGTTGACATCCACGCTGAGCAGCCGTGGCCCCGCCGCCACCGCAAAGGCCGAGAGCGCCGAGAGGGCCCGTGCCAGCGCGCCGAGATCGGCCCGCGGCCGCCCGCGCGCCCCATCGAGCAGCGGAAAGCCGCGCAAGCTGCGGATCATCCGCTCCGCCTCCGCCGCATCGAAGGGGCAGCGGCGGAAGACGACGTCCTGCAGCACCTCGATGAAAATGCCGCCCAGCCCCACCATCGCCACCGGCCCAAAGACCGGATCGCGCAGGATGCCGAAGGCGAGTTCGGTCGCCCCGCGGAGCTGCTTGGCCACCAGAACGCCCTCGATCCGTGCCGCCGGCGTGCAGCGCCTCGCCCGTTCCAGAAGCTCAGCATAGCCCGCCCGCACGGCGGAGGCATCGGCCAGATCGAGCAGAACGCCGCCGATCTCGCTCTTGTGCAGGATGTCGGGCGAGAGGATCTTGAGCACCACCGGATAGCCCAGGGCCTCGGCCGCCTGCACCGCCGCCTCGGCATCGCGGCAGATGCGTTCCGGCACGGTCGGGATGCCGGCAGCCGCGAGGATCCGCTTGGCCTCGGCCTCATGGGGCGTCGCCTCGGGCAGGGTGACCTCGGGCAGGGGAACCGTTGTCGGCGGCCCGGCCGCGAAGGCGCGGCCGAAGTAGCCCATGGCATAGAGTGCGACCACCGCCCGGGTCGGATCCTCGAAGACCAGGAAGCCGTCGGCCTCATAGGCGCGCACCACCTCAGGGGCGGCGATCACACTCATGCACCACAGCCGGTCGGGAAAGGCTTGCCGGACTCGTGCCATCTGGGTGCGGATATGCGGACCCATGGTGAGGCTGCCGCCGGCCTGGGTGAAAAAGCCCAGGATGCTCTGATAGCCCCCCTCGCGAGCGAGGCTCTCGGCGAACTCCCCGATCAGATCTGGCTGGTTGAAGGTCTGGGCCGTGCAGTCGACCGGATTGCGCGGAGCACAGAAGGGGATCAGCGCCTTAAGCCGCGCCTGGGCGGCCTCCGGCATGGGCGGCATGGGCAGGCCGAGCGCTTCCGCCGCATCGGAGACCAGCACCCCCGCCCCGCCCGAGACCGTCAGCATCCCGAGCGTGTTGGCGGCCGGATAGATGCGCTTCGTCGCGGCATAGGCGATATCGAGCGCCTCCTCGGTGCTGCGGGCGCGCCAGACCCCGAACTCCCGCAGCACCGCATCGGTGACCCGGTCATCCCCAGCGATGCTCGCGGTGTGCGAACGGGCGGCCTCTCCGCCCAGGGCGCTGCGGCCGACCTTCATCATCACCACCGGCTTGCGGTTCCGCCTGGCCAGATCGAGCGCGGCGAGGAAGGAGGCGCCGTCGCGAATGCCCTCGGCATAGGCGCAGATCACCTCGACCTCCTCCGCCTCGGCCATCCAGCCCAACACCTCTCCGAGCGTGACGTCGGCCTCATTGCCGGTGGTGACGCAGATTGGCGTGCCGAGGCCGCGATTGCGCGCCGCGCTGTAGACATGGGTGCCATAGGCGCCCGACTGCGAGGCGATGCCGATCCGCCCAGGCAAGGGCCAGCCGGTCTCGAAGGAGGAGGAGAAGATCGGATAGAAGCCGATTGAGGCGTTGAACAGGCCAAGGCAATTGGGCCCGAGCAGACGCATGCCGTAGCGCCGCACCGTCGCCGCAAGCTCGCGTTGGCGACCGGCCCCGGCTTCATCCACTTCGGCGAAGCCGGCGGTGAACATGATGATGCCCTTGCAGCCGCGTCGGCCGAGCTCCTCCACCGCTTGCAGCGCGGCCTCGCCAGGCACGGCAATCAGGCCGACATCGGGTGCGGCCGGCAGGGCAGCGACATCGGGAAAGGCCGGCAGGCCTTGCACCATCGCGCGGCGCGGATTGACCGGATAGATCGCACCGCGAAAGCCTTGCTCCTTCATGTAGGCGATCGGCCGCCCGCCGATGCGGGTGGGTTCGTCGGAAGCGCCGATCACGGCGATCGATCCCGGGCGGATCAGAGGTTCGAGCGAGCGGAATGAGGTCATGGACAGCTCGGGGCCTCCCTCACCAATCGGCCGAAGAGGTCGCACGCCGCTTCGAGATCGGCCAGGGCCACCGCCTCTTGCGGCGTATGGGCGGTGGCGATGCTGCCAGGTCCGAGCACCAGGCAGGGCGCCAAGGCCTGCAGCAGGCTGGCATCGGTGCCGAAGGCCGCCGTTGCCGCCGGCTTGCCGGTCAGGCGCACGGCATGCCGGACCAGCGGATGATCGGCGGCGAGTTCGGGTGGGCGCCCCTCCTCGACCTCGCGCAGCTCGAGCCCGGCGCGGGCGGCCGCGGCGCGCAGCTGGGCACGGATCGGCTCAGAATCGATCGCGGCGCTGAAGCGGAATTTGATCTCAGCGGTAGCCAGGGGAACGGTGACGTTCACCGCTGTGCCGTGGTTGTCGATGACCAGGTTGAAATCGGGGAAGGGAGGTTCATAGGCGGGATCCTGCAGCGCAGGGTCGGTGCGCAGCCGGTCGAACAGCATCCGCATCTCGGCCAGGAAAGGGATCAGCTGCCAGTTGGCATTCACTCCTTTCCCGGTTGCGGAATGGGCTTGCACCCCCTTGGCCACCGCCGTGAAGCGGATG
Organism: Rhodovarius sp.; assembly: GCA_025057055.1. GTDB lineage: Bacteria > Pseudomonadota > Alphaproteobacteria > Acetobacterales > Acetobacteraceae > Rhodovarius. The sequence goes on along the minus strand of JANWYF010000117.1, from coordinate 33,086 downwards.
CTGGCGCGATGGCCCCGCACCGGGACCATCCCCGTGGGTTCGGCCACGACGATGCCGGCCAAGCCCCGGGCGAGCCGGCTGCGGGCGAGGATCTCCCGCGCGCCCTGCTTGGTCGTCTCCTCATCTGTGGTCAGCAGCAAGGTCACCGGCACTTCGGGCGGGGCGCGGCGGGCCGCCAGGATGCAGGCAGCGAGCGGCCCCTTCATGTCCTGGCTGCCCAGTCCGTGCAGCAGGCCGCCCGCGATCCGGCCGGACCACGGGTCCTCGTTCCAGCCTGTGGCCGGCACCGTGTCCATATGCCCCGACAGCCCGTAGCCCCCCGGCGGGCCGCGCCGCGCCACCAGGGCACGCTTGGCCACCCCCTGCGGGTCGGTGAAGTCGATCCGTTCGATCTCGAAGCCCGCAAGTTCGGCCTCGATCCGTTGGGCCAACGCCAGGTTGGAGACGCCGCTGCGACTGTCGATCCGCACCAGATCCTGGGCCAGCCCGGCCAGTTCACGATCGCCCATGGGGGCAGGCTTGCAGCCGCAGCGCCCCGGCGCAACCCTGGGGCGATGGTCGCCTATCTCGATCCGCGCTCCGGCCGCACCTGGCCGCTCGATCCGCCGCGCTGGTGCGGCCCCGGCCGAGAGCCGCTGCTGCTCACCCCGCGCCGCGGCATCGGCCGGGAGGACATCCAGCGCGAACAGCGCAGCATCTGGCGCTATGCCGCCGCCTTTCCCTTCCTGCCCGCCGCACCCATCACGCTCGGCGAGGGATGCACGCCATTGATCCCGCTGCGGCTCGGGGAGGGCGAGGCGCTGGCAAAATGCGAATGGTTCATGCCGAGCGGCTCCTTCAAGGACCGCGGCGCTTCGGTCATGCTCTCCCTGCTGCGAGCGCAGGGCGTGCGCGCCGTGCTGGAGGACAGTTCGGGCAATGGCGGCGCCGCGATCGCGACCTATGCCGCCGCGGGGGGCATGGCGGCGCGGATCATGGTGCCGGCCAGCACCGCCGCGGCCAAGACAGTGCAGGCCCGCGCCGCGGGGGCGGAGATCACCCTGGTGCCGGGCAGCCGCCAGGACTGCGCCGAGGCGGCCGAGCGCGAAGCGGCCCGCATCTTCTATGCCAGCCACAACTGGCACCCCTTCTTTCTCGAGGGCACCAAGACCCTGGCCTATGAGCTGTGGGAGGATCTGGGCTTCCGGGCACCGGACAATGTCGTCGTGCCCTGCGGTGCGGGCTCCAATGTGCTCGGCTGCTGGATCGGCTTCTCCGAACTGCTGCGCGCCGGGCAGATTGCGCGCCTGCCGCGCATCTTCGCCGTCCAGCCTGCCCATTGCGGGCCGATCGCGCGCGCCGCCCTCGGCCTGCCGCTCGAACCGCCGCGGCCGACCATCGCCGAAGGCACCGCGATTGCCCATCCGCTCCGCCTCGCCGAATGCCTCGGCGCGCTGCGCGAGAGCGAAGGCGGGGCGATCCTGATCGAGGAGGAGGCGATCCGCGATGCCGCCCTCAGGCTTGCGGAGCGCGGCTTCTACGTCGAACCGACCTGCGCCCAGGTCGCGGCGGCCTTCGAACGCCTGCTCTCCGCCGGGCGCATCGCCGCTGGCGAGACGACCGTGCTCGTGCTGACCGGCACCGGCCTCAAGGCGACGGCGCGTTTCGCCGAGTTCCTGGGAGTGGCGCTGTGAGGATCGAAGAGCTGCAGACGCCCTGCCTGGTGCTCGACCTGGGCGTGCTGCGCCGCAACCTCACGCGCATGCAGGCAGCTCTGGCGCGGCATCCGGGCCTGCGCTTCCGCCCGCATCTCAAGACCGCAAAATGCCTGGAGGTGGCGGCCCTCGCCGCACCCCACAGCGGGCCGATCACGGTCTCCACCCTGGCCGAGGCTGAGTTCTTCGCCGCCGGCGGCTGGCGCGACCAGATCTATGCGGTGGGCATCACGCCGCAGAAGCTGGATCGGGTGGCCGCCCTCAACGCGGCGGGGGCGGATGTCAAGGTGATCACCGACGACGCCGATGCCGCCCGCGCCATCGCCGCCCATCCCGGGCCGCTGCGTGCCCTGATCGAGATCGATGTCGGCGAACACCGCGGCGGCGTCGCGCCGGAGGAGGCCCCGGCCCTGGCCCGGCTGCTCGGCCCGAGGCTTGCCGGAGTGATCGCCCATGCCGGCCATTCCTATGCCGGCCGCAGCGTGGAGGAGATGCGCCGCATCGCGGAGGAGGAACGCCGCGGCATCTGCCGTGCGGCCGAGGCCGTGCGGCAGTCGGGGCTTGCGGTCGAGATCGTCTCGGTCGGTTCCTCACCGACCGCCTTGCATGCCGATCAGCTGGCCGGTGTCACCGAACTGCGCGCCGGCGTCTACATGTTCGGCGATCTGTTCCAGGCCCAGATCGGCACCCATGGCTTTGCGGATATCGCGGTCACGGTGCTGGCGAGCGTGATCGGGCGTCGGCCCGACCGCGGCACGCTGCTGGTCGATGCCGGGGCGATCGCGCTTAGCAAGGACCGCAGCACCGAGGCTACGCCGCGGGATTTCGGCTTCGGGGAGGTGCGCGATCTCGACGGACGGCCCTATCCGGATCAGCCGGTCATCCGCCGCGTCTATCAGGAGCACGGGGAGGTCTGGCCGGCCCCGGCCGGGCTGCGCGTGGGCGATCGCGTGCGCATCGCCCCCAACCACAGCTGCCTGACCGTGGCGCAGCACGACCGCTACCACGTCGTGGACGGCAGCCGGGCGGTGATCGCGATCTGGAGGCGGATCGGCGGCTGGTAGGCCCCGACCTATTCCGGCTGCACCCCAAGTGCGCGCAGCACCCGCCCCGTCGCCTCGTATTCCGCGGCCAGCCGCGCCGCGAGCACTTCGCGGCTGCCGAACTGGGGCACCACGCCCCAGGTTTCCGCCACCCGACGGAAGGTCTCGGTCTGCATCGCCCGCTCGCAGGCCTGCTCCAGGCGCTCCAGCAGGGCAGGGGGCGTCTGGCGCGGCGCGAAGAGCGCGGCATAGCTCGGCTGCAGCGCGTCGATCCCCTGTTCGCGCGCCGTCGGCACATCGGGGAAGGCAGGATGGCGCCCCTCGCTGAAGACGGCAATCAGCCGCATCTGCCCGGCGCGGGCCATCGGCACGCCGCTGGCGACCACGATCGCCGCGAAATCGAGCCGACCGGCCAGCACCTCGGTCAGCGAGGCGGCATCGCCGCGGAAGGGGATGTGGGTGAACTGCCCGCCGGCAGCCGCCTGCACGCGATGGATGGCCAGGAAGGGCGCGGAGTTGGGGCCTGGCGAGCCGAAGCTCAAGGGGCGGCGCTTCGCCTCCTCGACCAGATCGCGAAGGCTGCGGATCGGGCTGTCGGCGCGCACCATTGCGCCCAGGATGTTCTCGGTGACGTTGCACACCGGGGCCACCGCATCGGGCCCAAGCCCGGTGTTGCGCACGAGATGCGGCTGGAAGGCGAGCGGCACCAGCGGCGAATAGGCGAGCGTATGGCCATCCGGCGGGGCCGCCGCGAGTGCGCGCATGCCCACCACCCCGGAGGCGCCCGAGATCGAGGTCACCACCACGTTCTGGCCGAACTGCTGGCTGAAGGATTCGGCGAGCGCGCGCGCCACCGCATCGGTCGATGAGCCGGGCGCATAGGGGTTGATGATGGTGATGGTCCGCTCCGGAAAGGCGGCAGCGGGCATCATCATCGCCAGAAGCAGAAGAAGGATGCGCATCGCCGTCACTCCTCGATGATGGCGACCGCGCGCACCCAGCCGGCCGAGGCGCGGTGGATCTTGACCGGGAAGGCCGCGATCATGAAGCCGGTCGAGGGCAGCGCCTCCAAGTTGTGGAGCTTCTCCATGTGGCAGTAGCCGATCTCTCGCCCGGCGCGGTGGCCCTCCCAGATCAGGCTGGCATCGCCGGTCTCGGCCACCCGGCGGCGGGTGTAGCTGAAGGGCGCATCCCAGGACCAGCCATCGGTGCCGACCAGCCGCACCCCCCGCTCGAGCAGCCAGAGCGTGGCGGCCCGGCCCATGCCGCAGCCGGCATCGATGTAGTCGTCATGGCCGTAGCGGCTGCCGGCGCGGGTGTTCACCACCACGATGTCGAGCGGCTGCAGGGTATGGCCGATGCGCGCAAGCTCCTCCTCCACCTCCTCGGGCTGGACCACATGGCCATCCGGCTTGGCCCGGAAATCCAGCTTCACGCCGCGCTGGAAGCACCACTCGAGCGGGATCTCGTCGATCCTGAGCGAGGGCCGCCCGCCCGGGACCAGCCTCTCATCCTGGCGCGAGAAGTAGTGATAGGGGGCATCCATGTGGGTGCCGTTGTGGGTGCTGATCCGCACGCGCTCGATCGCGGCGTATTCCCCCTCCGGCAGGGCGGAGACCGGAACGCCCATGTATTCGGCCATGCGCGGGGCCGTCATGTGGTGGTCGAGGTATTCGATCTCCGGCTCCATCCCCGGCGGGTCGGACTTGATGCCGGCCATCAGCGGGGCCGAGATGTCGATCAGGCGGCGCATGGTCATCCCTCCTCGGATACCGGCCAAGCGGCGGCGGGCAGGACGCTGCCGCGGCATTCGCCGAAGCCGATCGGCACCGCGCCCGGCGCCTCGGCGCGGGCGGTGAAGATCACGCAGTCCCCATCCTCCAGGAAGCGGCGGGTCTCACCGCTCGGCAGGATGATCGGCCCGCGCAGCAAGAGCTCGGCCAGGCAAGCCTCCTGTCCGGGCCGCGAGCCGGAGACGGTGCCGCTGCCCAAGAGATCCCCAGGCAGCAGATTGCAGCCGTTGGAGGTATGATGGGCCACCATCTGCGCGGCCGACCAGTACATCTCCTCGAAGGGTGCCTCGGTCACGACATGGGGCGCGATGCCGGCCGCGGCCATGCGCGGTGTCTGGATCGCCGCGCGCATGGTGATACGCATCGCATCCGGTCGCGAGCTGTGCAGATGCGCAGGGCAGGGCGGATCGCCTGCGGCCCGCGGCGGCAGCGGCGCCATGAAGGGGGCCATCGCCTGCATCGTCACCACCCATGGCGAGACGCTGGTCATCACCGATTTCGAGAGGAAGGGGCCGAGGGGGGGCATCTCGAAGCGCTGGATGTCGCGGGCGGACCAGTCATTCAGCAGGCCGATCCCGAAAATCCGCCGATCGGCGGCCGAGATCGGCGTCGGCTCGCCCAGCACATTCTCCTCGGCGATCCAGATCGCAAGCTCGAGCTCGAAATCCAGCGCCTCGGTCGGCGCGAAGACCACCGCGCCGTCGCGCTGGAACTGGCCCCAGGGCCGGCGCAGCGGCGTGCCGGAGGGCCGCACCGAGGAGGCGCGGGAGTGATAGGCGACCGGCAGGTGATGGAAGGCGGGCGGCAGCGGGTTGTCCCGGTTGCGGGCGCGGCCCAGCCTCTCGCAATGCGGGCGGCTGGCCATGAAGTCGGAGAAGTTCCGCACCTCGACCGGCAGATGCATGGTCACCGCCGACTGCGGGTGGAGCAGATCGGGCAGGGGTTCAGCACCTTCGGCGAGCAGGGCGGAGAGGCGCGCGCGCAGCTCCGCCGCCGCATCCTGGCCGTAGCTCATGAGGCGATTGAGCGTGGGTTCGGCCGCGGCCTCCGCCGCCGCGCCGGAGAGCCTGCCCGCCGCCAGCGCAGCCGCGATGTCCAGCACCATATCGCCGATCGCCACCCCGCCCCGCGGTCGGCTGCCCGGCGTCGAGAACACGCCCAAGGGCAGGTTCTGGATCGGGAAATCATGGCCGGGCACATTGGCGCTCTCCACCCAGCTCCTGAGGCCGGGCGCGTGCGTGGCATCCATCCGGTCTCCTCCCTCCCTCAAGCGGGATCATGCCGATCCCTGGCGCGGGCGGAAAGCCCGGCCTAGCATCGGCGGCAGGAGGAGGAGCCGCCATGCTCGATGCCATCGCCCAGCTGCCGCTCAAGGACCCTACCCTGCTGCGTCAGGCCAATCTGATCGGCGGGCAGTGGCTGCAGGCCGATGACGGGGCCGTCATGACCGTGCGCAATCCCGCCACCGGCGAGGTGATCGGCCAGGTCCCCGCGATGGGCGCGGCCGAGACGCGACGCGCGATCGCCGCCGCGCATGCGGCCTTCCCGGCCTGGCGCCGCATGCTGGCCAAGGAGCGCGGCGCGATCCTGCGCCGCATGGCCGAGCTCATGCTCGCCCACGCCGAGGATCTGGCGATCATCATGACCGCCGAACAAGGCAAGCCGCTGGCCGAGGCGCGCGGGGAGATCGCCTATGCCGCGAGCTTCCTCGAATGGTTCGCCGAGGAGGCGCGCCGCGTCTACGGCGAGACCATCCCGCAGAACGCCCACGGCCGGCGCATCCTGGTGCTCAAGGAGCCGGTCGGCGTCTTCGCCGCGATCACGCCGTGGAACTTCCCCTCCGCCATGATCACGCGCAAGGCCGGGCCGGGTTGGGCGGCCGGCTGCACCGGCGTGATCCGCCCCGCCTCGCAGACGCCCTTCTCCGCGCTCGCGCTCGGCGTGATTGCCGAGCGCGCCGGCATGCCGCCTGGGGTGTGCAATATCGTCACCGGCCCCTCGGGGCCGATCGGCGCGGAACTGACCGAAAGCCCGCTGGTGCGCAAGCTCTCCTTCACCGGCAGCACGGAAGTGGGGCGGGTGCTGCTGCGCCAATGCGCGGACACGATCAAGAAGACGAGCATGGAGCTGGGCGGCAACGCTCCCTTCCTGGTCTTCGACGACGCCGATCTGGACGCCGCGGTGCAGGGTGCGATGGCCAGCAAATACCGCAACACCGGCCAGACCTGCGTCTGCGCCAACCGCATCCTGGTGCAGGAAGGGGTCTATGACGCCTTCGCCGAGAAGCTCGTCGCGGCGGTGCGCCAGCTCAAGGTCGGCAACGGCATGGAACCCGGCGTCACCCAGGGCCCGCTGATCAACGCCGCGGCGGTGGCCAAGGTGGAGGAGCACATCGCCGATGCCCTGGCCAAGGGGGCCCGCGTGCTCCTGGGGGGCCAGCGCCTGGGCAACGGCAATTTCTTCGCCCCCACCGTGCTGGCCGATGTCCCGCCGACGGCCCGGATCTTCCACGAGGAGACCTTCGGGCCGGTCGCGCCGCTCATCCGCTTCTCGACCGAGGAGGAGGGCATCCGCCTGGCCAATGACAGCGAGTTCGGCCTTGCCGCCTATTTCTACGCGCGCGACGTCGGCCGCATCTTCCGGGTGGCGGAGGCGCTGGAGGCCGGCATCATCGGCATCAACGAAGGCATCATCTCCACCGCCGAGGCACCCTTCGGCGGCGTCAAGCAATCGGGGCTGGGGCGGGAGGGCAGCCGGCACGGCATCGACGAATATCTGGAGATCAAATACCTCGCCCTCGGCGGCATCGGCAGCTGAGGGGGGGATGAGCGGCGATGGCCTACGACTTCGACCTCTTCGTCATCGGCGGCGGATCGGCCGGGGTGCGGCTTGCGCGCATCGCGGCCGGGCACGGCGCGCGGGTGGCGATCGCCGAGGAACGCTTCTGGGGCGGGACCTGCGTCAATGTCGGCTGCGTGCCCAAGAAGATCATGGTCAACGCCGCCGAATACGGGATGTGGGCCGAGGATGCCGCCGCCTTCGGCTGGAACATCCGCAACCACGGGCATGACTGGGCCAAGCTCGCCGCCGCCCGCGATGCCGAGGTCAAGCGCCTCTCCGGCATCTATGCCCGGCTGCTCGCCGGGGCGGGGGTGACCACCTTCGAGGGCCGCGCGACCTTTCTCGACCCCCACACGCTTGAGGTGTGCGGCCGGCGCATCAGCGCCACGCGCATCGCGATCGCGGTCGGCGGGCGGCCGGTGCGGCTCGACATCCCCGGGCAGGAATACGGCCTCGTCTCGGATGATCTCTTCGCCCTGCAGGCGCTGCCGCGGCGGGTGGCGGTGCTGGGGGCGGGCTACATCGCGCTCGAATTCGCCTGCCTGCTGCGCGGCCTGGGCGCCGAGGTGACGGTGTTCCACCGCAGCCCGCAGCTGCTGCGCGGCTTCGACCAGGATGTGCGGCTGGCGGTGCAGGAGGCGATGCAGGCCCAGGGCATCGGGCTGGAAGGCGGGGTCACCGCCACCCGCATCGACCGGGTGGCGGGCGGGCTGCTGCTCGAACTCTCCAACGGCGGGATGCGCGATGTCGATGCCGTCTTCTTCTGCACCGGGCGCAAGCCTGCCACCGAGGGGCTCGGGCTGGAGCGGGCGGGGGTGCGGGTCGCCCCCTCGGGCGCGATCCCGGTCGATGAGGACCATACGACCAATGTCCCGCACATCTATGCCCTGGGCGATGTGACGGACCGGCTCAACCTGACGCCGGTGGCTACCGCCGCCGGCCATGCCCTGGCCGATACCTTGTTTGGCAACCGGCCGCGGCGGATCAGCTACGCCCATGTGCCGACCGCGGTCTTTACGAGCCCGCCGGTGGCGGCGGTCGGCCTGACCGAGGAGCAGGCCGCCGCACGCGGGCCGGTCGAGATCTACCTGACGCGATTTACCCCCCTGCGGCATACCATCACCGGCCGCAGCGGGCGGCGGACGATGATGAAGCTCGTGGTCGATCGGGCCACACAGCGGGTCCTCGGCGCCCATATGGTGGGGGAGGATGCGCCCGAGATCATGCAGGGCATCGCGATCGCGATCGCCATGGGGGCCACCAAGCAGGATTTCGACCGCACCATCGGCATCCACCCGACGGCGGCGGAGGAGTTCGTCACCCTCCGCACGCTGACCAGGGTTGTGGGGACGGCCGAGGCGGCACAGTAGCGCGCGCCATCTTTCCGCCATATGTTGCGCCCCGCTGTGGAAGTGGAGGAGCGCAGGCATGTCCGGCGCCTGGAGCCCGTCGAGCTGGCGCGCCATGCCGATCCGGCAGGTGCCCGAATACCCCGACCCCGCCGCGCTGGCGGCGGTGGAGGCCAAGCTGTCCAAGTTTCCGCCCCTGGTCTTTGCCGGGGAGTGCGAGCGCCTGAAAGCCGCCCTGGCCGAGGCGGGGGAGGGCCGGGCCTTCGTGCTGCAGGGGGGCGATTGCGCCGAGAGCTTCGCCGATTTCCGGGCCGATCCGATCCGCGACAGCTTCCGCGTCCTGCTGCAGATGGCGGTGATCCTGACCTTCGGCGCCACCGTGCCGGTGGTCAAGCTCGGCCGCATGGCCGGCCAGTTCGCCAAGCCGCGCAGCAGCGACACCGAGACGCGCGACGGGGTGACCCTGCCCTCCTACCGCGGGGATATCATCAACGGCGCCGAGTTCACGGCCGAGGCGCGCACCCCCGACCCCGCGCGCATGGAGTTCGCTTACATGCAATCGGCGGGCACGCTCAACCTGCTGCGCGCCTTCGCCACCGGCGGCTTCGCCGACCTCCACCAGGTGCATCGCTGGAACCTCGATTTCCTGGGCCGCAGCAGCGTCTGGGCCCGCTATGAGGGGCTGGCGCAGCGGATCGACGAGACCCTCGCCTTCATGGCCGCCTGCGGCATGAACAGCGACAATGCCCCGCAGATCCGCGAGACCGCCTTCTACACCAGCCACGAGTCCCTGCTGCTGCCCTACGAGCAGGCGCTGACCCGCTGGAGCACCACGCACAACAAGTACTACGCCTGCAGCGCGCATTTCCTCTGGATCGGCGATCGGACGCGCCAGCTCGACGGGGCCCATGTCGAATTCCTGCGCGGCGTGGCCAATCCGATCGGCCTCAAGGTCGGGCCGACCATGGAACCGGCGGAGCTGGTCGCACTCTGCCATCGGCTCAACCCGGGCAACGAGATGGGGCGGTTGACCCTGATCTCCCGCATGGGGGCCAGCAAGGTCGCCGCCAAATTGCCCCCGCTGCTGCGCGCCGTGCGCGATGCCGGCTGCCGGGTGGTCTGGCTGTGCGATCCGATGCACGGCAACACCACCGTCCAGGCCGGCTTCAAGACCCGCAGCTTCGACGACATCCTGGCCGAGGTGCGGGCCTTCTTCGACGCCCATGCCGAGGTCGGAACGGTGGCGGGCGGTGTGCATGTCGAGATGACCGGTGCGGATGTCACCGAATGCACCGGCGGGGCCTATCGCCTGACCGCGGCCAATCTGGCCGAGAACTACGCCACCTCCTGCGACCCGCGGCTCAATGCCGCACAGTCGCTGGAGCTCGCCTTCCTGAGCGCGGAGGAGCTCAAGCTCCGGCGGGCCTCCCCCAGCCGGAGGGCGCGCGCGGCCGAATGAGCGCCGATATCGACCGCGAGATCGCGGCGCGCACCGATACCTACTTCAACCGCACCCGCGCGATCGTCGAGCGTTTCGGCGACGTGCAGGTGACCTACGCCGTCTTCCTCCGCCGCCCCGTGATCTGCGCGCCGCGCATCGCACTCGACTGGCTGCGTGCGGTGGCCAAGGCGCGGGGGACCGAGTTCCACATCGAACTGGAGCACGAGGAGGGCGAGTGGGTCGGGGCGGGCGATCCGCTCTTCTACCTCACCGGCTCCTTCGCGATGCTGGCCGATCTCGAGACGCTCTACCTGCAGAAGATCGGCGCGGCCTGCGTCGCTGCCCACAACGCCTACCAGATGTGCCTGGAGCTGCCCAAGGTCGCCTTCCTCGCCATGGAGGCGCGGCACTGCGCAGGGGCCGAGATGCAGGAGATGATGGCCTATGCCGCCAGCGTGGGCAGCGCGGCGGCGAAGCGCGAGGGGGCGGTCGGCTTCATCGGCAACGCCAATGATGCGACCGCGCATTGGTTCGGCGCCAATGCCGGGCGCGGGACCATGCCGCATGCCCTGATCGGCTATGCCGGCAGCACGGTGCGCGCCGCCGAGATGTTCCACGAAACCTTCCCCGACGAGCCGCTGACGGTGCTGGTCGACTATTTCGGACGGGAGGTGACGGATGCGATCGCGGTGGCGCGGCGCTTCCCGGATCTCGCCGCCGCCGGCCGCCTGGCGGTCCGGCTCGACACCCATGGCGGGCGTTTCCTCGAGGGGCTGGATCCGGCCGAATCCTATGCCGTGCTGGAACGCCATGCCCCCGCCGCCGTCCGCCGCTACCGCAGCGAGACCGAGCTCCGCTACCTGGTCGGCACCGGCGTTTCGGCCGCGGCGGTCTGGCGCATGCGCGAGGCGCTGGATGAGGCCGGCTTCCCCAAGGTGCGCATCGTCGCCTCCTCGGGCTTCGGGGTCGGCAAATGCCGGGTGATGGCCGAGGCGAAGGCGCCGATCGACGTCGTCGGCACCGGCAGCTTCCTGCCCGAGATCTGGAGCGAGACCTACGCCACCGCCGACATCGTGGCCTATGACGGCGTGCCGCGGGTCAAGGTCGGGCGGGAGTTCCTGCTGCGCCGGGCCAAGGGGCGCGGCCGCAACCATCACACCCCGTAGAACTCCCGATACCAGCGGAGGAAGGCCGGCACGCCGACGCTGATCGGGGTCTGCGGCACATAGCCCGTAAGCGCCCGCAGGCGGGAGGGATCGGCCCAGGTGATGCGCAGCTCCCCGGGCAGGGCGGGCACCAGCTGCCGTTGGGCCTGCCGGCCGAGGCCGCGTTCCACTTCGGCCAGGAAATCGGCAAGCCGGACCGGCCTGCCGCCGCCGATATTGACGATGCGAAAGGGCGCCGCCGCGCCCGCCCCCTGCGGCGGCCGCTCCGCAAGGCGCAGGACCGCCTCCACCAGATCGTCGATGTAGGTGAAATCGCGCTCCATCTCCCCATGGCCGTGCAGGGCGATCGGCTCTCCGGCCAGGATGCGGCGGGTGAAGGTGAAGAGCGCCATATCCGGCCGCCCCCAGGGGCCGTAGACGGTGAAGAAGCGGAAGGCCGTGACGGGCAGCCGCCAGAGATGGGCGTGGCTGTGGGCAATGAGCTCCATCGCGCGCTTGCTCGCGGCGTAGATGTTGAGCGGGGTGTCGGCCGGGTCATCCTCGGTGAAGGGGATGCGGGTGGAGGCGCCGTAGACGCTGCTGGTCGAGGCCATGAGCAGATGCCGCGGCGGGTGCAGGCGGCAGGCCTCGAGGACCGAGAAACTGCCCTCGACATTGCTGTGCAGATAATCCTGCGGGGCGATGAGGGCGTGCCGCACCCCGGCCTGGGCGGCGAGGTGGATGACGAGCTCCGGCCGGAAGGTGGCGAAGAGCGCCGCCAGCGCGCTGCGGTCGGCCACATCCTGGATATGGGCGGAAAAGCCCGGATACCGCGCCAGCCGGGCATGGCGCGCCTGTTTGAGGGCGACGTCGTAGTAGGGGTTCATGTCATCCACCCCGGCCACGACGGCGCCCTGGGCCAGCAGCCGTTCCGCCAGGTGATAGCCGATGAAGCCGGCCGAGCCGGTGATCAGCACCCTCACGGCCGCGCCTTGACCCTGAGGTAGAGGTGGGCCCAGAGATTCATGCCGAGGAACTCGAACTCCCAGCCTGGATTGGCGGCGCGCCATTCGTCGAAGGCGCGCGGTTCGCCGATGGTCGGGTCGAACTGCCAGTCGTCGAAGACGAGGATCGCGCCCTTGACCAGCCGCGGCGTGAGGTAGGCGAGGCATTCGACGCAGCTTGCATAAAGGTCGCCGTCGATGCGGGCATAGGCGATCTCTCGGATGCTGACGGCCGGCTCCTGGCGCAGGCTCTCGTGGAACCAGCCCTTGACGAGGCGGATCCAGGGTCGTTCGGCGGTGCGCAGGCGGGCCTGGACCTCCTCATAGGGCGCGGCGTATTGGCCCGCCTGCCAGACGCCGGGGTCCAGCCCCTCCTGCGGCGGGGGCAGGCCTTCGAAGCTGTCGAATCCCCAGATGTCGCGCCGCCAGCCGCGCCGTTCCAGGATGCCGTCCAGCACCTGCAGCCAATGGCCGTAGTAGGTGCCGAACTCCACGATCGCACCCGGGATGCCCTCGGCCTCCAGCTGCTCGAGCAGGTGTTCGGCGAAGAGGATCTCGGCATCCTGCAGGCCGAAGGCGGCCTTGTCGCCCCAGGGCGTGCCGGGGCCGAAGGTGGTGAAGGGCCAGGTGTTGGGCGTGGGCAGGCGGATGCCGAAATGGCGTTCGAACCATTCCTCGTAGCGGGCGTGCTGGCTGAGCCGGGCGAGTTCGGCGCGCAGCCGGGCATTCTCTTTCTGCAGGGCCTCGAGGGTGGCGAAGTCGGCCCCGCCCGGGGCGGCGCGCAGGGCCTTCAGCGTCTCCTGCATCTGGCGGTGTTCCGCCTCCAGGGCGCGGAGCTGGAGATAGATGGCATCGGCGATGGGTGTGCTGGACATGGCGGTTCAGCCCGGACGGATGAAACGGCAGCTATGTTGCCCCTCTTATTGCGATGCAAAAAGCCTCTTGTTTTTGGTCGGCAATGAGTTAGGAGAGGGGCGTGGCCGACAGGGCAGCATCGCTGTCCACCTTGGCGGGTGGGCCGAGGCAGAACAAGCAGTCCCGGGGCCGCGCTGGGAACGCCGCACAGGCCACGCAAGGACTGGGGGCTTGCATGCACCGTCGTATCTCTCTTGGCCGTCGTTCGCTCCTGGGCGGTTCGCTGCTGGCCATGCCGGCGCTGTGGGGGGCGCGCCCCGCCCGCGCCGGCCAGGATGGGCCCGAGCCGGTGGATGTGGAGCTGGTGCTGGCCGTGGATGTCTCGCGCTCCGTCGATGCGGAGGAGATGGAGATGCAGTTCCGCGGCTATGCCAACGCCTTCCGCGACCCCCGGCTGATCGAGAGTTTCTCGGCCGGGCCGATCGGGGCCATCGCGGTGACGCTGTTCACCTGGAGCGACTGGAACATCCAGGAGCATCTCGTGCCCTGGATGAAGCTGGCGACGGCAGCCGATGCCTATCGCTTCGCCGCCGCCATCGATGCCGCCCCCCGCCGGACGCATCTCTACACCTCGATCTCCGGCGCCATCGATTTTGCCGTCCGCCTGTTCGGGCAGGTGTTCGAGGGCACGCGGCGAGTGGTGGACATTTCCGGCGACGGCGTCAACAACTCCGGCCGGGATGTGGCGCTGGCCCGGCAAGAGGCGGTGGAGCGTGGCATCATCATCAACGGCTTGGCGGTGTTGGATCGGTCTCCTCCGCCGCCGGGGCTGATGCATTTGCCCCCGCTTGATGAGTATTTCCGGGATCGGGTGATCGGCGGGCCCGGCGCCTTCGTGATGGTGGCCGAAGGTTACGAGGCCTTCGAACCGGCGGTGCGGCGCAAGATCATCCGCGAGGTTGCGGGGCGGGCCGGTGCGGTGATGGAGCGCGCCTTCGCCTGAGCCCCAAGCCGGGCCGCAGCCGAGAGGCCCGGCCGACCGGCGGGGTCACGGGGGCCGGCGGGCGCGCCCCCAGCTGTCGGGCTGCGGCCGGCTTGCCTTCACCGCGGCGGGGGCGGGCGCGGGATGGGCCTGGGCCGCCGGCAGGCAGGCTGCGGGGCGGCGGGACACCCCCGGATCCTGGGCGGCGTGGCCCGTCTGGCGGCTGCCGGAGGTGGTGAGGGCCCAGGGTTCAGACGGGCGGGGGGAGGCAGGCGGCTGCAGCCTGCGACCGCCCTGTTCCCGACCGGTTGATGATCCGTTTGGCTGAAACTGGGATGCCGGGCGCCCCTTGCCTGGCGGCCGGCGTTTTGACCCCCTGAAAATCGGGTCTGCTGAAAAACCCTCCCCTCCGAGAAACCCTTTGCAAACAATGGTTTACGGGCAGCGGTCGCAATCCCCGTGCCTGTCTCCGGATCTATCCTCCTCCGTCCTTCGTGTCATCTTCAATCACACCAGCCCGGAGCAGCCGCTGCAAGGGCACCGACCCCAAGCCCCCTATAACGATGTCCTCCGGCCAGTTCCTCCCCCAAAGCTCCAACTCCGCGTTCTCCGCCACCGGCCACGCGCGAACGTCGTCTCGGCGCGGGTGGATCAGCGCCGCCACCTGCCCCCAGACCGCATCGAACTCGCTCGCTGTCCAGCAGCCTACGAACAAGGAATATTGCAGCCGGTAGGCGTGGCGCTCGAGCAACCGCGCCACCCGCCGCAGGCGGCGCGGCGACGTGATGTCGTACCCGATCAGCCATGTCCGGCGGCGGCTCATGCCAAGACCTCCCCCGCCAGGCGAAGCGCAAGCCGCGCGAGCATCCGGTCACGCTCGCCGTTCGGGTCCGCCCCATCGAACAGCCGGATGATGCGGCGGCGCGCCATCTCCTCGGACGCGCCAGCGAGCTCCGGTGCCAGCCGGCCCACCGCCGGAAGGAAATGGATCGCAAGGGCTTCCCCTAGCATCTCCGCCAGCGGGAAACAGCCGCTGCGGCGGGCCAGGAACTCCGGCCCCACACCCCGGCGGGCCATGCCGTCGGCGACGGCGGCTGCGCCGAGGCCGCGCAGCACCCGCCATGCCCTGCCCACAGGGCCCTCCGCTTCCGCCGACCCGAGCCAGAACCGCGCGAGCATCGCCGGGCGCAGGTCCAGCCCCTCCGGCTGGCGTCCCTCGGCCCGCAGCGCGGCGAGGCAGGCCCGGCGCACCTCGGCGCGGCAGAAGTTCTCGAGCATGGCCCGGAAACCAGGCAATGCAGCAGCTGCATCCAGCGCCGCGGCCAGGCTCCGCCGCTGCGCAGGTGGCCGCGCGGGCACGACCACCGCCAGCAGGTCGCTGCGCCCGCCGAGCAGCAGCACCGGCACGCCAGCCTCCGCACAGGCCAGCAGCGCCTCGGTGCGCCACTGCACACGCGGCCCATGGACGACAACACGCGCGAGCCGCGGCAGCGGGGCGAAGACGTCCGGCAGGCCGGCCCGGCGCAGCCGAAGCGCCGGCCCTTCGAGAAGAACCGCGACAGGCCGCTCCGCCGCGTCCAGATGCAGCGCCTCAAGCATCGCCGTCTCGCTCGGAAAACAGGCCAGCGGAAGCCGCCCTCGCGGCCCGCACCAGCGGCCTGAGGCCCCGGCGGAGCTTCCGGCGAAGCGGCTCTGCCGCCTCCTCCCAGGCGGCGTAGAACGCGAGCCGCCCGGCCTTGCCGAGCAGACAGGCCTCCCCGTCCCGGGTGAAATGCGCCGCGCGCAGCGTCTCCTCGGCGAGAGGCGCCAGACAAGCCGCTCGCAGAACGGGCGCAGAGGCTCGACAAGGTCGCAGGCGAGGCTCTCGCGGCCGGGAAACAGGCCGTGGAGGAAGCCGACGGCGGGGTCGAGGCCGGCGCGCTGCGCCGCCGTCACCGCTTCCAGATGCGCGAGGGTGTAGGCGAACGACAGCAGCGCATTCGCCGGATCGCGCGGCGGACGGCGGTTTCGCCCGACGAAGCCGGCCGAGGGCGGCAGCAGCGCGCCGAAGGCCTCGAAGTACGCCGCCGCCGCGGCGCCCTCGATGCCCATCATCTGCGCCGCGGACAGGGCCTCGGCCTCGCGCAGCCTCGCCAGCGCGTCCGCAATCGCCGCCTGCCCGCGCAGGAGCAGCCGGCGCTGGCCCGGCCGCAGCCGCAGCCCCTCGGCCAGGAGCCTGTGCTGGCCGAGCAGCTTGTGGCGAAGCACGAGGCGCCCGATCGCGTCGCGCGCGGCAGGGTCGAGCGCGAGGCGGAACTGGCCGAGCCGGATCGCGGCATCCGCATGCGCGGCGCCGCTCATGATGCCCGCAAGCCTCCCGTGGCGGCCGGACAGCACGAGCAGCGACGCCCCCTGCGCCGTGATGGCGGCGATGGCGCCGGTGGTCACGCTGGCGGGGCCCCGCAGCACCACGCGCTCGAGCGGCGCGAGCGGCGCGCGGGCAAGCGTGCCCTCGGCCCCGCGCACGAGGAGCGCGCCGTCCGTCGCCTCGATCAGCGCATCGCGGCGGTCGATGTAGAGCGTCGTCATGACATCAGCCGATGATCCTGAATCCGGGCGGCTCGGGCGGCACGGCGATGCCGAGCAGCCGCGGCGGCAGCCGCGGATCTAGCCGGATGGACAGCATCCGATCGGCCCGCGGATGCAGCAGGGCGCGCAGGCGGCCCACCAGCGCCTTGCGCTCCGTTCCGGTCAGCCAGCACTCATGCGCCGACTTCTGCCCGCCGGTGGCATGGGCGCGCGTGGCCTTCAGGGCGCGCGCAAGGCGCCGCGGATGGGCGACGTCATAGGCCACGAGGTGGAGGGCGCGCTGCGTCATGCCGCGGCGGATACCCCGCCGCCGCCCAGTCCCGCAGCGGCGCCAACATTGTCGGCGGCCGGCCCGGAACGCCGGCCGCACGTCCGGATTCACCTGTCAAGCAGCGCGGCCGGGCTCACAGGCCGAGCTCGGCCGGATCCCTGGGCAGCTGCGGGGGCAACCGCCCCGACACGCCGGCCTCCTGCAGCAGCGGCGAGAGTACGCGCCGGTGGAGTTCGTCCGCGAACACCATCCACTTCTCCCACTCCGCCTCGCCGAGCGGGCGCTCCCCGTGCGCCAGGATGGAGTGGTTCCTGAGGTCGAGCATGTCGCGCAGCCGTCCCTCGCCGGTCTTCTTCCGATCCTTGGCGGAGAAGGGAGCCGACAGGAACTCGGAGACGACACCCTCCGGCTCCACTGTGGCAACCAGCTTCCAAGCCTGCACCGAGCCGGAGAGGGTCTTCTTCCCCGTCTGCTCCGAAAGCCCGGCGGCCGCGATCTGCTTCTGGGAAAGACGGTTCCAGTCCATCCTCGATGCGTCGAGGCCGTGCTTCTCGTGAAGCCGCCACTGCGCGATCCACTCGACGAGGCGATAGAGCCGCGCCACCGCGTCATCGTGCCGGCCACGGGCGGCGCAGCGCTCGGCATTGCGCCAGAGGTCGAGGATGCGCGCCGGCGTCTGCCGGGTGCAGGCCTCGGCCTGCTCGCGGAACGGCCGGAGCCCGCGCACCCTCGGCTCCACGGCGGCGAGGATCGCCGCGGCATCGGCGTGCCGGAAGCGATCCCAAAGCTCGAAGGCCTCGGAGATCGCGGCAAGATCAGCGAGGCGCTGGCGAAGCTCCTCGGGCGCCTTCTCGTCGCCGCCGAGATCCTCATGCAGCCGCCGGTAGCCAGCCGCTGCGGCGGCGTAGTCGAAGGCCTTCCACGCGGCGCGCAGCCGCGCCTCCTGCCGTTCCGCCAGCAGCCATGCGACGGGGATGGCGGTCGGCCGTTCGGTGCCGGGCTTGACGGTTCGCAAATCCTCCCGCCGCCCGGCCATGAACTGCAGTTCCGCCCCGGCGATGGCCAGGGCGCATTGGAAGACGGCGGACGTCATGGATTTCGTGCCGCCCGTGTAGTCGAACAGCAGCCGCGCGCCGGGATGATCGGCGCGCAGCCGCCCGACCGCCTCGCGCAGCGCGAGGAAGTCCGCTTCCGGATCATCCGGATCCGCCAGACGGACGATGTCGTGCGCCTGCTTCGGGCGCTGGGCCGCCTGGAGGATACCGGGAATCTCCCCGACGGAGCCGGGCTTCTCCCCGCGCGGTTCGGAGGCGAGGAAAACCACGCGATCTGGCCGCCTCGCCGCGATGGCGGAGGCGATCGGGTCAGCCGAGCCCCCGACGGAGGCGACGAGGATCAGCACGGCGGCCGTTCCTCCTTCGCCACCCAGCCGATCACCCAGCCGAAGGGGATCGGGTTGCCCTTGGTATCGCGCGTGACGGTGCGGGTCACGCCCCAGGCGTTCGGCGGGCGGATCTTGTCGGCGGGATTCCTCGCCTGCAGGAACTGCCCGCGTCGGACGCCTTCGAGGGACTTGCTTTCGAAATGCCCGAAGCGGCCGAGGCGGAGGAGCAGGAAACCCGGCGTCCATCCCGCCTGCGTGAAGGGCGGCTCCTTCCCGGGGCCCGAATGGCCCTGCAGACGTTGCGTCAGCAGCGCCTTTGTCGGCCCCTCGAAGAACGTCTTGGCCTCCGTATTGAACAGCTTCACGTGGAAATCGCGCGTGACGCGCAAGGCGCGCCAAAGATCGAAGCGCGCCTCGGGCCGCCTGACGCCGTCCGGTCCGGCGGCCCGCCCGTCCACGGCGAGGGTGACGGAGAAGGCCGGGGCCAGCTGCGGGTCCTCGCTCAGGGACCGCGTCCGCTCGTAGTGCATCTGGATTCCGCCGCCCCCCTTCGCCCCGGATGGCGCAGCGCCGCCACGCTTCATCACCTCCGCCTTGTCGACCAGCGTGGCGCCATCCGGCAGCGCGGCGTCCGAAACCGAGAGGAAGCGCAAGGGATCGGTCTCGGTCTTTCCCTGCTCGAGCCCGAAGGCATCGGTCAAGGCGAAGTCGTGCGTCCAGCGGGCATCGTCGCGGCTGCCGCGCGGCAATGCGGCCGAGGCAAGCGCCGTGCGGAACGCCCCCTTGATGGAGGAGCCGGGGATATAGGGCCGTCCGCCGCTGCGGATGAACGGCTTCACCGCCCCGGCGCGGAGCGGTTCCTCCATCGCCCGTGCCAGATCGCTCCTGGATGCCGCCGAGAGGGGAATGCGCTCGAGGATGTCGCTCCGCCCGGCCGCGCGCAGCACCTTCGCCGCCTCCACCAGCTTGCCGCGATCCAGGGCCGTGGCGAAGGCCGTCCGCTGCGTCGGGGTCATCGCCCGCATCGCCGCCTGCTGGTCGAAGCGGCAGAGCGTGGCAGGGGCATGCGCCGCGGCGGAGCCGGGTTCATCCGTGCTCTCGTCGTCGTATGCCGCCCGCCCGTCCTCGATCAGATATTCGTCCGGCCGCCATTCCGTGCCGTCGCCGATATGGATCGGCGTCAGCGGCACGAGGCGAAGCGTCACGCGGGTGATGACCCTCTCCGGTCCGGCATAGACATTCATGCGCGCGCCTCCGTGTAGGGGATGGCGAGGTGCCAGGCATTGTGGCCGACCGGGTCGGAGGGATCGTCATCCTGATGCAGCCCGGTCACCCAGGCGCCGAAAGGGCCGGGCCCGTCGGGGGCGAAGGTCGCCCCGGCCTCCGCCAGCACCAATGGCAGCTTCCACGGGCGCCTGCCTTCGGCCACCATCTCGCGCCCGAGCTTGCCGAACAGCACGAAGCGGCGCCAGCGGGCCGCGCGCATGTTCTCCGTCACCACCCCCTGCGACAGCGACAACATACGCGCCTCGCCGGCGCCGCGCGGCGCGTCGTCGAGCCATCCCGCCGGCTCGCTGCCGTCGAGATGGAAGCGCCCGCGCCCGAGCCCGGCGTCCGCGCCGAAGCCCGTTTCCGCGACATGGGCGAGCAGGTCTTCCACGGCTCGCGCCGGCAGCGCGCTCCGGACATAGAGATCCGCCTCGATGTGCCGTGCGCCGCGGTGCCTCGGCGTGGGCCAGAATTCCTCGGCGAACCACAGCCCCCCGCCGCCTGCCTCGGGCGTCTTGCCGCTGGCGCGGTCGATGCGGTTGTGCGCGAGGCGCCTCGGCGCGAGGAAGGGCGGGTCCCCCTTCGCCTCCCGTAGGAGGCCCTCGAGCGTCCGCCCGTCCGCCGCCGCGCGCAGCCGCCGCCATGCGGAAAGCGGCAGGTAGCGGCGCTTCTTGATCTGCTTCGCGTCCTCCGGCTGCCTTGCCTCCCCGCCAGGCGGCGGCGCCAGCAGCGGGCGCGGCAGATGGTCGGCCGGCAACAGATCGGAGATCGCCACCGGCTCCTCGGGCAGGCGCCGCAGCCAGGCTCTCAGGGCCTCGCGCCCCTCGCGCGCCCGCTTGGCCCAGCAGAGATGCCCGAACAGCGTGCCCGATCCCGGCGGTGTGGCGAAGGGCGAGAGCACGTCGAGCCGCAGGCGGAAGCGGCGCAGTTCCATCAGGCCGGCACCCCCAGGATCTCCTCCGCCCGCAGGATGGCCGGGGGCCGGGCGCGATCGAACCGGTGGCCGCGGAAGCGGTTGTCGAGCGCGACCGCCTCCCGCTCCGGCGCATGGAGCACGAGTTCCTCGAAGGCGATCCGCCCGTAGCCGCGGGAGCCCGAACCGCCGAGCGCATCCTCCTCCAGCAGGGCGAGGCCCTGGATCAGCCAGTTGAGGCAGGCGAGATCGCGCGCGCCGCCATCGCCGGTGTCGTAGAGGCGGAAGACGCAGGCGAAATCGAAGGCGACGCCGGCGGGGACGCGTTCCGTCTGGCGCGGGCCGACCCTGTCATGCGCCTTGCCGCTGATCCGGTCGATCAGCACTTCGGTCTTCTCCTCGAAGAAGCTGTCGGGCGCCGCGAGGTAACGGTTCCGGTCCTCCTCGCAGAGCGGCGCGTCGCGCATGAGCAGCCGGGTCGGTCCGCCTTTCCAGTCCTTCAGCGCATTGCCGAAGATGCGCAGCACCGGGTCGTCGGCGTCGGCAGGCTGGTCGCCGTTGAACCCCCACGCCTGTCCGTCCCCGCGGATCTTTCCGAAGGCCCACTCCAGCAGGAAGCGCAGCTTGCCCTTGAGCGAGGAGCCCGGGATGTAGGGTTCGCCGGTGAAGGGGTGCTTGATCAGCGGGTTGTCGATCCCGCCGATCTCCACGCTGTCCTTCCCGGCGCCGATGTGCAGGCCGGACTTCAGCCGAAGCCGCGCGCCGAGGCGCACGCGGCCCGTTTCGCGGATGTCGGTCATGCCGCGTTCCCCCTCTTGTCCTCGAACACCTTGTGGAAGGCCATCACGGCCTCGAAATGCGGCTGGAAGCCGCACAGGAAATCCTTCTTCGACGTCACGCTGTGGGCATGGCGGGTGAAGAAGGCGACGAGTTCGCCCGGGTAGCGGGTCTGCCGCCCCCAGGTGTAGGCCGCCTTGGCGCGCAGCAGCGTCAGCTGCGCGACGACCTCCGCATCGCTGATCGCGGTGAGCTCGGCGCGGCGCTTCAGCGCCATCACCTCGGCGTAGAAGCGGCGGAGCTGGCTGGCGGGCACGGTGGCGAGCTTCCTTGCCACCTCCTCCGCCTGCTTCCCGAACAGGGTGCTGTCGGGAGCGGCAGGGTCATTGGCCGAGAAATAGCGCACGGGCTGCGCAGGCGGCCTCAGAAGGTCCTCCAGCCTGCCACGCTCGTCGCCGCCGGCTCCACCGCCGCCCGGCCCGCCCGGCTGCTGGCGCCCGGGGCCCTGCTGCCTCCCTCCGCCGGCAGGCCGGGGGGAGCTGCCCCGGCCCGGCATGTTGTTGTTCCGAAACCCAGACATATGGCCTCTCTCCTCTCCGCTAGCGGTTGCGCCACGACGCGATGGTGATCGCGATCTCGGCCTCGGCCTCGGCGGCCTGCCGGGGCGGCGGCAGCGCGGCCGACAGCAGCGGCTCCAGCTCCGCCCGCGCCTCCGGCTTTGCCCGGTCCAGAAGCCGCGCCTCCTGGTATCGCCACTTGGCGTTCCAATCCGCGGCGCGCGTCTCGCCTGCCTCGGCGCGCGCGCGGCGCGCGGCGAACCACGCCATGCCGTGCAGGAAGGTCGGCGGCAGGTGCCCGGCGCGCACCGCGGCCGTCAGCCGGTCGGCGAGATCAAGCGTCGTCTTCAGCCGCTCCCAGGGGAGCGTGCGGCCGAACACGCCGCAGCGGTTGCGTCCATCGGCCTTGGCGGCGGAGAGGGCCTCCTCCGCCTCCGCCACCGCCAGGGCCAGCGGCTGTTTCGGATGCACGAAGGCGACCCCGGCCGAGAGGGTGAGATTCGGGTTGCCGCCGGCGAAGGCCCCGAAATCCTCCCGCAGCCTGTGCGCGAGCGGGAGCGCGAAGCGCCACGGCGCGACCAGCAGCAGGTCGTCGCCGCCGGCATAGACGGTGTAGGTCGCGGGAAACTCCTGGTGCAGCAGCCGGGGCAGGCGCTCGCCGAAATAGGCGTCCAAGAGGCGGGAGAGCTGCGCGACCCGCGCCGGGGAACGGTCCGTCCCGAGGCCTCTCGCGAAGATGGCGCCGAGGCGGTCCACATCCGCCTTCACGATGCCGAGCAGGTCGCGCCCGAGGATCCCCCCGTCCCACTCCTCCAGCGCCTCCGCACCGATGTGGCCGAAGGTCATCAGGTCGCCGCGGGCGAAGGTCTCGCCATCCTCGGCGCCCACACCCGCGTGGCGGTAGCGCCTGTCCTCGGGATCCGTGATCCGGGGCACATGGGCGAAGGGGCGATAGACGGCGCTGCCCGCCTCCTCCGCCACGGCGCTCGTGACGCTCAGGGCCTCCGGGCCGCGGGCAGGCCAGGGTGCGAGCTTGATCCCGCTTGGCAGGGCTGCCGGCGCATCCGCGCCGCTGCCGGCCGCCAGCAGCGCATGGCCCTCGGCCTTGGGCAGCGCCTGGCCGAGGGCATGGGCGGCATCGCAGACATGGCAGCGGCGCTGCCGGTCCAGGGCCCCCTGCCGTACCGCGGGGCGAACGCCGCAGGTCGCGCAGGCGCCGTCAGCCTGATCGAAGGGGGCGGGGATCACCCCGGTCCCGACATGTCCTCCGCCGCCGCGCCACGCAGAGAAGGGACGGAGCTTCGCCTCCTCCAGCGCCTGCGCCAGGCTGTCGCGCTGCCGGCGATAGCCCTCCGCCACCTCGCCCGCCTTGCCCTTGCGGAGGAACTCGCCGGCGGCGAAGGCCGGGCCCGCGGCGAGGATCAGCGCCAGATCGCCCTGCCAGTGTTCGACCATCCAGCGATCGAGCACCTCCCGCATCTCCTCGAGCCGCGCCGGGAGGTCGGGCAGGTCGGGCAGCAGCAGTTCGGCCTTGCCCCCGGCATGGATCAGCACGGTGGAGAAGGGCAGATCGAGCCGATCGAGCAGCAGATGCAGCGCCGCCTCCACCGTCTGGCCCATCAGGAAGGACCGCGCGCGCAGGATGCGGCTCGCCCCGCCCCGGCCGGCGAGGCGGAACAGCGCGTTCTGGATGCCGGAGAGATCGAGGGCGGCGAGACGGAACTTGGGCGCCGCCCGATCCTTCACGGCGGCGACGTCGAAGGCCCCGTGCGCGCGATGCCACGCGGCGAGGCACGCGGCGATCGCGGCGACGGCGCGGGCGTGGTCGTGCAGCGACACGTCCGGCTGGTCCACCGTGGAGGAGGGCACCGCCCACAGCAGCCGCTCCGACAGGCCGAGGATCGCCTGCTCCAGGCGGCGTGGCGAGAGGCCATGCCGCGCGATGCCGACATACCGCCTGAGCCACGCATCCCACAGCAGCCCGTAGCGCCGCGGCTGGTCGCCCGGGCTGCCGGCCCGCGGGAGCAGGGCCCCGGGCGAGAGTTCCTCGGCGGGATGGCGCCGCGCCGGTCCGGCCGGCACGCCGTGCCCGATGTCGAGCGCGGGCAGCAGGGCCGCGAGCTCCACCTCGCGCAGCGGCAGCCCCTTCGCCTCCGCCTCCTCGTCCCGCTGCTTGCGCTCCAGGCCAAAGGCAAGGCGGTCGGCCTCGGCGAGGATCCAGTCGCCAGCGTCGTCATGGCGCGGCGCGTGGTGGCGGACGGCCACCGCCTCCAGCCGGGCGCCGTCCAGCTCCTTCGGCCAGCGGGCGCCGGCCTGCGCAGCGGCAAGCAGCGCGTAGTCGCTCCACAGCGCATGCCTGTGGGTGTAGCGGCCGTCGCGCGCCGGCAGGATGGCGCTTTGCGTGCCGGCCAGATCGCGCCCGGCCTCGGCATAGGCGCGGGTCAGCGCCTCCTCGTTCGGGTGCGCGCGCTAGGCGAGCTTGCCGCCGTCGTGCAGGAGGCCGGCGAGGGCGGCTTCGATGGGCGTCAGGGCTGGGGCGGTCACGTGCTTCCCCCGGTGATGAGGATCGCCTCCGGCGGGAGGGCGAGGCGATACGCGCTGAGCGGCCGCCGGCCCTCGGCGCGGATCAGGAACGGTTCGGCGGCAGGTCCGAGGGCCTCCCGGAAGCGGCGTTTCAGTCTGGACACCTTCTCGGCGAGGTAGGTCCGCTCGAGACCCTCGACGAGCGCCTGGCGCGAGGCCGCGATGTCCTGGCCGCCCGCCCGTTCGAGCATGGAAAGAAGCGAACGGCCAAGCGCCCGCGCCTCGGCACCGGTCCGCCAAGCGACCGGTGGCGCCCCGGTGCGGCAGCGTTCCGCGAACCACCAGAGCGTGCCGAACAGGGAGGGCGGAAGGCGCAACTGCTGCGGGCCGACCCGCACCGACAGGCAGGACACGTCCAGCTCCAGCCGCGGCGGCATCAGGCGCTGCTGCACCGCCCGCACGGTCTCGGCGAAGGGGCCGTGTTCCTGCGCCGGGCGCCACTGCGACCGCAGCCGGACGAAGGGGATCTCCGCGAGCGTCAGCGCGGCGTCGGCGGTGCTGACGGCGGTGCCGTCCTCGAGCACGAGCGATTCCGGAGGATCGGGCGGGAAGAAGAAGTCGGGCCTGCCCTGGAAGCGCGGATCGACGAGCACGTGCGACAGCACATCCGTCTCGCGCCCGCACAGGCTGAGGGAGAGCGCCGCCAGCGCCCCCATCGTCTTGCGCCCGCCCGCGAGCGAGACGTGCAGGTCCGTCTCCGGATCGAGCGTCGCTGCGGCGATCTCGGCCAGGATCGCGTCGGCGGCGATGCGGTTGTCCGCGTCGGTGGCGATGTCCTCGAGCGGCTCGCCCCCGGGCGCGGCGAGGATGCGCCACTCGGGCCGCGGAAGCGCCTGGCCGAGCTGCGCGGCGAGCCGTGCGAGAGCCCCGGGCAACACCCCTTCCCCCAGGCTGCGGCCCGCGCCGGTTGTCAGCACGGTGATCCGTTGCGGGATACGCGGCGGGTCGGCCTTGGCGAGGCACCACACCGTCTCTGTCACCACCTGCGGGGAGAGGCCGGCCAAGGCCAGGAGATGCAGCCCTCGGGCCATCTCAGAGCGCCTCCGCCTCGATCCGCCCGAAACCCATGCTGGCCCCCTTGCCGAGATGCAGGACGGTCGCCGCCCACAGCAGCGGCCACGCATGGGGTGCCTGCCGGAGATCAAGCTTCGCCTCGCCGACGATGCCCCCCATCTGCATGGCGGTGTTCTGCCGGCTGGAGAAGCGTGTCGTCTCGAGCCAGCCGAACCGAGGATCGTCGAAGCGCAGGTTCCCGGCTTCGGCCTGCGCCGCCTCGGCCGCCCCCTCCGGCAGAGCGAAGCCGAGCAGGCGCAACCGTCGTGCCGACGCCGCGACCAGATGCTGGGGCGACAGGCTGTCCCCGGTCAGCAGATCGCCGCGCAGACGGATCCGGAGCGGCGTCGTGAACCGCAGCCGCACGGCGGCCGGTGCCGGAGGGCAGGCCTGGCCCGCCGGCTCCGGCAGGAACCCGGAGGGATCGAACGGCCGGCCGGTGGCGCCGTCGCGCATATCGGTGCAGATGAGAGGGACCCGGCGCGCGGTCAGCCCGTTCTCGGCCGCCGCGAGGAGGGCGCGCACCGCGTAGGGAGCGACCGCAGCCGCCGAGGGCAGCAGCGTCAGCCGCAGCCGGAAGGGCCGGCCCGCCCGCAGAAGGCCGTCGCGGGGCGCGCGATCGGGGCAGAGGATGAACGGTCGGCTTGCCTCCTCCGCCGCGCCGCCGCCGAAGAAGGCCGGGTGGATGCACACGGCGGACAGCGCGCAGCCGTCGCACGGCCTGAGGCGCATGGCGCAGACGATGCGCTTCAGCGCATGCCCGAACGCCCCGCGCCAGGCCGACCCGGGATAGGACTGCACCACCATCGTTGCGTGAGGCACGAAGGTGAAGTCCAGCAGCCGGATGGGAGGAAGACGGAAGGGCATCTCCATTCCGTGGATGTAAGCAACTGCATCAGGCCGGCGCCAGGGCGGCAACATTGTCGGCGGGCGCCCGACCTGAAGACTTCGGCCAGATGCTGGGCACCGCTGTCGGGGCGGGGCTGTCGGGGCTCTCGGTCGGCTTCCCGGTTCCGCCCGCACCGATGGCGTTCCCGCCGCGCCCGGCGATGACCGCCGGGGGCAGACCGTCTCTCCGGACCTCGTGGACTTGCCACGCGCCCAAGAAGGGTGACGGGAAGGCAGGACCGGGCGCGTCGTCGCCGACGCGGGCGGTTCCGCCGGGCGACGAACGCCTGAGGTACCCTCGGGATGATCCTGTGGCGGGTGGCGGGACGACGAGGCACCAGTTCCCGCCTTCACCGCGGACGGGACAGCATGCCCGCCACATGCCGCGGGGGCGAACCGCAAGCGTTCCGACACTGCTGCGAAACGCCCCACGCACCATCCCGCCGGCACGTGCAAGGGGCCGGACGAAGGGCGGCACCCCCCCTCCGCCCGGCGAGAGGGCATGCTCCCACCTCACGAGGCGGGGCGGTTCGCCTCGATCTCGATCGTCACCGAGATCTCGTCGCCGAGCGGCCCAAGGAAGGCGGAAATGCCGAACTCCGAGCGGCGGATGGTGCCGGTGGCGGAGAAGCCGATCGTCGGCAGCCGGTTGATCGGGTTGATCCCGGCGCGGTTGAAGGTGACGTCGAGCACCACCGGGCGCTCCACCCCGCGAATCGAGAGCATCCCCTCCATGCGCCCGCGGTTCTCGCCTGTCACCGCGATGGCGGTGGAGCGGAAGGTGATGGCCGGGTGGGCGGCGGTGTTGAGCTGGGCCTCCGCGCGGATCCACTCGTCGCGCGCGGGCAGTCCGGTGTTCACGGTGCGCGCGTCGATGCTCGCCACCACGCGGCTCGCTGCCGGGTTCTGCGGATCGAAATGGATCTCGCCGCTCACGTTGTGGAAGGTTCCGATCGCCTGCGCGAAGCCGAGGTGGCTCAGCCGGAACGTCACCCAGGCGTGCTCGGGGTCGATCGCGTGGCGCACCGGCTGCGCCAGGGCGGGCGCGGCGATCGCGAGGCCGAGCGCGAAGGCAAGAACGCGTATGGCAATCATGGGTCCTCCCGGGATGGGTCGTCCTCGCGCCACAGCCCGAGGCGCTGCTGTAGCGCGATGTCGGAGAAGGCGAAGATCACCGATCGCCTCGCGGCGCGAAGGGCAAGGCGCGTCCAGTTTGGCACCGCCAGGATGTCGCCCTCGCGCCAGGGGATGCGCTCGCTGCCGATCTCGCTCTCGCCCTCGCCTTCAAGCACCACCAGCACGCGGCTGTCGGTCGCGCGGGCGGGTGCGCCTGCGAAGCCCTCGGGCAGCAGCGAGAGGAAGGCGCCGATGGTGGCGAGCACATGCCCCCCCGTCAGCGCGTTGGCGTAGCGGATCCGGTAGCCGTGCCGCGGATCGGGCGGCCCGGCGGCGGCCAGCGCCGCGAGCGCGGCGAGCGCATCCGCGTAAGGGTAGCGGAGCTGCGGCGCGCGGAAGGCCGGCGGCACGGAGGGCGCCGCGGCCGGCCGATCCGGCAGCAGCGATCGCCCGAAGGTGGCGGCCGAGAAGCCCTCCGGCCGGGCCGGGCCGGCATCCTCGCCATGCTCGTAGAGCCCGAGGCCAAGCTGGTTCACCACCGGCCCATCCGGCCCGTCGAGCCAGATCATCGCCCCCCCGGAGGGCTTGGCAGGGGCGTGCCAGGCGCCGCCCGGGGTCAGGATCAGGTTGCCCCGGCGCATCTCGAGCGGCTCGCCCGCCAGCACCATGCGCAGGGCGGACTGGCTGTGGCGATGCGCCGGCGCGCCCTCTCCGCCGGGCAGCATCCGGATGCCGACGAGGAGCGCGCGGGTCTCGGCCGGGCGGGGGAAATCCGGGTGGGCGAGCAGGAGCACGCGGCGCTCCGCCTCCTGCGCCGAGACGCGCCGCCCCGCCTCGGTGGCGGCGGGAAGCACCTGCCCCGCCCAGCCCCGGGCGCCGCGGCCGGAAGACGGGCTGCGGGTCTGGCCGCACGAGCGAGGCGGCGACGGTCCGGAGCGGCAGCAGGCCGGGCGGTGCCGGTCGGCGTGCGTCGTTCATGCCGGGCCGTCTCCCTCCATGGGGGGAAGGCTAGCGCGGCAGCGGCGCGCCGCAAGCCCGGCCGCGCCCGCGCCGGCCCCCGCTACAGCTGCGAAGGCAGCCACATCGCAACCCCGGGCGCCAGCACCAGCACCGCCACCAGCGCGAGATGCGCAAGGAGGAAGAAGGCCGAGCCGTAGGCGATGGTGGAGAGCGGAATGCCCGGTTCCGCGGCGCGGATGACGAACAGGTTCATCCCGACGGGCGGGGTGATCAGCCCCATCTCGGCCACCACCACGATCAGCACGCCGAACCACACCGGATGGAAGCCGAGCGCCTCCACCACCGGCAGCAGCACCGGCACGGTGACGAGCACCATGCTCATCGTCTCGAGGAAGCAGCCGAGCACCAGGAAGAACAGCACGATGAGCGCCATCACCGCCAACACCGGCAGCCCCGAGGCGGCCACCCACTCGGCAAGCATCGCCGGCAGCCGGGTGACGGCGACGAACCGGGCGAACACGAGCGCACCGAGGAAGATGAAGAACAGCGAGGCCGAGAGCAGGACGGATTCCTCGATGGCGGCGAGGAGCCCGCGCCAGGAGAGGCGCCGGCCCGCCAGCGCCACCGCCGCCGTCGCCCCGGCGCCGACGGCCGCCGCCTCCGTCACGCTGAACCAGCCGAGATAGATGCCGCCGAGCGAGAGGGCGAAGATGCCGAGCACCTGCCACGCGGCGCCGAGCCGGGCGAGCCGCCCGCGCCCCTCCTCCGACGCCGGCGCGGGCGGCGCCCAGCCGGGCCGGAGCCGGACGATCCCCCACACCACCAGGATGCAGAACAGGGTGAGCAGGATGCCGGGCAGCAGCGCGGCGGCGAACAGCGCGGCGAGCGACTGCTGCGCGATCAGCCCGTACACCACCAGCACCACCGAAGGCGGGATCAGGATGCCGAGCGTGCCGCCCGCCGCCACCGCCCCCGCCGAGAGGGCATCGGCGTAGCCCGCCCGCCGCATCTCGGGGATGGAGACGCGGCTCATCGTCGCCGCCGTCGCCACCGAGGAGCCGCAGATCGCCCCGAACAGCGCGCAGGCGCCGATGGTGGCCGAGGCGAGCGAGCCCCGCCCCCGCCCGCGGCCGAGCGCGCGCGCCGCCTCGTAGAGCTCGCGCGAGAGGCCGGCGCGCGCGGCGATCGCCCCCATCAGCACGAACAGCGGCACCACCGAGAAGGAGTAGCCGTTCACCATCTCCTTCGGCACGGCGGCGAGCGCCACCGCCGCGCGCGGGAAGCCGTCGAGCGCCACGGTGCCGAGGAAGCCCGCGCCGAAGAGGGCCGCCCCGATCGGCACGCGCAGCCCGATCGCCGCGAGCAGCCCGAGGAAGGCGAGCAGGGCCACGAGCTCGGCCGACATCCCTCACCCCCGCGCGAGCGCGAGCAGGGCATCGAGCGCGCGCGCAGCCAGCGCCACCGCCGAGGCGGCGAAGCCGCCGACCACCGCGGCGAGCGGGATCGCAACCGGGATGCCGAGCACGGCGGTGGCATCGCCGAACTCCGCCGCATCGGCCACATCCTCGCGCAGGAGCCACACGAGCAGCAGCAGCAGGGCGATCACCGCGGCGGCCACCGCCGAATCGAGCAGAAGCAGCAGCCGGCGCGGCAGGCGCCCGAGCAGATCCACCGCCACATGCTCGCCGCGCAGGAAGGCGAGCGCGATGCCGGCGAAGGTGGCCAGAGCGAGCGACACCTCGACCACCTCCACCACCCCCGGGATGGGCAGGCGGATGGTGGCGCGGAGCAGGATGTCGGCCAGCGTCACGCCGGCCATGGCGGCGATGGCCGCGGCGCCGAGCAGGCGCAGCGGCGGGGCGAGCAGCGCCGAGACGGCGCGGCAGACGGGGCCCGTGTGGCTCACGCCCCGCGCGCGTGGCGTTCGGCGGCCGACAGGATCGCCTGGTAGGTGGCCGAAGCGGGCAGGCCGCGGCGGTCGGTCTCGGCGATGATCTCCTGGCCGACGCGCCGGCCGATGGCGCGGAACTCGGCCATCGCCTCGGGCGTGGGCACGAGCGCCTCCATGCCCCCCTGCACCAGCGCGGCCTTGCCCGGGCCGTCCAGCCCGTCCCACAGCGGCCCGACCTCAGCGGGCGCATCCGCCAGCGTGGCGTCGAAGGCGCGGCGGAGGTCGGGGGGCAGGCGGTTGTAGGAATCCTCGTTCATCGCGATGGCGAAGGAGGCGACATAGGCCCCGATCTCCAGGCTGTGCTTGACGATGCCGGCCAGCCGCCAGGCGATGCCCGCGCCCCCGTAGTCCATCAGCAGCCCGTCCACCACGCCCCGCTCGATGTTCTCGGCGATCGCCTGCGGCGGCATCGCCACCGGCGAGGCGCCGAGCCCGGCGAGCAGCGCCCGCGTCGGGCCGGAGGGGAAGCGGATCCGCATCCCGCGCAGATCCGCCACCGTGCGCACGGGGCGGGTGACGGTGAGAAGATGCCCGGCCTGGTGCGTCATGAGGAACAGCACCTTGAGGCCGCGGTGCTCCGGCTCGAGCCGCGCCCGTATCTCGGGCTCGTTCAGCACGCGCGTGCCGATGGCGGCGGTGGAGACAGTGAAGGGCAGCTCGACGAGGCCGGTGAGCGGGAAGCGGTCCGGCGTCGAGCCGTGCAGGATCCAGCCGATGTCCACCGCGCCGCGGCGGATCAGGTCGTAATAGGCCTGCATGGGGCCGAGCTGGCCGCCCGGGAACACCTCGATCTGCAGCGCCCCGTTCGTCTCGCGCCCCACCCGTTCGGCCCAGCGGGCAAGCCACTGCGAGACCGGATGCGGCGCCGGCACCCCATGCCCGAGGCGCAGACGGATCGGCCCCTGCGCCCGGATCGGCTTCGCCTGCGTGACCGCCCCCGCGAGCGTTAGGGCGCCGAGCGCCCGCCGCGTGATCCCCGCCATGCTTCCGCTTCCCCCCGCTGCCCAAGGGGCGCAAGATGCCCCCCGCCGCACGACTGTAGGGGCGGCGCGCGCCGGCGCGCAACACGCCCAAGGAGGAACGCCCATGACCCCGCCGCCCCCGATCCGGGGCCTGCACCACTTCGCCTGGCGCTGCCGAGACGCCGAGGAGACCCGCGCCTTCTACGAGGACCTGCTCGGCCTGCCGCTCGCCCACGTGATCCACAACCCCCGCGTGCCCTCGACCGGAGAGGAGACGCCGCACCTGCACATCTTCTTCCGCATGGGCGACGGTTCCTTCCTCGCCTTCTTCGACCTCGGCGACGGCCAGGGCCCGCTTCCCTCGCCCAACACGCCGGAGTGGGTGACGCATATCGCCCTCGAGGTGCCGGACGAGGCCGCCCTGCTTGCGGCCAAGGCGCGGCTCGAGGCCGCCGGCCACCGCGTGGTGGGCGTGACGGACCACCACTTCATCAAGTCCATCTACGTGTTCGACCCGAACGGCCTGCGCGTCGAGCTCACCACCCGCACGCTCGAGGAGGAGGAGCTCGCCGCCCGGGCGCCGGATCCGCATGCGCGGCTGGCCGCCTGGACGGCGGAGAAGGCGGCCAGGGCCTGAGGCGATGGAGGAGCGCCTCCTGATCCTGCCCGGCCGCCCCGGCGCGGCCGGGGAGAGCCAGTCGGGCCTCAACCAGGCCGCCCCGCGGATCTACGGCCGGCTGCTTGCGCCGCCCGGGGCGCGGAGCGCGGCGGTGCTCGCGCATCCCACCTCGAACTTCCTCAACCACTACCTCCTCGCGCCGCTGGCGGCGCGGGGGATCGCGGCGCTCGCCCTCAACACGCGCTACGCCGGCAACGACACCACCCTGCTGATGGAGCAGGCGATCGCCGATCTCGGCGCGGGGGTGCGGCACCTGCGCGAGGCGGGGTTCGGCCGCGTGCTGCTGCTCGGCAACTCCGGCGGGGGGGCGCTCGTCTCGCTCTACCAGGCGCAGGCGGAACGCCGCTTCCTGCACGACCTGCCCTGCGGCAGGCCCTTCCCGCTCGCGCCGGAGGAGACTCCGCCTGCGGATGCGATCGCCCTCTTCGCCGCCCATCCGGGGCGGGCGCGCACGCTCCTCGCCTGGCTCGATCCCTCGGTGATCGACGAGGCCGACCCGCAGGCGACCGACCCCGCCTGGGACATGTTCAACCCCGCGAACGGCCCGCCCTACGATCCGGCGTGGCTTGCCGCCTACCGCGAGCGCCAGCGCGCCCGGCGCGACCGCATCGAGGAGCGGGTGCGCGCGCGGCTTCGCATGCTGGGGGCCGATCCCTCCGGCCCGCAGGACGAGGCGCTGCTCGTCCACCGCACCCATGCCGATCCGCGCTTCCTCGACCTCTCGCTCGATCCGAACGAGCGCGCGGCGGGCTCGATCTGGGGCGATCCGCGGGCGGTGAACCGCGCGGCCAACGCCATGGGGCGCTTCTCCACGCTGCGGTCCTGGCTCAGCCAGTGGTCCGCCGCCTCGCGCGCGGATGGGCCGGCGCGCCTCGCCGAGACGAGCGTGCCGGTGCTGGTGGTGGACCACCGGGCGGATTCCTCCGTGTTCCCCTCCGACAACGCCGCGTGGCTGGAGGCCGCGGCCTCCCGCCCGGCCGGGGGGCCGGCGCGCCTCGAGGCCCTGCC
>JANWYF010000069.1 GCA_025057055.1 Rhodovarius sp. | reverse complement strand
GCCGGCCGGGGCCGAGCCTAGCCGCGCCGCCCCCGCCCCGCCCGCTCCCTCGGCGCCAGCCCCCGCCCCCACCCTCGGCCGCAGCGCCGCGCCGCCGGCAGCAGCCCCTGGGCGGATCGCCGCCCCCGATCCCGCGCTGCTCGAGCCTGGGCCGCATGGCCCGCTGCCGCGAATCGGCGCCGATGGCCGCCTGCCTCGCCTCGCCTATGCGCGCAGCCTGCCACCGGGCCCGCTGCCCCGGCCGGCCATGGCGGTGGTGCTGGGCGGCCTCGGCCTCAACCACGCCGTGGCCGAGGCGGCGATCGCCACCCTGCCGCCGGACATCACCCTCGCCTTCGACCCCTATGCCCCGCGCCTGCCCGCCTTGGCCGAGGCAGCGCGCGCCCGGGGGATGGAGTTCCTGGTTTCGCTGCCGATGGAGCCCGAAGGCTATCCGCTCCACGACCCGGGGCCGCGGGCGCTGCTCACCACCCTCACCCCGGCGCAGAACGAGGAGCGTCTGCTCTGGCTGCTCGCGCGGCTGCCGGGAGCGATCGGAGCGCTGGGCGCGCTCGGCCCGCTGCGCGGGGAACGCTTCGCCGCCCTGCCCGAACCCTTCGAAGCGATGCAGGCCGGGCTGGCCGCGCGAGGGCTGCTCTACCTCGATGCGCGGCCGGGCGCGCGGGCGCCGACGCAGGTGCCGGGGCGGGCGGTGGATATGCTCCTGGATGAGGTCCCCTCCGAGGCAGCGATCCGCCGCGCCTTGGCCGAACTCCAGGCGCTTGCCGCCGCCCGCGGCACCGCCGTCGGGCTGGTGCAGGAGGCCACCCCGGCCGCCATCGCCGCCATCGCCGGCTGGGCCGCCGCCCTGCCCGCCGAGGGGCCGGCTCTGCTGCCGCTCTCCGCCCTGCTCCGCTAGAGCCATTCCCGCCTCCCATGCCCGCATGCAGGTCGCCCGGCCTCAGCTTATCGAGCAGCGGCAGCCCGTGGCTGGTGACGGCCCCGCGCGATCTGCCCTCGGCGGAAGGCGCGGGGCGCCTGGCTGCGCCGCCGGAGGGGGCCAAACCCGGCCGAGAGGGCAAGCTCGAGCGGCGCGAGCCCGGCGCCCGGCGGCATGCCGACGAGGCCGGACGCCAGGACCACTCCCCCGGGGCGCGGTGGTCCTGGCCGGCTTGCGAAGCCCGGCCTCGAGACCCGGCCGGTCTGGAATTTCCTGCCGCCGCGAAGCGCTCTACACCGCGGGCATGAGCGATCTTCCCTACCGCCCCAATGTGGGGGCCGTGCTCTTCAACCCGGCAGGCCTCGTGCTGGTTGCCCGCCGCGCTGATCTTCCCAATGCCGAAGGCGCGCCCGGCGGGTGGCAACTGCCGCAGGGCGGCATGGATCCGGAGGAGGATCCGCGCATCGCCGTGCTGCGCGAGCTCAAGGAGGAGATCGGCACCGACCGCGCCGAGATCATCGGCGAATACCCGGGCTGGCTGACCTACGACCTGCCGCCGCATCTGCTCGGCAAGGCGCTGGGCGGGCGCTGGCGCGGGCAGCGGCAGAAATGGTTCGCCCTGCGCTTCCTGGGGGAGGATGCCGACATCCGCCTCGACCTCGACCCCCATCCGGAGTTCGACGCCTGGCGCTGGGTGGAGCTGGCGGAACTGCCGGCGCTCGCGGTCGATTTCAAGCGCGACATCTACACCGCCCTGGCGCGGGAGTTTGCACGGTTTGCGGGGTAGGTCCGACCCGTCGCGCCAACCAAGTCCAACCCCTGGCGCGATATGGTGGTGCGGCGTGGGAAGTGGTTGTAGCCTCCTGGAAGTGAGAAGGGTGGGGAGATCGCGCGCGCCTGGACCGGCACGGGTGGGGCTGGGCGCTCCTCTGGCCGTCTTGGCCGAAGCCGCCGCGGCTGGGGTGGGGGAATGGGCGGGTGCTGGTGTGATCTTCCGCGCGCCGCGCCCGGTCTTGCCCGAGCACAACCTGCCTGGGCGCTGCGGGCCGTGGGCGACGGTCCGCAGGCGCTCGGCCGAGGCAGGCGAGGGGCTGCGGGTCTTGGCGGCGCTGGCTGCTCCTGCGCCGCCCTCGCCCCCACCGATCGACAGTTCGCTGCTGTGCGTGCGCATCAGCACACGGCCGGCGTCAAAACGGACCCCAGTCAGGCCACCGGCCGGCCCCGTGGCGCAC
>JANWYF010000055.1 GCA_025057055.1 Rhodovarius sp. | reverse complement strand
TTTCATCATTTTCTTCCTGATCGCTGCGGTGCTCATCATCGCGGGCGTGGTCTTCGTCGAGCGGGCCCAGCGGCGCATTCCCGTCCAGTATCCGAAGCGCCAGGTCGGCAACCGGATGATGGGCGGGGAGAGCACCCATCTGCCGCTCAAGCTCAATACCGCCGGGGTGATCCCGCCGATCTTCGCCTCCTCCCTGTTGTTGTTGCCGGCCACCATTGCCGGTTTCAGCACCGATACGGAGGCGGGGGGTTGGCTGCAGTGGCTGGCGGCGCAGCTCGGCCACGGGCAGCCGGCCTACATGCTGCTGTATATGGTGTTGATCGTCTTCTTCGCCTTCTTCTACACGGCGGTGGTGTTCAACCCGGCGGAGACGGCGGACAACCTCAGGAAATATGGCGGCTTCGTGCCGGGAATCCGGCCGGGGCAGAACACGGCGGAATATCTCGATCGCGTGCTGACGCGGCTGACCGCGGTCGGTGCGATCTATCTCTGCATCGTCTGCCTGATCCCGGAGCTCCTGATCGCCAACTACGGGGTGCCCTTCTATTTCGGTGGCACGTCGCTCCTCATCATCGTCACCGTGACCATGGATACCGTGGCGCAGGTGCAATCGCACCTGTTCCAGCACCAGTATGAAGGTCTGATCAGGAAGGCCCGCCTCGGTGGTCGCGGCGCGCCTGGCCGCGGGGGCTTGCGCTGATGAACCTCATCCTTCTTGGGCCGCCGGGGGCGGGGAAAGGGACCCAAGCCAAGAGGCTGGAGGAGAAGTTCGGTCTCCTCCAGATCTCGACCGGCGACATGCTGCGGGCCGAGGTCAAGGCGGGCACCCCGATCGGGCTCGAGGCCAAGGCGATCATGGAGCGGGGCGATCTGGTGCCCGATTCCATCATCACGGCCATGCTGGCCGCCCGTGTCTCTCGCCCCGATGCGGCCAAGGGCTTCATCCTGGATGGCTTCCCCCGCACCCTGCCGCAGGCCGAGGCGCTGGATGCCATGCTGGCCGAGAAGGGGCTGGCTTTGGACCATGTCATCGAACTGCAGGTCGATGATGCGGCGCTGATTGAGCGCATTGCCGGCCGCTTCACCTGCGCCTCCTGTGGCGAGGGCTATCACGACAAGTTCAAGCGCCCGGCGCGCGAGGGGGTATGCGACAAATGCGGCGGGCGGGAGTTCGTCCGCCGGGCCGACGACAAGGCGGAGACGGTGGCGGCGCGGCTGGCTGCCTATCACCGCCAGACCGCGCCGCTGCTGCCCTACTACCGGGCCCAGGGCAAGCTGCGGGCGGTGGATGGCATGGCTGATATGGACAGCGTGTCCGCCGCGCTGGCCGCTATCCTGAGGGGTGGAGATGCGGTTGACTCAGAGGCACGGCGGGTGTAGTCCCCCGCCCTCATCCGGTACCGGCACGGTTCTGCCGGCGATCATCATTGGCACCATCATCCCCGGCCGGCGCCCCTGCGGCGCGTCCGGGTCGCGGACGTGAGAGCACAGGAGAAGCACCGTGGCGCGTATCGCCGGCGTGAATATCCCCACGAACAAGCGCGTCGAGATCTCACTGCGCTACATCTACGGCATCGGGCCGAAGAACGCCAAGGACATCTGCAACGCGCTCGGCATCCCCCCCGAACGGCGGGTGAATGAACTGACCGATGCCGAGATCCTCAAGATCCGCGAGCTGATCGACCGCGAATACCGTGTGGAAGGCGATCTGCGGCGCGAAGTGGCGATGAACATCAAGCGGCTGATGGACATGGCCTGCTATCGCGGCCTGCGCCATCGCCGCGGCCTGCCCGTGCGCGGCCAGCGGACCCACACCAATGCCCGCACCCGCAAGGGCAAGGCCGTGCCGATCGCCGGCAAGAAGAAGGTGACCAAGTAAGATGGCCCGTCCCCCTGCCACTGCCTCCCGCCCGCGCAAGAAGGAGCGCAAGAACATCACCACCGGCGTGGCGCATGTTCTGGCGACCTTCAACAACACCATCGTGACCATCACCGACAGCCAGGGCAACACCATTGCCTGGTCTTCGGCCGGTACGCAGGGTTTCAAGGGCAGCCGGAAGAGCACGCCCTATGCCGCGCAGATGGCGGCCGAGGATGCCGGCCGCAAGGCGCGGGAACACGGCATGGAAACCATCGAGATCATGGTCAGCGGCCCCGGTGCCGGCCGCGAGTCCGCTCTGCGCGCGCTGCAGTCGGTGGGCTTTTACGTCACCGCGATCAAGGACGTGACGCCGATCCCGCACAACGGCTGCCGCCCGCGCAAGCGTCGCCGGGTCTGAGCCGCCGCGCCGCACAATCCACTCGGAGACTTGATCGCTGTGCTGGAACGCAACTGGCGCTCCCTGATCCGCCCGGACCGGCTGGACGTGGAGCCGGGCGCTGACCCAACCCGCTTCGCCACCTTGATTGCCGAACCGCTCGAGCGCGGCTTCGGCGTGACCCTCGGCAATGCGCTGCGGCGCGTGCTGCTCTCCTCGCTGCAGGGGGCGGCCGTGACCGGCGTGCGCATCGACGGGGTGTTGCACGAATTCAGCAGCATCCCCGGCGTGCGCGAGGATGTGACGGATATCATCCTCAACATCAAGCAGCTGGCCATCCGCATGCCCGGCGAGGGCAGCCGCCGCCTGACCCTCGAGGCACGCGGCCCGGGCGAGGTGACCGCGGCCCAGATCCAGGTCACCGGCGACATCGAGATCGCCAATCCCGAACTGGTCCTCTGCACCCTGGATGAGGGCACCCACCTGTCCATGGAGCTGACGGTGCAGACCGGTAAGGGCTATGTCCCGGCGGCGATGAATCGACCGGAGGATGCGCCGATCGGCTTCATCCCGGTCGATGCCATCTATTCGCCGGTCCGCCGCGTGGCCTACCGGGTGGAGCCGACCCGCGTCGGCCAAGTCACCGACTATGACCGGCTGGTCCTCGAGGTCGAGACCAACGGCACCGTCGCGCCCGACGATGCGGTGGCGATCGCCGCGCGCATCCTGCAGGAGCAGCTGCAGCTGTTCATCAACTTCGAAGAGCCGCGGGCCCGCCAGCCGGAGCAGGTGCAGGAGGAGCTGCCCTTCAACCGCAACCTGCTGCGCAAGGTGGAGGAGCTCGAACTCTCGGTCCGCAGCGCCAACTGCCTGAAGAACGACAACATCGTCTACATCGGCGATCTGGTGCAGAAGACCGAGCAGGAGATGCTGCGCACGCCGAACTTCGGCCGGAAGTCGCTGAACGAGATCAAGGAGGTGCTCGCCTCCATGGGGCTCAGCCTCGGCATGACGGTGCCGGGCTGGCCGCCCGAGAACATCGAGGAGCTGGCGAAGAAGGTCGAGGAACCCTTCTGAGCCGGCCCCAAGCCGGCCCGCGGCCGGCACGGTCTTGGCCTCCGGAGCCGGCGCGCGGCCGCCCCCGGGGGTTGGATGGCATGCCCGCCACAGGCGGAAGAGGGAGAACATCATGCGTCACCGCATGGCCCACCGGAAGCTCGGCGTCACCACGGCGCATCGGCTCTCCATGCTCCGGAACATGGCCACCAGCCTGCTCAAGCACGAACAGATCACCACCACCCTGCCCAAGGCGAAGGAGCTTCGCCCTTATGTCGAGCGCATCATCACGCTCGGCAAACGCGGCGGGCTGCATGCGCGGCGCCAAGCCTACGCCCAGCTGCGGGATGAGAAGGTGGTGGAGAAGCTGTTCGGGCCGCTGGCCGAACGCTACCGCCATCGCCCGGGCGGATACTGCCGGGTGCTGCGCGCCGGCTTCCGCTACGGCGATATGGCGCCGATGGCGGTGATCGAACTCGTCGACCGCGACCCGGCGGCGAAGGGCCAGGACAGCGGCCCGAAGCCCGAGGCACAGCCGGAAGCCGCGGCCTGACCCGCAGCGGTCCGGCCGGCTGCCCCGGCCGGGTCGCCCAGGCCTCAACCGAAGCGGAGCTGCGCCTCGATCTCGGGGTTGAAGCGGCGCAGCGCCGGGCGCAAAGCCTCGGGCCAGGGGGCCCAGCGCGGGGGAATAAACAGGCTCGGCCGGTTGCCCTCCCACAGCATCAGGGCCACCTGCTCGGCCCGCGGTTCATAGGCCAGGAAGCAGCGCAGCTCTCCCGCCGCCGCCCAGCCCGACAGCCAGCCCCCCTCCCACACCACGGCCGGCCCCCTGCCGCGCAAGGCTTCGGCCACCAGCCGCTGGCGCCCGGCGGCCATGGCGCGCAGCCGCGGCCCGATCGCAGGGTGAGCGGCCATCGCCGCCACCGGCTGGCCCGGCAGGGAGGCGAACTCCTCC
This sequence comes from Rhodovarius sp., assembly GCA_025057055.1. Lineage (GTDB taxonomy): Bacteria > Pseudomonadota > Alphaproteobacteria > Acetobacterales > Acetobacteraceae > Rhodovarius. Next base: position 5,898 of record JANWYF010000055.1, on the reverse strand, counting down.
GGCGGGGCAAGGGGGGGCGGCGGCAAGCTCGGCCCCGCCTCCTGAGCGGCCCGCCCTGCCTGAAGGGGCAGGGCGGCAAGGACCAGCAGCGCGCGCCGGTCAATCAAGCCGGATGCCCGCCTCGCGCACGATCTGGCCGTTCTCCTCCCTGACCCGGGCGACGAAGCGGGCGAACTCCTCCGGCGTGCTGCCCAGCGGCTCGGCGCCCAGATTGGCCAGACGCTCGCGCACCTCGGCCAAGCCCAACACATCGCGCAGCGTGCCGTAGAGGGCGAGGGTGATCGCCGTGGGCGTGCCCGCCGGGGCGAAGAGCGCTGCCCATTCCGAGATCTCGACACCCGGCACTCCGCTCTCGGCGAAGGTCGGCACGGCCGGGCGCAGGGGGCTGCGGCGGTTGCTGGCCAGGGCGATGAAGCGCGCTCGCCCGGCATCGACGATCGGCCGGGCCGAGAGGAGCGTAATGAAGACCCCATCCAGCGCCCCGGCTGCCAGGTCGCGCGCCGCATCGGCCCCGCCGCGATAGGGCACATGGGTCAGCTGAATGCCGGCCGCCCGGCTGAAGGCCACCAGCCCGAGATGACCGGCGGTGGCGTTGCCCTGGGTGCCGATCGACAGCCCCCCTGGCCGGGTGCGGGCGAGCGCGATGAACTCGCCCAGCGTGGTCACGGGCAGATCGGCCTTGACCGCCAGCACCTGCGGAAAGATCACGACCTGGGAGATGGGCGTGAAGGCGGTGGTGTAGTCGAAGGGCAGCCCGCGCATCAGGTGCGGGTTGACGAGATGCGAGGACGCATCGAACAGCAGGGTATGCCCGTCGGGGGCGGCCCGCGCCACCTCGGCCGCGCCGATCGAGCCGCCGGCACCGCTGCGGTTCTCCACGACGATCGGCTGACCCAGCCTTTCGGCCATAGGCGGGAAGATGGTGCGCGCTGCGCTGTCGGCGGCACCGCCGGCGGCGAAGGGCACGATGACGCGCAGCGGGCGGGTGGGAAAAGCCTGGGCGCGCGGCAGGCGCGGCAGGGCAAGGAGGGCGGGCAGCGCAAGGGCGCCGCGGCGGGCAATCCGGCTCATGGCCGGTGCATGGCCAGCGCCGCGGGCTGCGTCAAGCCAAGGCGAGCACCCGTTCGAGGTCGAGCTCCGCCCGGCAGGCGAGGAAACGGCCGGGCCGGCCCGGCATGGGGACTGCCGTCAGGCCGATATCGGCATAGAGGCCCAGCCGTTCCTCTCCCACATCGAGGAAGGCCGGGCGCACGCCCATCCTCTCGCACAGGTCGCGGAAGCGCCAGATGGCGCTCACCGCATCCTCGGCATCCCCCGCCGGGTCGCCATGCGCCACCCAGACCTGGGGGTGGCGGCTGAAGGCTATGGCGGCGCGCCCCGCCTCACCCAGCAAGAGGCCGTCGGCGCGGGGCGGCGGCTGCACGTGCCACTCGGCCAGCAGCTGGCGCGCCCGCGCATCATAGGGCAGCGGCCGGATCCGCGCCGGCCGCAGCAAGCGGGCTGCCCCGGCCAAGAGCAGCACCGCCGTCAGCCCGACGGTGAAGCGCAGGCCCGGCGGCGCATCGGCAGCCACCACCACTTCCCACCAAGCATTCTGCCGCATCTCGACGCGCTGGCCGACCAGGGCGAGCGTCAGCCCGCAGACCGCGACGGTGGCGAGCGGCACCGCCGCCTCGGGCGAGAGCGGTTCGGTCCGCAGGCGCGACCGGCGGTAGAAGGCGCGCCGCATGGCCAGCAGCAGGGCCAGCACGCCGAGCAAGGGCACCACCGCCGGGCCGTGGCCGCCCAGCCAGGCCGTCACGGCCCCCGCCGGCAGCAGCACGGCTGCCCCGGCCCAGGCCATGTGCAGCCGCCGCGCCAGGCCATAGCCCATCACGAGCAGGAGCGAGCCGGCCAGCGAGGCGGCAAAGGGCGAGGTCGCGGCGAGCATGGCGCCCCTCTCGCCAGCCGGGGCAGGGCCGCCGTCGGGCAGGGCACCGAGAAAGAGCAGCAGCGCTCCCGACAGAGCAACGAGCCCCGCAAGCAGCGGCGGCTCGAGCGGGCCGGCACCGCGGACCAGCGCCTGGAAGCGCTCCAGCACCGCCCCGCGCTGCGACAGTTCGAAGCCCGCAAACAGGGTGCCGGCCATGAACAGCGGCACGATGTAGTAGAACAGCCGGAAGACGAGGAGGGCGCCCACCACCTCGGCCGGGTCGAGATAGGGGGCGAGGCCGAGCAGGATCGCACTGTCGAACACGCCGAGCCCGCCCGGGACCGAGGCGAAGATGCCGAGCGCATAGGCCGCCAGGTAGATGCCCACGAACCTGACGAAGGAAAGGCCTTCGGCCGGCGGCAGCAGGGCGTAGAAGATCGCCGCCGTGACCGCCACATCGATGGTGGCGAGACCGGTCTGGGCCAGGGCCATGCGCAGGCCGGGCAGTTCGATCTCCTGCCCGAAGAGGCGGATCGCGCGGTAGAAGCGCGAGAGCACGATATAGGCCGCCACTGCCCCCCACAGCGGCAGCGCGAGCAGGCGCAAGGCCCAGTCGGGCAGGTGTTCGCCGAAGAAGGGGATCACCTCCGGCTCGGTCAACAGCACGAGGCCGCCGAGCGCCATGCCGCCGAGGCCGAAGGTGAGGCTCGTGAAACCGATCACCTTGGCGATCTGCACCGCCGAATAGCCCCAGGCGGAGTAGAGCCGCAGCCGGACCGCCGCCCCCGAGACGGCTGCAAAGCCCAGATTGTGCGCGAGCGAATAGCCGCAGAAGGAGGCGAGCAGCGAACGGATCCAGGAGGCCGGGCGGCCGGCATAGATCGACCCGAGCTTGTCGTAGACGGCCAGCACGGCATAGGCGAGCACGGTCAGCCCGGCTGCCGACCACAGCGCGGCGGGCGGGATCGCCGCCATCGCCGCCCGCACCTCGGCTACCGAGAGGCTGCGGAACTCGCGCTGCACCACGAAGATGGCGCCGATCAGAAGCGCCACGCCGAACAGCGTGGGCCCGTAGCGCTTGAGCGCCCTCAGCACCGCGCCAGGGCTTCGCGGATCAGGTGCAGCGTGCGCGGTATGCCATAGGCCGCGACCACGGAGCCGAAGCGCGGTCCTTCATCGGCGCCCAGCAGCACCTGATAGAGCGCATTGAACCACGCCCGACCCACGCCCAGGCTGCCATCCGGCTGGGGCACCGCAAAGGGCTCGCGCCGGCCCGCGTCATAGACGATGTCCTGGATCGCCTTGGCGCGCTCCGCCCCCGGGGGCAGAGCCTCGATCGCGAAATGCGCATCCTCCAGGCGGTTCAGCAGGTCTTCGAGGCCTGCCCGTTCGGCCGGCGTCGGCGCCCGGGGCTTGAGGTGCGGGCGGACAAAGTCCTGGCAATAGGCGACCGCACGGTGGACCAGCACATCGAGGAAGGGATGGGTCTCGGGCGAGGCCTCGGGCGCGTAGTTGCGCACGAAGGCCCAGAGATCCTCGGCGTTGTCGGCGGCCGAGACGGCAGCGAGGTTGAGCAGGGTCTGGAAGGAGAGGGGGCTTTGCGCCTCCTCCGGTATGCGGCCGGCATGGATATGCCAGACCGGATTGGCGGCGAGTTCGGGCATCGGCGTCTTCCGCGCCCGTTCGACATTCTGGAGGTATTCGTCCACCGCGCGCGGGATGACGTCGAAGTAGAGCCGCTTGGCGCGGGTGGGCTGGTTGTACATGAACTGGGCGAGGCTTTCGGGCGGGGCGTAGCGCAGCCAGTCCTCGATGGTCAGGCCGTTGCCCTTGGACTTGCTGATCTTCTGCCCGTGCTCGTCGAGGAAGAGCTCGTAGGTCAGGTTGATCGGCGGCTCCCCGCCCAGGGCGCGGCAGATGGCCGAGGAGAGGCGCACCGAGTCGATCAGATCCTTGCCGGACATCTCATAGTCGACACCAAGCGCGTACCAGCGCAGGGCCCAGTCGGCCTTCCACTGCGCCTTGCAGGCGCCGCCCGTGACCGGCGTCTCGAAGCGCCGGCCCTCCTCGTCGCGCCAGACCAGGGTGCCGTCGGGGCGCACCTCCTCCATCGGCACCTGCATCACGACGCCGGTGATCGGGTGGATCGGCAGGAAGGGGGAGTAGGTGGCGCGCCGTTCCGGCCCCAGGGTGGGCAGGATGATCTCGCGGATCTCATCGTGCTTTTCGGCCATGCGCAGCAGCGCGGCATCGAAGCGGCCGGAGGTGTAGTAGTCGGTGGCCGAGGCGAACTCGTAGGAAAAGCCGAAGGCATCCAGGAAGGCGCGCAGCCGGGCGTTGTTGTGTTCGCCGAAGGAGGGGTGGGTGCCGAAAGGGTCGGGAATGCGGGTCAGCGGCCGGCCCAGGTGGCGGGCCAGCATCTCCCGGTTCGGCACGTTATCCGGCACCTTCCGCAGGCCGTCCATGTCGTCGCTGAAGGCGATCAGGCGGGAGGGCAGGCCGGTGAGCACGGTGAAGGCGTGCCGGACCCAGGAGGTGCGCGCGACCTCGCCGAAGGTGCCGATATGGGGCAGGCCGGAGGGGCCGTAGCCGGTCTCGAACACGGCTTCGGTCTTGCCGCGGGCGGCAAGCCGGTCAGCCAGGCGGACGGCCTCCTGGATCGGCCAGGCGCGGATGGACCGCAGTGCGGAAGCGTCACTCATTGCCGCCCGGGTGCCGCAAGGGGGGGCTGGGGTCAAGGCGGTCGGGGCCCGGACTGCTTGACGCGAAGGCCCCGGCGCGGCAGATCAACGGGCCTCGGGTGCGGGGCTGTAGCTCAGTTGGGAGAGCGCGTCGTTCGCAATGACGAGGTCAGGGGTTCGATCCCCCTCAGCTCCACCACCCGCCCCTCCGCCCAGGGCGGCCGCGCGCCCCGCGCGTGAAGCAGGACATCCCGCCGTGTCACAGGCCGAGCAGATCCAATACGTTGCCAAGAACATGCGGGTCGACCTGCGCCTGATCGCGGAGATGATCCCCGAAGGGGCCCGCGTGCTGGACATCGGCTGCGGCGACGGGGTGCTGATCGAACACCTGACCCAGCACAAGCGCGCCGATGCCCGCGGCATCGAGATCGACATGGCCGAGGCGACCCGGGCGGTGGCGCGGGGCCTCGCTGTCATCCACGGCGATGCCGACCACGACCTCGCTTTCTATCCCGACGGCGCCTTCGATTTCGTGGTGCTCTCCCGCACCCTGCAGGCGGTCGAGAAGCCGCGGGAGGTGCTGCGCCAGATGCTGCGCATCGGCCGGCACGCCATCGTCTCCTTCCCCAACTTCGGCCATTGGGCGGTGCGCTGGCAGCTGCTCTGGACCGGCCGGATGCCGATGACCGAGACCTGGGACCGCCCGTGGTACGAGACCCCGAACATCCACCCCTGCACCATTCGCGACTTCTTCGAACTCTGCGCGATGGACGGCTATGAGGTGGAGGAGTGGCTGGCTGCCGACGAGCGCGGGCTGAAATCGCCCTGGCGGCGGTCGGCCCGGCTGGCCAACCTGTTCGGGGAACAGGCCCTGTTCAAGCTGCGCCGCCGCTGAGCGCGGGGTTGATTCCACCGCCCGATCCGCCCCACCCTGGCCGGGCAAGACAGCCGACCAGGAGGGGGTTCATGGCACGTCTGGCTCTGGTGACCGGCGGGCAGCGCGGCATCGGCGCTGCGATCAGCGAGGCGCTGAAGGCGGCAGGACGCCGGGTGGTGGCCACCTACCACGGCAATGATGCCGCCGCGGCCGAGTTCACCGCGCGCACCGGCATTCCCTGCTACAAGTTCGACGTCGCCGACTTCGACGCCTGCATGGAGGCGGTGCCGCGCATCGAGGCCGAACACGGACCGATCGAGATCCTCGTCAACAATGCCGGCATCACCCGCGATGCGATGATGCGCAAACAGACGCGGGAGATGTGGGATGCCGTGATCGACACCAATCTCGGCTCCTGCTTCAACATG
>JANWYF010000043.1 GCA_025057055.1 Rhodovarius sp. | reverse complement strand
CTGCGCGCCCTGGCCGCTGCCAACCCCGCACCGCGCACCGAACTGCACTACCACGATCCCTTCAGCCTGCTGGTGGCGGTGGTGCTCTCGGCCCAGAGCACCGATGCGATGGTCAACAAGGTCACGCCCGACCTCTTCGCCGCCGCGCCGACACCCCAGGCGATGGCCGCCCTGGGGGAGGAGGGGATTGCGCGGTATATCCGCCGCCTGGGCCTCTGGCAGGCCAAGGCGCGGCATCTGGCCCGGCTGGCCGCGCAGCTGGTCGAACGCCACAACGGCGAGGTCCCGCGCGACCGCGCCGCGCTCGAAGCCCTGCCGGGCGTGGGGCGCAAGACCGCCAATGTCGTGCTCAATGTCTGCTTCGGCGAGCCGACCATGGCGGTTGACACCCACATCTTCCGAATTGCCAATCGCACCGGCCTGGCCCCGGGCAAGACCCCGCGGGAGGTCGAGGAGGCGCTCATCGCGCGCTGCCCGCCCGATCTGCTGCGCGATGCCCATCACTGGCTGATCCTGCACGGCCGCTACGTCTGCAAGGCGCGCCGGCCGGAATGCTGGCGCTGTGTGGCGGCGGCCCATTGCCACCACCCGGACAAGACGCCACCCCCGGCTTGACCGGCCCGCCCCCCGCTGCCAATCCAGCCGGGCCCCCTCCGCGGGGCGGCCCGCCGGGGGCGCTGCCCGGCCGCTAGCGAGACGAGGCCCAGGCCAAGCCATGCGCGATAAGGGCGATTATCTGTTCACTTCCGAAAGCGTCTCCGAAGGCCATCCCGACAAGGTGGCCGATCGCATCAGCGATACGGTGCTCGACACCTATCTCGAGCACGACCCCTATGCGCGCGTGGCCTGCGAGACGCTGGTGACGACCAACCGCGTCGTGATCGCCGGGGAGGTGCGCGGCCCCGCCACCATCACGCCCGAACTGCTGATCCACAAGGCGCGGATGGCGATCCATGACATCGGCTACGAGCAGGAGGGCTTCCACTGGAAGCACGCCCACATCGAATGCCACCTGCATGCGCAGTCCGCGCATATCGCGCTTGGCGTCGATGCCTCGGGCAACAAGGACGAAGGCGCGGGCGATCAGGGCATCATGTTCGGCTACGCCTGCAACGAGACGCCGGAGCTGATGCCCGCGCCGATCTACTACGCCCATCTGATCCTGCGCCGCATCAGCGAGCTGCGCCGCAACGGCGATGTCGCGGTCAAGGGCCTGCTGCCCGACGCGAAGAGCCAGGTGACGCTGCGCTACGTCGACGGCAAGCCGGTCGGGGCGACCTCGATCGTGCTCTCCACCCAGCATGAGGAGGGGCTCGAGCAGGCCGAGATCCGCGCCATGGTCAAGCCGATCATCGAAAGCAGCCTGCCGCCTGGCTGGATGTGCCCGGACAGCGAGCTCTACGTCAACCCGACGGGCAAATTCGTGATCGGCGGCCCGGATGGGGATTGCGGGCTGACCGGGCGCAAGATCATCGTCGATACCTATGGCGGCGCGGCACCCCATGGCGGCGGCGCCTTCTCGGGCAAGGATCCGACCAAAGTCGACCGCTCCGCCGCCTATGCCGCCCGCTACATCGCGAAGAACGTGGTCGCGGCCGGCTTGGCTGATCGCTGCACGATCCAGCTGAGCTACGCGATCGGCGTCTCCAAGCCGCTGTCGGTCTATTTCGACCTGCACGGTACCGGCAAGGACGTGGATGAGGAGAAGCTCGCCCGCGTGGTGCAGGAGATGGTCAACCTCTCCCCGCGCGGGATCCGCGAGCATCTGCACCTCAACCGCCCGATCTACGTCCCGACCAGCGCCTACGGCCATTTCGGCCGCACGCCCGACCTCGAGAAGGGCACCTTCACCTGGGAGCGGACCGACCTGGTGCCCGAGCTCAAGCGCGCCTTCGGGCGGTAGGCGGCGGCAGCACGCGGGGGCGGGCGGCCCGGGCTGAGGGCCGGCCCTCCTGCCGCCTCCTGGACAGCGCCGGTCGAGGCGGGAGTCGCATGGCTCTTGCTTATACGCGGCTTCTTGTATAAGCGATGGCGCATAGATAGCCCGGTGCCGCCGCTCAGCTGGCGCCGGGCGGTTGCGTCTGCCCATCCCGAGGAGGAGTCCGAACCGCCATGTCCGAACGCCCTGCCCCCGCCTCGGCTTCCTTGTTGCCCTCCGCCTCGCGCCGAGCGCTCCTCTCGGCGCTGCTGCTCGCCGCGCCCGCGCTGGCCCGGGCCCAGACCGCCGCGCCGATCCGCTGCTTCGGCCCTGGCGGCCCCGCCCCGGCCATGCGCGCGGCGGCCGAAGCCTTCCGCCAGGCCCATGGGGTGCCGGTCGAGGTGGTCGCCGGCCCCACCCCGCAATGGGCCGGCCGGGTCGCTGAGGAGGCGGATCTGCTCTTCTCCGGCGCCGAGTACATGATGGACGAGTTCCTCGACCGCTTCGGCGAGGTGCTGGACCCCTCAACCCGCCGCATTCTCTATCTGCGCCCCTCGGTGCTGCTGGTCCGCCCCGGCAATCCGCGCGCCTATACCGGCCTGCGCGACCTCCTCTCCCGCCCGCCGCAGGAGGCACGCATCCTGGCCACCGGCGGGGCCGGCCAGATCGCCCTCTACGAGGACATCGCCGGCCGGACTGGGGATATCTCGCTGCTGCGGGCCATGCGCGAACGGATCGTGCGGATCGCCCCCAACACCGGTGCGGCGCAGCAGGAATGGCGCAGCCGGCCCGATGCCTACGACGTCTGGCTGGTGTGGAACCACTGGCAGATCGCCGCCCCCGAGCATGCCAGCATCGTCGAGATCGAGGAGCCCTTCCGCATCTGGCGCGCGGCCGGATCGGTGCTCTCCCGCCGCGGTGCAGCACGGGCCGAGGTCCGCCGCTTCGACGCCTTCCTCGCCGGGCCCGAGGGCCGCGCCGCCTTCGAACGCTTCGGCTGGCGGGGCTGAGCCGACGGCCCCGGGGAACCGCCCGCGGCCCCGGCACGTCCGCCCCGAAGTGGCGGGGCAGCCCTGACCGCACATCGGAGGCCGCCTCGCCGCGCGGGCCGGCCGGCCGGGCTGCCCGCGGCCGGCAGACCGGCGCGAGGCAGGGCCGGCAGCCTCTCCGCGGCCTCTCCACGGAATCATCCACGCCGAAGGGAGTGGCCACCCACCCTCCGGGCGGGCGCGCCATCGGCCGCGGCGCCAGCCAGCAGAGGGCAGCGGGTATGGCTCGCCCCGTCCTGCCAGCGCCTCAGCCGCCGCCGTAGAGGGCGGAGAGCGAGGCCGGATAGCCCGAGAGCGGAGATTCCGGCTTGCGCCGCTCCGGGGTCAGGCCGACCAGGGCGGCCGCCAGCCGCACCCCTGCCACGACCCCATCCACCAGCGGCACGGGCAGTTCGGCCTGCAGGGTGGCGGCCAGCCCGGCGAGCGGCGCGCCGGCCAGGATCACCACCTCCGCCCCGTCCTCCTTCACGCTCTGCCATACGAGATCGAGCAGGAGGCCCCGCCGTTCCTCGGCCACCCGCCCGGGATCGCCGGCAAAGGGCGGGCCCATGCGGAAGCCGACGCAGCGTGCGGCAAGGCCATGGCGTTCCAGGCAGTCCTGGAACATCGGCCTCAGCGCCGCGGTGAAGGAGACGATGCCAAAACGCCGGCCGAGCAGGCAGGCGAGGTGGAAGGCAGCCTCGCTGATGCCGAGCACGGGGAAGGGGAAGAGCTGCTTGGCCGCCTCCAGCCCCGGATCGCCGAAGCAGGCGATCACCGCCGCATCGCACCCCGCGCCGTGTTCGGCGAGGGCGGCCAGGGTGGGCGGGCCGGCCAGCAGCCAATCGGCCGGTGTGACGATCAGCGGCAGGCCGAAGGGGGCGGTGACGGCCAGCACCTCCGTGCCCGGCGCAGCACCCGCCCGGGCGGCGGTGGCGATCCGCTCGGTGATGGAGGCGGTGGTGTTGCTGTTCACAAGCAGAATGCGGGGCATGCGCCAGCTCTGCCAGCCGGAGCGCCATCTGGCCAGCGGGGGGCGGGGGCGGAGTCTCAAAGAGCACGGTGGCCGAGGCCCCCGGCCGCCGACACCCGGGTGAGCGCGGCCCGCGACCGGAAACCGGCCAGCGTCCAGCGCCCCCACGCATGCCAAGCGCAGCCGTCAGCGCGCGTCGCGACCTCCCAGAAAGCCATCCCAGCCTGCGCTCACCTCGGCCGGTCGATGTCACCCTCTGGCCGACCGAAGCAGGGCGGGACCGGCTGAGGCCCTGCTAGGCTTCCGGCAGGACGTCCACAAGCCGATACGCCAAGGGGCGCTTGTCAGGCCCGCCATCGAGATAGGGCAGGCGATAGGCCGCGGAGTGAAGCTCAATCTCCCAGACACTCCGCGGATGCTCCGCCCGAAGAGTCAGTTCGCGCAGCTCTCCCTGCTCGAGCGGTCCGCTATCAGCCGGCGCGCAGCCCACTGCGGTGGCGGTGATGCGGGCCCCCCGCGCAGACGGCAGCGGGTTCCAGATCCGCAAGGCGACCGTGCGGGCTGGTGCCTCGGTGGCGAAGCGCAAACGCTGCCGGTCCAAAAGCGCCCAGGCCCCGTGGGATTCGGGCTCTGACCAGCCCTGCCAGAGGGCTCGCGCAGCATGGGAGCCTGCCACCGGCGCGATCCGTGTCCCGATTCCGAAGCAGGGAATCTCGATCGGCACCACGGGTGGGTAGGGCGAGACGAAGGGCTCCAGGGGAAGTTCAGGGAACACCTCACCCGGCAGGCGGATAGCCCTCTGAAACGCCTCAGCCGTCGTCGCATCCGGAACCATCGCGCTGGAACGCGGACGGAAAATCGCGGCCATCTCCGTAGGCGTCGTGCGCCGTTCCGCCAAGAATCGCTGCTCGAGCCCGATCATGCCTTCGAGAAAAGCAAGGTCCTCGTCCTGTGTGAGATCAAAGTTCGGGCCGAAGCGTGCGCTCGTGAACAGTTCGGTAAAGGCACCCCAAGCGATGAAACGCTCCGGAATGAAGCCCTGAGCGAGCAAGGGCAAAATGTCTTGGGCGCGCACCCCCTCAAAGCCATCGATGGCGCAATCCCAATCCTCGAAGGCTGGAGTGGCTCGGCGGAACAAGTGATCATACCGCCGCTCCTCGGGCAGAAGGGCCCAGACCTTGTCCAGAAAATCCTGCACCTCCGGCCAGCGTCTATGCCCGTTGCGCCCGATCATGTCGAAGGTCACCAGGATCCCCTCGCTTGGCAGCCGAGCCAGGAGGGAGTCGAAAAGGCGCTCCAATCCCACGAGATGGTGGAGCGCGTGATGGGCCATGACGGCCGCCACTCGTTCTTCATGGGGCAGTCGGGCGTTGAGGTCGCAGGCCCTGGCTTCGAAGCGGTGCCGGAGACCTTCCGCGTCGGCCAGAGCGTTGGCCCGCGCCACAACCCCTGGTGCGAGCTCGAACCCGATGATGCGAAACGCGGGCAGCCCAAGCTCCTCGGCACGACGGAGGATCCGGATCTCCTGCACGCCGTCGCCGCAGCCGAGGCTCAAGACGGTGTCAAGGCCGGTTCGGAGCACCGCCCCAGCAATGGCTTCGGCATAGACCGCGTAGATGTCGTAATGGCCAAAGGCGCGCAGCAGGGCCGGGCGCAGCACGCGGGAGAGCCGCCAATGAAAGAGCGGGCCGTGGCGGTGGATCTCCTCCCGGCCCTCGAAATTCGTGATCTCTGCCTGAAGCCTACGGGCCTCGTCGTCGGCGTCGATCATGAACCCTCTTCCTCGAAGACCCCGGAGCAGAGTGGGGAAACGGCCCTGATCCGCCCTCCCTTCCCACTTCGCCTTAGCACAGGTTTGCGGACGAAGAACGCATATCTGCGTGCGGCAGATCCGCTTCCCACGGCCTCCTCCCGTGGGGTGCAAGAGAGGTCTGCGGCCCCTTGTCTCGACCGCTGCATGCTCCTGGCCGCACACGGCTGGGCCGGCGAGCCCAGCCAGTTGCTGCCGAGGCCGGGCGATGTTGCTGCCTCGGTCGCAGGAGTGGGACAGGGGGTGCTGCGCGGCGTCCAGCCCTGACCCGGTCAGGCGTCTTGCCCCCGGCACACGGGCTCAGGGCTGCTCCGCCATCCCCCCCTACCGCGCCAGCACCGGGCGGTTGCCGAAACTCTCCTGCGGGACGCCGCGTTCCAGCGACATGTGGCTGTGCACGCCCCGCCACCGGCCCGTCGCATCACGCATCAGCACGATCGTCGCCCGCCCGGGGCGGTCGAAAGGCGTTCCGTCCGCGTGATAGCCGGTGCTGGTCCAGGGGGCGATGGCGACCACCATCGCCCCGTCCGGGCTTTGCAGCACGCGGGTCTCCTCGGGGAGGAAGCGGAAATCGCTGGTGCGGGGCCAGACCGAATCCCATTGCCGGTCGCGCCAGTCCCATAAGCCCTGCAGCACCCGCTGGTGGGTGCCGAAGGCAAGCACCTGCGGGTGCCAGAAGGCATAGGCCGAGCGGTAGTCCACCGCCCGGACGCAGGCGGCGAAGCGGTCCAGCCAGTCGAGGATCTCTTCCCGCAGCGCAGGCGGGGCTTCGGGCAGGGCATCGGGGGTGCTCATGGCCCCATCCTGGCAAGCGGCCGCGGGGCTGAGAAGCGCGGCTCGCTGGACGCCCCTGCCCTGCCCTGACAGGCTGGCGGCCATGAGCGAAGCCCCCACCCGCGTCGTGCTGATCACCGGCGCCGCCTCTGGCATCGGTGCCGCCTGTGCCCGCGCCCTGGCAGCGCCCGGCGTGGCCCTGTTGCTGCACACCCGCGCCAATGCCGAAGGGCTGGCGGCCACCGCCGCGCGGGCCGAGGCGGCGGGCGCCCGGGTGGTCACGATGCTCGGCGATCTGGCCGACCCGAGCCTGCCGGAGGCCCTCGTCGCCCGCGCCGTCACTGCCTTCGGCGGGCTTGATGTCGCGGTGGCCAATGCGGGCTTCGCCGACCGCACGCCGATGCTCGCGCTCACCGATGCCGGGCTTGCCCGCAGCCTCGATGTCATCCTCACGCCCTTTCTGCGGCTGGCGCGCGCAGCCCTGCCGGCCATGGCGGGGCGGGCGGCGCCGCGGCTGATCGCCATCTCCTCCTTCGTGGCGCATGTCTTCCGCCGCGACGTCCAGCGCTTTGCCGCCACCGCCGCGGCCAAGGCGGGGCTCGAGGCGCTGGTGCGCAGCCTGGCGGTCGAGGTCGCGCCCCAGGGCATCACCGTCAATGCTGTCGCCCCGGGGCTGACGCGCAAGGATGCCCAGGGCCATTCCGCCCTGACGCCGGAGCAGTGGCAGAGCCTCACCGCGGCGATCCCGCTCGGCCGCCTCGGCACGCCCGATGAGGTGGCAGCGGCGGTGGCCTTCCTTGCCTCCCCGGCTGCCGGCTACGTCACCGGGCAGGTGCTGCACGTCAATGGCGGGCTGATCTGACCGCCCGATCAGGCGGCATCTCAACTTCGGCGCCGAAGCTCTTCATGTTAGGGCGCTGTCATGCCTCGTGCTCCGGCCCGTGCCGAGCCCAGACCGCCTCCGGGGCGCGCCGCCCCCGGCCGCGCCGTGCGCCCGCGCCGGGCGCCACTGTTCTGGCGGGTCATGCGCTGGGGCCTGATCCTCACGATCTGGACCGCGATCCTGGGCGGGGCCGCCCTGATCTGGTTCGCCCATGACCTGCCGCGGCCCGAGGTCGCCACGCGCCACGAACGCCGCCCGGCCGCCGCCGTGCTGGCCGCCGACGGTTCGCTGCTCGCCACCCAGGGCGATCTCTTCGGCGAGGTGCTGCGGCTGTCCGATCTGCCGCCCTATCTTCCGGCCGCGCTGATCGCGATCGAGGATCGGCGCTTCTGGCGCCACCGCGGCCTTGATCCCTTGGGGATTGCCCGCGCCCTCTGGATCAACTGGACGACCGGAGATGTGGTGCAGGGCGGCTCCACCCTGACCCAGCAGCTCGCCAAGAACCTCTTCCTCAGCCCCGAACGCAGCCTGCGGCGCAAGGTGCAGGAGGCGCTGCTCGCCCTGTGGCTCGAGCGGCGCTTCAGCAAGGAGCAGATCCTCGAGATCTATCTCAACCGCGTCTATCTCGGCGCCGGCGCCTTCGGGGTGGATGCGGCGGCGCGGCTTTTCTTCGGCGTCTCGGCGCGGCGGGTCACCCTCTGGCAGGCGGCGGTGCTGGCCGGGCTGCCGCAGGCGCCCTCGCGCACCAATCCGCGGGCCAATCCGGAAGCCGCCCTGGCCCGCGGGCGAGAGGTCTTACGCGCCATGGTGGCCGCCGGCAGCATCACCGAGGAGCAGGCCGCCGCGGCTGCCGCCGCCATGGCCCTGCCCCCCCGGCCAGGCAGCGGGGGTGGCTGGTTCGCCGAATGGGTGATCGACCGGGCGGAGGAGAGCTTCCCCTGGCTGCGCGACATGACGATCCGGAGCACTCTCGATCCGCGCTGGCAGCAGGCGGCCGAGGGGCGGCTGCGGGCCCTGCTCGAGGCCGAAGGCGGGCCGGCCCAGATCGGCCAGGGGGCGGTGGTGGTGCTCGATGCCCAGAGCGGGGCGGTGCTGGCGATGGTGGGCGGGCGGGATTACCGGGCGAGCCCGTTCAACCGCGCCGCCGCCGCCCGCCGCCAGCCCGGCAGCGCCTTCAAGGCCATCACCTATGCCGCCGCCATCGAGGCCGGCGCCAGCCTGGCCCAGCTCGTCTCCGACGCTCCGCTGAACCGGCGCGGCTGGTCCCCCGGCAATGGGCAGTGGCGCAGCCGGGGCGAGATCACGCTCGAACAGGCCTTCGCCCATTCGGTCAATACGGCGGCGGTGCGGGTGATGGATCTGGGCGGGGGGGTGGCGGGCGCGCGGGCCATGGCCGAACGGCTCGGCATCCGATCGCGCCTGCCGGCCGATGCCAGCATCGCCCTCGGCACCGGGGAGGTGACGCTGCTCGAACTCGCCGCGGCCTATGCCGCCCTGGTCAATGGCGGGCGGCGGGTCACGCCCCACGGCATACGCGCCATCCTGGCGGAGGGGGCGCTGCTGCCTTGGCGCCCCCCCGCGCCCCAGCCGGTGCTGCAGCCCGAAACCTCGGCCGCGATGCGGCGGCTGATGGCCGCCACCACGAGCTACGGCACGGGGCGCGCGGCGGCCCTCTCCGGCATCGCCCATGGCGGCAAGACCGGCACCACGCAGGATTACCGCGATGCGTGGTTCATCGGCTTCCTGGGTGAGGGCGCGGGGACGGTGGTGATCGGCATCTGGCTCGGCAATGATCATGGCGAGCCGATGGAACAGGTGCGCGGCGGCAGCCTGCCGGCCCGGCTGTTCCGCGAGATTGCGGAGGCCGCGCGCGGCCGCTGAAAGAGGCCGGCGGCTCCGTTGCCAGGCTCGGCCGGAGCCGGGTCCTGCGCGCCCCGCCGGCCGGCCCATGCCTGGGCCGCTCCGCTGCTGCGCGCCGCGAGCTGCCCCGGGCGCGGGGGCTGATCGCGCTTCAGGGCCGCACCGGCTCGCCCAGGCTCTGCATCAGCCGGTTGGCCCAGGCGAACATCGCCACCGCCGCCATGATGTCGAGCAGTTCGGCATCCCCGAGGCCGAAGCCGCGCAGCCGTTCGACATCCGCCACCCCCGCCGCCGGCGGCGTGGCCGAGAGCTTGACCGCCAGATCGACAATGGCGCGCGAGCGCGGGTCCATCGGTGCCTCCACCCCCTGCTCGACCAAGCGCGCCATCAGCTCCGGATCACCCTTGAGCTGGACGTAGCGCTGGGCATGGACCGACAGGCAATAGGGACAGCCGTTGAAGCGTGACTCGGCGGCGGCTGCCAGCTCGCGATCCGCGCGCGAGGCCCCGCGCGGGCCATACATGATGGTGTTGAAGAGGATCGAGCGCTGGCGCAGCACCTCGGGCTCCTGCGCGAGCAGCAGGTAATAGTCGCTGCTCTTGGCCTTGGGGTGGCTCTCCTCGAGGATGCGGAGCTGGTCGGCACTCGCCTGCGAGAGGTTGAGGCAGGGCAGCCAGGCCCGCCATTCCAGCGGCTCCATGGTGAAGCCGAAGCCCCCGCTGGCCGCCGCACCGGCGATCGGCACCCGATGCGGCTCCGCCTCCCCCTGCTCCGCCCCCGGGCCGAGCAGGCGGAGCGCCCGCATCATCCGCACCTGGTAGTTCACATAGGCGATCAGCTGCGAAAGCAGCACGATCTCGCGCACGCCAAGGCCAGCCTCGAGCAGCGCGAAGAGGGCCGCACGGCTCGCCTGATCGGGATGGTCGGTGAGCAGCCGGGCATGCGCGAGGAGCACGGGCAGGCGCGGGCTCTCCTCGGCCCCGGCGGCGTGCGCCCCATGGTGCTCGGCCAGCACCGCGCAGGCGTTGCGCCGCGCCACCTCGGCCGCCACCGCGTGGCGTTCCGCCCCGGTCAGGGCCGAGGGGCCGTCGAAGATCGCGGCCTCCGCCCCCGCACCGGCCGAACGGAGTTCGGGCCGCAGCGCGCGCAGCCGATCCAGGGGCGAGCCCGGCGCGATGCCGAGCAGCCGATCGATCAGGTCGGTCATTCCTCCACCCTTTCCGTTCCGACCCCGGGCCCCGGCACATGGAAGGGCGTACCGGCGAGTTCGGGGACGTCATAGGCCTCAAGCCCCGCGCGGAGAGCGGGATATTCCTCGCGGAAGAGGGCGCGCATCAGCGCCAGCACCAGCCGCTCGGCCGCCACCGTCACCGCCGGGATGTCGCTGGCGATCCCGCCGAAGCTGCAATGCGCCCCGTAGTTGAGCAGATGGATGCGCGAGAGTTCGGGCGGCGCGGCCGGGCTGCGCGGCAGGAGCTCGAAGCCCGGGCCGAGATATGGGAAGGCCGCGACCTCGGGCCGCACCAGCTCGGGCGGCGGCGTGTAGCGGTCGGCCCAGCGCGCGATATGCGGCGCGAAGGCGGCGAGTTCGGGCACCGCGTCGAGATCGACGGCAAAGCCGGTGCCCAGGATCAGCACATCGTGGCGGCGCTGCTCGCCGTTGGCGAAGAAGAGCCGCACGCCCTCCCCCTCGCGCTCGGCCGCGGTCAGGGCAAAGCCCAGATGGATCTGCGCGCCGGCCCGCAGCACGCGGTGGATCGTCTCATGCGGCGGCGGGGGCTGCAGGTCATGGAGGTAGACCATGAGCGCCCAGCGATCGGCATCGTCGAGCTCCCCCCAGCCGTAGTGGAAGCCGATACCGGCCCCGCGCCCCTTATTGACCTGGGGCAGCACCTGCCGGCGCGCGTAGACGCAGGCCTCCCGTGCGCCGGCCTCCATCGCCGCGGCCGCGGCATCAAGGCCCGAGGCCCCGGCGCCGATGATGCCCACCGATTTGCCGGCAAGCGCGGCGAAGCAGCGTTCCTCATTGGTGTGGAAGGCCAGATCGGGCCAGAGCTCGCGTGGCACCGTCTCCGGCCAGCGGTTTCCCCCGACCCCGCCGCGACCGGTGGCCAGCACCACCCGCCGGGCAAGGAGCGTCCCCGCCCCCTCGGTCTCCACGCGCAGCAGACCGTCCTGAGGCAGGATCCGCACGACCCGCACGCCATGGCGGATCGGCAGCGCCAGCACCCGTTGCAACCAGGAGAGATACTCCTGCCACAGGCCGTTCGGGATTTTGTACAGCGCCTCCCAGTCGTCGGTGCCAAAGCGCGCCTCATGCCAGGCGCGGTAGGTGAGGTTGGGCAGCCCCAGGCAGGGCCCGGGCAGGTTCTTGGGGCTGCGCAGCGTCTCCATCCGCGCATAGGTGCGCCAAGGCCCCTCTCTGCCCGGCGCTGCGGCATCGACCAGCAGGGTGTTGCGCACCCCGCGCAGGCGCAACAGCCCGGCCGCGGCGATGCCGTTCATCCCCGCCCCGACCACGAGCACATCGATCACGCCCGGGCGGGGCGGCACCCAGTCCTTGGCCGGCAGGCAGAGCAGCTCGAGGTCGCGGCGGATCGCCTGCTCCAGGGCGGCAAGGCCAAGCGGGGTGGACTGGTTCATCGGCGCCTATTTCCCACCGGGGAGGGGCGGCGTCCATCCGCGCAGGCGGGCCAGGCTGCCGCAGGCCGGCGCGGCATGCCTGCCCCCATCGCCCACCGCGCTGCGGCTGCGGCCGCCCGGCTCATGTCGCGCCGGCCCGCGGGCCGGGCCGCCCCCGCCTGCCACTGCCCTGGGCCCCCGCCCCGCCGGCAGCCCGAGCGCAGCAGAGCGGGTGCGGGCTTTGCGGAAGCGCCCCACTGCCCCAGATTGCCGGGCATGAGCCATCTCCGCCTGCGCCCCTCCGCTCCGTCTCGGAGTTCCGGCCCTTCCCGCCGCGCGCTGCTCGCCCTGCCCCTGCTGGCCAGTGCCCCGGCCGGCCCCACCCCGGCCCAGGCCAATCCCGCCCTGCCCCCCGGCTGGCCGGAACGGCCGATCCGCATGATCGTGCCGGCCGCCGGCGGGGCCGGGACCGCCGATACCATCGCGCGGATCCTGGCGCAGGAGTTCGACAAGCGCCTGCCGCAGCGGACCATCATCGACAACCGGCCGGGGGCGAACGGCAATGTCGGCGCCGCCGCCGCCGCCCGCGCCGCGCCCGATGGGCATACCATCCTCTTCACCTGGGCCGGCACCATGGCCACCAACCGGGCGCTCTACCGGGATCTGCCCTTCGATCCCGAACGCGATTTCGACCCGGTCATCCTGCTTGGCAATGTGCCGAACATCCTCGTCGTCCACAACGGGCTTGGCGTGCGCACGCTCGAGGAGTTCACGGCCTATGTCCGCGCCCGGCCCGGGCAGCTCTCCTACGGCTCCTCGGGCAATGGCAGCTCCATGCACCTGGCCGGGGAGATGTATCGGCGCGCCACCGGCACCGACATGGTCCATGTGCCCTACAGCGCGGTCGCCCAGGGGATGAACGACCTGATCGCGGGGCGCATCCAGGTGATGTTCAACCTGGTCACCGGCGTGCAGGGCCATGTCCGGCAGGGCAACATGACCGCGCTGGCGGTGCTCTCCGAACAGCGCGCCCGCGCCCTGCCCGAGGTGCCGACCACGGCCGAGGCAGGCATGCCCGGGCTCGTCTTCGGGACCTGGTTCTGCCTGATGCTGCCGCGCGGCACGCCGGCAGCCATCCGTGACGCGCTGAACCGCCTGGTCAACGAGGTGCTGGCCGAACCGGAGGCGCGCGCGCGGCTCGAGGCGCAGGGCCTCGACATACTGGGCGGCACGCCCGACCGTCTGGCGCAGCATTTGCGCGCCGAGATCGCCGCGCATGCTGAACTCGTCCGCTTTGCCGGCATCCGGCTCGACTGACCGCTACGGCCGGCCGGGCCCGAGCCGCCGGCTGCGGCGCGCCGCTTTCTCGGCCGGCCTGGCTCGCGGCGGGCGGAGCCTGCCGCAACCGGGGCACGGCGCCATGCCGCCGGCTCTGCGCCGCGCGGGTGAGGGCTGCCCCCAGCCCCTTGCCGCGCCGCGGCCGGTGCCCGTCCTGCCGGCATGAGTGAGGCCGAGGACCGCCGCATCCGCCGCCTGGTGGCGGTGCATGCGCTGACCGGCTTCACCGCCACGCTGGTCGCGCGCGTGCCCGACCCGATGGTGGCCGAGATCGGGGCCGACCTTGCCAGGCCCGCCACCACCGTTGCGCTGCTCGCGAGCTTCTACGCCCTGCCCTTTGCGCTGGTGCAGCCCTTCCTTGGGCCGATCGGCGATGCGCTGGGTAAGCGGCGGGTGATCCTGGTCTGCCAGTTCCTGTTCGGGGCGCTGGTGCTGGCCTCGGCCTTCGCGCCGGATTTCGCCACGCTGGCCGTGCTGCGCGGCCTCTCCGGCGCGGCCGGGGGTGGGATCTTTCCGCTCATGCTCGCCCTCTTCGGCGATGAGGTGCCGCTGGCGCGCCGGCAGGTCGCCATCAGCCGGCTGCTCTTCTTCAGTATCCTCGGCCAGATCGCGGGCGGAGCGGTGGCGGCGGGGCTCGAACCCCTGCTCGGCTGGCGTGGGGTGATCGCGGCCTGCGGCCTGCTCGCGCTGGCCGCGGCGCTGATCCTGCTGATCGGCCGCGGCGGGCCGGAGCCCTTGCGCCCCTTCCGCCCGGCGGATGCGCTGGCGCGCTATCGGCGGCTGGTGCGCCTGCCCCAGGCCCGGGTGCTCTATGCTGCGGTTGCGATCAATGGCGGGCTCGCACTCGGGCTTGCGCCCTATCTCGCCCCGCTGCTGATGGGCCGGGCTGCGGGCGGGACGGCGGAGGCCGGGCTCACCCTGGCGGCCTTCGGCGCCGGCGGGCTGATCTATGCGACCCTGGTGGGCTGGATGCTGCCGCGCCTTGGCCAGGCGGGAATCCTGCGCCTGGGCGGGGCGCTCGGGGCGGCGGGGATGCTCACCCTGATCGGGGCGGGGCAGATCTGGGCGCTGCTGGTCGCCGGGCTGCTGCTCGGCACCGGCTACACCATGGTGCACAGCACGATCCAGGTCCGCGCTTCGGAGATCGCACCCGATGCCCGGGGGGCGGCGATGTCGCTGCACGCCTTCAGCTTCTTCACCGGGCAGTTCCTGGGACCGATCGTCTATGGCGCGGCGCTGGGGGTGGTGGGCGTGGCGGCCACGCTCGGCGCCGCGGGCTGCGGGCTGTTCGCCCTGGCCGTCTGGCTGGCCGGCCGCCGCGGGCCCTGAACAAAGCCCGAACAGAAACCCTGCCTGTTGTGTGGAGAAACAAGGGCTTAGCCCGATTCGCGCGAACGAACCGGGAAAGCCCATCACCCCTGCCTGCGCCACCAGATCTTGTGGCCGGCGAACCGCATGGGCCCCAGCGGGTTCGCTGTTTGTGCCGCTATCGGATGGCGATTCGCAACCGCGCCTTACGCCGCCGCGGCGCGCGCCAGCACGAGGTCGGTCAGGGCCCGGTCATCCTGGGCCGCCAGCGGATCGCGCGGGCAGAGCCGATGGCGCAGCACCAGTTCGGCCAGCGCCTCCCGCGCCGGGCAGGGCAGTGCCCGCCCCTCGGCCCGGAGCAGCGCGGCGGTCGTGATGTGATAGAGCGCGCTGGCGGCCGCCCGGGCCAGGGCAGGATCGGCCATCGCCGCCCGGGTCAGAGCCACCGCGCGGGCCAGGGCGGCGTGATAGCCCTCGGCATCATTGCCGAGCAGCGCCGCGACATAGGCGGCAAGCGGGTCCAGCGCGCGCTCCCGCTCGGCCGCGCGCAGCACATCGAGGGCGACGATGTTGCTCGTCCCCTCCCAGATCGAGCCGAGATGCGCATCGCGCAGGATGCGGGCGTCCGGGAACTCCTCGATATAGCCGCAGCCGCCGCGCACCTCCATCGCATCGCCGGCCACGCGCCGGGCATCGCGGCAGGCGCGGAACTTGATCAGCGGCGTCATGATGCGGAGCAGCCGCCGCGCCGTCTCCTCCCCCAGATCGGCGCGGCGCAGCTGCTCGGCGGCGGCGAACATCATGCTGCGCGCCTGTTCGGCCGGCAGGATCAGCTTGACGAGCTGGCGGCGCATCAGCGGCATCTCGATCAGGCGACGGCCGAAGGCGATGCGGCGGGTGGCGACGAAGACCGCCTCGGCCACCGCGCGGCGCATCAGCCCCGCCGCCCGCACGCCGTTGGACAGGCGCGAGTTGTTGACCATGTCGGCCATCTGGCGGAAGCCGGCCTCCGGATCGCCGACCAGCCAGGCGGTGGCGCCCTCCAGGCGGATCTCTCCGCTCGCCATGCTCCGGCTGCCGAGCTTCTCCTTCAGCCGGACGATCCGGTAGGCGTTGCGCCGCCCATCGGGCAGATCGCGCGGCAGCAGGAAGAGGGAGACGCCGCGCATCGCCGGCACCGGGGCCAGGCCGCCCTGCCCGTCCGGCTCGAGCCGGCGCGCAAGCACCAGCGCCAGCCCGCAATCGGGGTTGGAGCAGAACCACTTGTCGCCGAAGAGCCGCCAGGTCCCATCCGGCGCGGGTTCGGCCAGCACCGCGGTGTTGGCGATGTCGCTGCCCGCCCCCTGTTCGGTCATGAACATGCCCCCCTGCAGCAACGCGTCCATGTCGGTGCTGGTCAGGGCCGGCAGGTAGCGGGCGATGAGTTCGGGGCTGCCGAAGCGGCGGAGCGTGCGCGCCAGGCTGTCGGTCATGGAAACGGGGCACATCAGCCCGAACTCAGATTGGGTGAAGAGGTAGACGAAGGCGTATTTCGCAATCGGCGGCAGCGGCTCGGGCCAGCCCAGCACGCCCGCGCGGTGGTTCATCGCGGCCATGCCGTAATCGGCGAAGGCCCGCCGCGCCATCGCCAGATAGGCCGGGTGATAGGCGATGCGCTGGATATCCTCGCCGCGCCGGGTGCGATGCAGCAGCACCGGCGGGTTGGCATCGGCGGCCGCCGCCTCATCATCGAGTTCGGCCCCCACCAGCGCGCCGAGTGCAACGAGATGCGGCACTAGATGGGCGTAGAGGGCAGGCGGCAGGTGATGCCGCAGCAGCGCCGGGCCCCATGGGTCGGAGAGGAAGAAGTTGAGGCCGCGGGAGTCGGGCACCGCCGCGGCACCTTGCGGGGCGATGTGCATGGGGCGAGCATGCGCCGGCAGAGAGGGAAACGCCACCATGTCCTCCTGGCAGCCAAGCCTTGCCTACCCGGATCCGGCCATCCGCATCCTCGATCCCGCCTTCCGCGGCTGCATCCCCGCCCTGGCCGCGGTGGAGCGCCTCTTTCACGGCACCCGCTGGGGAGAGGGGCCGGTCTGGTTCGGCGATCAGCGCTGCCTGCTCTGGAGCGACATCCCGAACGATCGCATCCTGCGCTGGGAGGAGGAGACGGGCGCCGTTTCGGTCTACCGCCGCGGCGGCCATCCCAACGGCAACACCCGCGACCGGGAGGGCCGGCTGATCACCTGCGAACATTCCGGCCGGCGCGTGGTGCGCACCGAATATGACGGGCGGCTTACGGTGCTGGCCGATTCCTTCGCCGGCAAGCCGCTCAATGCCCCGAATGACGTGGTGGTGGCCCCTGACGGCGGGATCTGGTTCACCGACCCGGCCTTCGCTCCGGAAAGCCCCTATCTCGGCCGCCATGGACCCTGCCAATTGCCGGGGTCGGTCTACCGCATCGACCCGACAACCGGCCGGATCGCCTGCATGGCCGACCATCTGCCGGGGCCCAATGGCCTGGCCTTCACGCCCGACGGTGCGACCTTGATCGTCGTCGCCTCCCGCGCTGAACCGAGGGAGTTCCTGGCCTTTCCGGTGCTGGAGGGCAGGCTCGGGCCGCCCCGCTGCCTGATCCGCTGCGCCCCCGGCGAGACGCCGGACGGCTTCCGCATCGATACCGCAGGCAGGCTCTGGTGCGGCTGGGGGATGGGCGGAGAGGGGCGCGACGGCGTGCGCATCTTCGACCCGCAGGGACAGCCGATCGGGCACATCGCCCTGCCCGAACGCTGCGCCAATCTCTGCTTCGGCGGGCGCCATCGCAACCGGCTGTTCATGGCCTGCGGCCAGTCGCTCTACGCGCTCTATACCGACGTGCAGGGCTGCCCCTTCCCGCCCGGCTGATCCGGCCCGACACAGCGGCCCATGCCCAGGCCGAAGCTTCCCCCCGCTGCGCTGCCGATCCTGGCCGGCACCGCCGTGATGCTGGCCATCGCGATGGGTCTGCGGCAATCGCTCGGGCTGTTCATGCCCGCCTCGGTGGCTGAGCTCGGCATCCAGGTCGCGGATTTCACCCTGGCGATCGCGGTGCAGAACCTGCTGTGGGGGGCGGCCCAGCCTGTGGCGGGGGCAGCCGTGGTGCGGGTCGGGTTCCGCCCGGTGCTGGTCGCCGCGGCGGCGGCCTATGTGCTCGGCCTGATCGTCATGGCTGCGGCCCAGGGCGCGCTGGGCCTCATGCTCGGGGCGGGGCTGCTGATGGGCCTCGCCATGGCGGGCACCGCCTCGGCCATGGCGATGGCCGTCGCCTCCCGCCCCGTGCCGGCGGCCGTCCGCAGCACGGTGCTCGGCGTCATCACCGCGGCCGGATCTTCAGGCGCGCTGTTCACCGCGCCCCTCGGGCAGGTGCTGCTCGACTGGGCAGGCTGGCGGGCTGGGGTGATGGGCTTTGCCGTGCTGGCGCTGCTGATGCTGCCGGCAGCCTGGCTCGCCGGCCGGGTGGACCGGATGCCGGTCGCTCCCGCCGCGGCGGGCGGCCATGCCAGCGCGGGCGAGGCGCTGCGCCGCGCCGCGGCCAGCCCGGCCTTCCTGGTCATGGTCTTCGCCTATTCCGTCTGCGGGCTGCAGCTTGTCTTCCTCACCACCCATCTGCCCGCCTATCTCGTGCTCTGCGGCATGGACCCGATGCTGGGTGCCACGGCGCTCGGCGTGATCGGGCTGTTCAACATCCTGGGCAGCCTGGCGGCGGGCGTGGCCGGGCAGCGCTGGAACAAGCCCCTGCTGCTCGGGCTGATCTACGCCCTGCGTTCGCTCGTCCTGCTGTGGTATTTCGCCACCCCGCCCACCCCGGGCTCGACCATCCTCTTCGCGGCGCTGATGGGCTTTCTCTGGCTCGGCGTCTCGCCGCTGATGGCGGGTGCTTTGGCCGAACTCTACGGGCTGCGCTGGCAGCCCATGCTGCAGGGCGTGGCCTTCTTCTCGCACCAGCTCGGCAGTTTCCTGGGCGCCTTCGGCGGCGGCCTGCTGTTCGACCTGATGGGCGATTACACCCTTGCCGTGCAGCTCGGCATCGCCATGGGGCTCTTCGCCGGGGCGCTGCAGATCGGCTTTGCGCTGTGGCACCCGCCGCCCGGCCGAGCGCCGGCGGCGGCCTGAGCAGGCTGGCAGCCGCCAGAGCGGCCGCGGCGGTGGGGTCGCACGGCCTGCGCCGCCGTCCCGGGCCGGAAGCTCGGCCGTCATGGCCGAGTGGGATCTGCCGCGCCCCAAGGCTGCGGGCCTCGCGGTCGCCCTCAGGGATCGCGGGGTGTCGATCACGCCGCCCTGCGGCCAGGCCTCATGCGCCCGGCGCGCCCCGCCGGTCAGGCCGCCGCTTCGGCGCGGCGGGCATGGCGCCGGCGTTCGTGCGGATCGAGATAGCGCTTGCGCAGCCGGATCGCCGAAGGGGTGACCTCCACCAGCTCGTCCTCCTCGATGTAGGAGAGGGCCTGCTCCAGGCTCATCCGCCGGGGCGGGGTCAGCAGCAGCGCATCGTCCTTGCCGGCGGCGCGGATATTGGTCAGCCGCTTCTCGCGGATCGGATTGACCTCCAGGTCGTTCTCGCGCGCGTGCTCGCCCACGATCATGCCGACATAGACGCGCTCGCCCGGGCCGATGAACAGGCTGCCGCGCTCCTGCAGGTAGAAGAGGGCGTATTGCACCGCCTCCCCGTCGGCGTTGCTGATCAGGCTGCCCTTGCCGCGGCCCGGCATCGGGCCGGCATAAGGGCGATAGCCGGCGAAGAGGCGGTTCATCACCCCGCTGCCGCGGGTATCGGTGAGGAACTCGGAGTGATAGCCGATCAGCCCGCGGCTCGGCATCAGGAAGGACAGGCGCGTCTTGCCGGCACCGAAGGGACGCATATCGGTCATCTGCGCCCGCCGCTGCGAGAGCTTCTCCACCACCACGCCGGCATAGGCGTCGTCGACGTCGATCACGACCTCCTCGAAGGGCTCCTCGCGCTGGCCGGTGGCGGGATTGTCGCGCATCAGCACGCGCGGGCGGCCGATGGTGAGCTCGAAGCCCTCCCGCCGCATGGTCTCGATCAGCACGCCGAGCTGCAGCTCGCCGCGGCCGGCCACCTCGAAGGCGTCGGCCTCCTCGGACTCGCGCACGCGGATGGCGATGTTGCCCTCCGCCTCGCGCAGCAGCCGCTCGCGGATCTGGCGGCTGGTGACCTTCTTGCCCTCCCGCCCGCCCAAGGGGCCGTCATTGACGCGGAAGGTCATCGC
>JANWYF010000023.1 GCA_025057055.1 Rhodovarius sp. | reverse complement strand
GGCGTGCCGATCAGGTGGCGCCAGAGCTGGGTCCGGCTGTCGAGGTCGTGGGCAGCCAGCATCTCGGCCGGCATCAGGCCGCCGTAGTTTTCCGCCCAGGCCGCAAGATGGGCCGCCGCGATGGCGGGTGCATCCTCCAGCCGAGCACGCCGTGGCCGGGCGATCAGCCGATGCCTGGGCTGGCCTGCGCCCTCCTCTGCGCCAATGCTGCAGCCCGCAGCACGAAGCAGAGCCGGTCGGCACCGGCGCGCATCCGGCCGTGGGGCGCCCACGCCCCCGGGCCCCCGCCCTGCTGCTGCCGCATCGGCCGCCTCTCCTCCCGGCTCATCGGCCCCATGCCAGAGTGGCAGGGCCGCAGGTGAGGGGCAAGCGCGGCAGGCCGATGTCGCGCTGGCGGCATGCGCCCCGGTTGCCGCATCCGCCCGGGCCGTGCTGAAAGCCCGCGATGGCCCAGCACGACCGCATCCTGATCATCGATTTCGGCAGCCAGCTCACCCAGCTCATCGCCCGCCGGCTGCGCGAGGCCGGCGTCTATTGCGAGATCTGGCCCTACCACGCGGCCCAAGAGGCGCGCATCCGCGCCTTCGGCCCACGCGGCATCATCCTCTCGGGCGGGCCGGCCTCGGTCACCGAGGGTGAGAGCCCCCGCGCCCCCGATGCGGTCTTCACCATGGGCTTGCCGGTGCTCGGCATCTGCTACGGCCAGCAGACGATGTGCGCGCAGCTGGGCGGCCGGGTGGAGGCCGGGCATCATCGGGAGTTTGGCCGCGCCTTCGTCGAGGTGATCGGGGAGTGTGCGCTGTTTGCCGGCGTCTGGCCCAGGGGTGCGCGCGAGCAGGTCTGGATGAGCCACGGCGATCGCGTGACCGCCCTCCCGCCCGGCTTCCGCGCCGTCGCCGCGACCGAGGGCGCGCCCTTTGCCGCCATCGCCGACGATGAGCGGCGCTTCTACGGGGTGCAATTCCACCCCGAGGTGGTGCACACCCCCCACGGCGCCGCCCTGCTGCGCAACTTCGCGCTGGCCATCTGCGGCTGCCGCGGCGATTGGACGATGGGCGCCTATCGGGCCGAGGCGGTGGCCCGGATCCGCGACCAGGTCGGCCGGGGCCGGGTGGTCTGCGGCCTCTCAGGCGGCGTCGATTCGGCGGTCACCGCCGTGTTGGTGCATGAGGCGGTGGGCGATCAGCTCACCTGCATCTATGTCGATCACGGCCTGATGCGCGCGGGCGAGACCGAGCAGGTGCTGCGCACTTTCCGCGACCGTTTCAACATCCGCCTGGTCCATCGCGACGCGAGCGACCGCTTCCTGGCCGCGCTCGCCGGCGTGACCGATCCCGAGGCCAAGCGCAAGACGATCGGCCGGCTGTTCATCGAGGTCTTCGAGGAGGAGCAGGCGAAGCTCGGCGGGGCGGAGTTCCTGGCGCAGGGCACGCTCTATCCGGATGTGATCGAGAGCGTCTCGGCCACCGGCGGGCCTTCGGCCACCATCAAGTCGCACCACAATGTCGGCGGCCTGCCCGAAGGGATGCGGCTGCAGCTGGTCGAACCGCTGCGCGAGCTGTTCAAGGATGAGGTGCGCGCGCTCGGGCGCGAACTCGGCCTGCCGGAGGAGATCGTCGGCCGCCACCCCTTCCCGGGGCCGGGCCTGGCCATCCGCATCCCTGGCGAGGTGACGCGGGAGAAGGCCGATCTGCTGCGCCAGGTCGACCGGATCTTCCTCGAGGAGATCCGCGCCGCCGGGCTCTATGATGCGATCTGGCAGGCCTTTGCGGTGCTGCTGCCGGTGCGCACAGTGGGGGTGATGGGCGATGGCCGCAGCTACGACCACGCCTGCGCCCTGCGGGCGGTCACCAGCACCGACGGCATGACCGCCGATGTCTATCCCTTCGACATGGGCTTCCTGACCCGGGTTGCGGGGCGCATCGTCAATGAGGTGCGCGGCATCAACCGCGTCACCTACGACATCACGAGCAAGCCGCCCGGCACGATCGAGTGGGAATAGGGCCCGGCGGGCGGCTCAAGCCTCACGCTGCAGGCGCAGGATTTCCTCGAGCAGGCCGAGGGTCGAGGCATCATGGCGCGCCGGGTCGGGCCGGCCTGACTCGAGCTCCTCGAGCAACGGGGCGGCCAGCTGCTTGCCGAGCTCCACCCCCCACTGGTCGAAGGGGTTGATGCCCCAGAGCGCACCGAGCACCGCCACCTTGTGCTCGTAGAGGGCGATCAGCTGCCCGAGCGTGGTCGGATCGAGCCGCGGCAGCAGGATGGTCACGCTCGGCCGTTCCCCGGGCAGCACGCGGTGCGGCAGCAGCCGTTCGATCTCGGCGGGCCCGGCGCCGGCGCGCATCATCTCGGCCCGCAGCGAATCGGCGTCCCGGCCGCTCAGCAGCGCCTCGGTCTGTGCGAGGCCATGGGCCAGCAGGATCAGATGCTGGCGCCGCCAGGGGTGGTCAGGCCGCGCGATCAGGATGACATCGGCCGGCACCGGCTCGCTCCCCTGATGGAGGAGCTGCATGAAGGAATGCTGGGCCGAGGTGCCGGGCTCGCCGAAGACGACCGGCCCGCTGTGGCGGGCCAGCGGCTCGCCCGCCAGGCTCACCCGCTTGCCCAGGCTTTCCATCTCGAGCTGCTGCAGATGGGCGGGCAGGCGGCGCAGCCGCTCGTCATAGGGCAGGACGGCGCGGCGGCGCAGGCCCAGGGCATTGACGTGCCAGACCTCGACCAGCGCGAGCAGGACCGGCAGGTTCTCGGCCAGCGGTGCGGTCAGGAAATGCTCATCCATCCGCCGCGCCCCGGCCAGCAGCGCAGCGAAGCGCTCCCAGCCCAGCCCGAGCGCGAGGGAGAGGCCAATCGCCGACCACAGCGAGAAGCGCCCGCCGATGTAATCGCCGAAGGCGAAGACGCGCTCGGGCGGGATGCCGAAGGCTGCGCAAGCAGAGAGGTTGCTCGAGAGCGCGACCAGGTGCTGCGCCGCCCGATCCTCCCCGCCCAGGGCCTCGGCGAGCCAGGCCTTGACCAGGCGGGCATTGGCCATCGTCTCCTGCGTGGTGAAGGTCTTGCTCGCGATCAGCACCAGAAGCCGCCGCGGGTCGAGGCTTGGCAGCAGTTCGCGCCAGGCATGGCCATCGACGTTGGAGAGGTAGCGGACGGGCAGCGGGCTGTCGGGCCCCGCCAGGGCCTGATAGGCCATCGCCGGGCCAAGGTCGCTGCCGCCGATGCCGATGTTGAGCACCTG
The DNA here is from genome assembly GCA_025057055.1 of Rhodovarius sp. Classification (GTDB taxonomy): domain Bacteria; phylum Pseudomonadota; class Alphaproteobacteria; order Acetobacterales; family Acetobacteraceae; genus Rhodovarius. The sequence continues at coordinate 26,095 of JANWYF010000023.1, read as the reverse complement.
GGCGAAGGGCTCACCGCCCGCGCTGCGCATCGCACCGGCGTGAACCGCGCGGGTGAAGGCCGCCATCCGGGCCAGGGTGGCCTGGATCTCGGCCGCGACCTCGGGCCCGCCATTCGCCGGCACCGCGCCCTGCGGCGCGCGCAGGGCCATATGCAGAGCGCGCCGGCCCTCGGTCGCATTCACCGCCTCGCCCCGGGCCATGGCATCGCGCCAAGCCTCCACCCCGGCCGCCTCGGCCAGGGCCAGCAGGGCCGAGAGGGCGCGCTGGTCGATCGCCGTCTTGCTGAAATCGAGCAGCAGATCGCCGCCGCGGCGCGAGAATCGGGCAAAACGCGCTGGATCCGCCGCGAAGAGCGGGCGAATCGACCAGGGCGGGCTGCCGTCGGGGCGTCTTTCGCGCCCCAGCCGCTCGACCGCCGTCCATGCCGCTGCCACATCGCCTGCCATGGCGGCAGGCTATAGCCCCTGGGGCTGTCCCGCCACCACCAGGCGCAGGGGCTCGCGCCCCAGCCGCTGCGCCGCCGCGGCCACGCGCTCGCGCGTCAGGGCGGCAAGCCGCGCCGGACGCCCGGCCAGCCATTCCGGGCTGCGGTCGTTCTGCATCAGGCTGAGCAGACCGCCGGCGATCCGCCGCGTGTCGCTGAACTGCAGCGGCAGGGACCCGGCGAGGAAATCGGTCGCCTCGCGCAGCTCCTCCTCGGTCGGACCCTCGCTTGCCATGCGCTCCCAGGCCGCCTCGACCAGCCTGATCATCTCGGCCGCCGTGGCGTTGTCGGTGCTGCCCTGGCCCAGGATGATGGCGCGGCGGAAGAGCACCTCCAGCCCCGCGCCGATGCCATAGGTCAGGCCGCGCTGTTCGCGAATCTCGCGCATCAGGCGGGAGGTGAAGCCGCCCCCGGCCAGGATGCGCAGCACGACCTGCATCGCCTCCCATTCCGGATCGGCCGGGGCGAGGGCATCCTGCCCGAAGAGCACCGTCGATTGCGGCGCGGGGAAGGCCACCACCCGCCGCGGAAAGCGCGCCATGGGCGGCAGCGGCGCGGCCTCGGGCGGGGCGCCGGGCGGAAGGTCGAGGAAGAGGGTCCGGATCGCCTGGCGCAGCGTCCCCTCATCGAGCGCGCCGGCCGCAGCGAGCCTGATGCCGCCGCGGCGGAGCTGGGTGGCCAGCGCCTCCCGCATCGCATCGGCCGCCATGGCGGAGAGGCTCTCGGGCGTGGCGGACCGGCCGGCCGGGTGGCCGGGGAAGGCCGCGGCCCAGAAGGCGCGGGAGGCAACCCCGCGCGGGCTCTCCAGCGCCTGCCGGGCCGAGACGACGGCGCGCGCCCGCAGCCGGTCGAAGGCCGCGGCATCCAGCCGCGGTGCGGTCATGGCAAGCCGGGCCAGGCGCAGCCCCTCGGGCAGGGCATCGACCGTGGCGCGCAGGCTGCCCGAAAAGGCATCGCGCCCAGCGCCGAACTGCAGAGACAGCCCGGCATCGCGCACCGCATCGGCGAAGGCGAGGTGGTCGAGATCCCCCGCCCCTTCCATGAGCATGCCGGCGGCGAGGCCGGCGCGGCCCTCCTGCCCCTCCGGATCGAGCGAAGCCCCCCCGCCCCAGGCCCAGGCGAGGGAGACGACGGGCACCGCCCCGTCCTCGACCAGCCAGGCGGTGATGCCACCCTCCTCGATGACGCGAATGGGCAGGCGGAAGGGCGCGCGGGGGGGAAGGTCGCGGTCGATCATGCCGGCAGCAGCCAGCCGCTGGTGGTGAAGGAGGAGCCAAGCACGGCCCGTGCCGCGGCCTCCACCTGTTCGCGCCTGACCGCGCGGACGCGCTCGGGCCAGTGCTCGGCCTCCTCGATCGGCAGGCCGAGGGTCAGGACACTGCCCAGGATGCGCGGCGCCGCGCCCAGCCCGTCGAGCGCGAGCAGCGCCCCGGCGGTGATCTGCCGGCGCGAGCGCGCGACCTCCGCCTCGCTCACGCCGCCCTCGACCAGCCTGCGGATCTCGCGCTCGATCGCCGCCTCGAGCGCAGCGGGGGCGGTGGGTGCGCGCAGCGTGGCCTGGATTGCGAAGACCGAGGCGCCGGCCGTCTCGGCCTCGTAATAGGCGGAGGCGCCGACCGCGAGCCCCGTCTCGACCAGCGCCCGGTGCAGGCGCGAACCGATGCCGCCGCCGAGGAGATGGGCCAGCACCTCGAGCGGCTGGGCGTGCTGCACCTCACCCCAGGTCGCGGAAGGCGCGGCGAAGGCGCGTAGGAAGATCGCCTCGCGCGCGGCCGGGTCGCGCCGTTCGATGCGTGCTTCGACCGGACCCGCCGGGATGGCGCTGCGGTCGCGCGGCAGGAAGGGGCGAGGCGGGATGCGCCCGTAGGTCTCCTCGGCCAGGTCGCGCAGCCGGGCCTCCTCGCAATCGCCGGCCACCACCAGCACGGCATTGCCGGGGGCATAGCGCGCGGCATGGAAGGCCAGCATGTCCTCGCGCGTGATGGCGCGGATCTCCTCCATCCAGCCGATGATCGGCCGCCCGCGCCAATGCTGCGCCCCCCACATGGCGGAATCGAAGGCCTCGAGGAAGCGGGCGCGCGGCTGGCTTTCCACGACCTGGCGCCGTTCCTCCATCACGACGCTGCGTTCGGCCTCGAACTCGGCCGGGTTGAACAGCGGGGCGGCCATCCGGTCGGCCTCCATCCGCATCATCAGCGCCAGCCGGGAACTCTCGATGTGCTGGAAATAGGCGGTGGTGTCGCGGCTGGTGAAGGCGTTGTCCTGCCCCCCCTCCCGCGCCACGGTGCGGGAGAAGGCGCCGGAGGGCACCTGGGCGCTGCCCTTGAACATCATATGCTCGAGGTAATGGGCCAGGCCCGACCGGCCGGGCGGATCCTCGCCCGAACCGGCGCCGTAGAAGAGGTAATGCGCCACGACCGGGGCACGGCGGTTCTCGGCCAGCACCACCGTCAGACCATTGGCCAGGCGCCACTGCTTGGCGCCGAACAGGGGACGCGGGGCCTCGGCCGGGCGGGCTGGGGCTTGGGCGCGGCCCGGCGCCTCCGGCCAGGCCAGGGCGGGCAGGGCAAGCGCGGCGGCCAGGGTGCTGCGTCGGGTTGTCTCGCACATCACCGGCAAGATGGGGCCGCCGGCGGGCTTTGGGAATGCCTCCGCCGCCCCCGGCTGCCCGCCACCCGGGCATCGCCACGGGGCCGGCGGCCGGGATCAGGCCATGAGGGCGCCTCATCGACAGCCTTGGGCGAACTCATTGGCCTTGGCGCGAAGGCGGGGGCAGAAGAGGCCGAGAGAGCGAGGAGAGGGGGGAGCCCATGGCCTATTTCGAATCCCGCCGCGTCGCCGGCCGGCACTTCTTGCAGCTGCCCGGCCCCTCCAATGTGCCGGATCGGGTGCTGCGCGCGATCGACAACCCGACGATGGACCATCGCGGCCCGGATTTCGGCACCTTCACCCGCCGGCTGCTCGAGAAAATCCGCTTCGTCTTCAAGACCCAGGGTCCGGTGGTGATCTACCCCGCCTCCGGCACCGGCGCCTGGGAGGCTGCGCTGGTTAACACCCTCTCGCCCGGGGACCGCGTGGTGATGTGCGAGACCGGCTGGTTTGCCACCCTCTGGCGCGAGATGGCCGAACGCCTCGGCCTGCGGCCCGAGTTCCTTCCCGGGGATTGGCGGCGCGGCGCCGACCCGGCGGCGATCGAGGAGCGTCTGCGCGCCGACCGCGGGCATGAGATCAAGGCGGTCTGTGTCGTGCACAACGAGACCAGCACCGGCGCGACCAGCCGCATTGCCGAGGTGCGCGCCGCGATCGATGCCGCGGGCCATCCGGCGCTGCTGCTCGTCGATACGATCAGCGGCTTGGCCAGCATGGATTACCGCCACGACGAATGGGGCGTGGATGTGACGGTGGCAGGCAGCCAGAAGGGCTTGATGCTGCCCCCCGGCCTCTCCTTCAACGCGATCAGCGCCAAGGCGCTCAAGGCCCATGAGACCGCCCGGCTGCCGCGCAGCTTCTGGGACTGGGGGCCGATGCTGAAGGCGAACGCCACCGGCTATTTCCCCTACACGCCGGCGACCAATCTGCTCTACGGGCTGGATGCCGCTCTCGACATGCTGGCCGAGGAGGGGCTCGAGAACGTCTTCGCCCGCCACGACCGCCACGCCGAGGCGACCCGGCGCGCGGTGCGCCACTGGGGGCTCGAGATCCAGTGCGCCGACCCGCGCCACTACTCAAGCGTGCTGACCGCCGTCCGCCTGCCGGAAGGGCACAGCGCCGATGCCCTGCGCGCGATCATCCTCGAGAAGTTCAACATGAGCCTCGGCAACGGGCTGGGTCAGCTGAAGGACCGGGTCTTCCGCATCGGCCATCTCGGCGATTTCGGGGACCTCCAGCTGATCGGCACCCTGGCCGGTGTGGAGATGGGCCTCGCCCTGGCCGGAGTGCCCCACCGCCCCGGCGGGGTGCAGGCGGCGATGGAGTTCCTCAAGGGCAATCGCTGAGGCGCCCCAAGGGGCCATGGCCGCGGCGGCCATGGGCTGCTAGGCTGCATCACCGGCAGAGAGGGGGGCGCCGGAGAGCGATGGCGGCTGTCCGGAATGCGGCCGAGGGGGCAGCCGGGTTCGGCGGTGGAACGGCACGCGCCGCGGCGGAGCGGATCCGCAGCGCCGGGGGGGCGGCCGGCAGGCCCCGCCAGATCCTGATCGTCTCGCCCAGCCTGCCCGGCCTGCACCAGACGGATGCGCCCGGCCATCTCGCCTGGCATCTGGCCCGGCGTCTGGCGGCAGAGGGTGCCGCACCGCGGCTTCTCATCCCCCGCCAGGGCGAGGCGGGCGAATCCGCCACCCGCTGGTGGGCCGCCTGCCGCGAGGCGGGGATTCCGGCCGATATCCTGCCCGAACCCGACGGGGCGGAGGGGCTGCTCGGTTGGCGCACCCTGGAATGGCTGCGCCGCCGCCCGCTGCCCGATCTGCTGATCGCGCTCGATGCGCGCGGCATCGCCGCAACCCTCCTGCTGGCCCGCAGCATGGGGCTGGCCCTGGTCGGCCTGCCCATCCTGGTGGCGGTCAGCGGCTGGCTCGGTTGGGCCGACCCGCCGGATACGCCGCGCGGGCCGCGCGATCTGCAGCGCGCCCATCTCGAACGCCAGGCGATGGCCGGCGCGGATGCCCTGCTCTTCGCCCATTCCCGTCTGCGCGAGGCCTGGGCCGCCACCGGGGCAGCGCTGCCGCCCCATCTCGTGCTGCCCCCCCTCGGCGCGGCGGAGCTCGACCCCGCCCTGCCGCCCGCGTGGCTGGCGGCCGAAGCCCCACCGCATGCGCAGGCGGCGCGGCGCTTGGCCGCCTTCGCCCGCAGCCTCGCGCCGGATGGCCCCCCGCTGGTCCTCCCCCTGCCGCGGGGCGCCGGCGATGGCAGAAGCCCTGATCCCCTGCTGGCCTTCCTTGAGGCGCTGGCGGGTGAGCGGCCGCCCTTGCGGCTGGCGGCAGGGCGGCCGCCGCCGGAGCTGCGCCCGCCCCGCCTGCCGGCCAAGGCGCAGGTGCTGCTGTCGGATCCGGCGGATCTTGCCGCCCCCCTCGCCCAGGATGCGGCGGCGGCTGGCCTGCCGGTGCTGCTGCTCGATCATTCCGGACGCGCGGCCCCGGTCGTCTTCGCCGAAGATGTGCCGCTGCTCCCTTTCCTGGCGCGCATCCCGGCCCCCCCTCCACCGCCGCCGCCGCCCGATCCCCCGCCGCTCGTCTCGGTCTGCATCTCCCACTTCGACCGGCCGCAGCTGCTCGCGCAGACGCTCGACAGCCTGCGCGCCCAGACCTGGCCGCGGCTTGAGGTGGTGCTGGTCGACGATGCCAGCCCATCCGCCGCGACACGCGAGTTCCTCGCCGCCCAGGAGGCCGATTTCGCCGCCCGCGGCTGGCAGATCCTGCGCAACGAGACCGAGGCCTGGCAGTCCGTCAGCCGCAACCGCGCCGTCGCCGCCGCGCGCGGGGAGCTGATCCTGATCATGGACGACGACAACCTCGCCCGGCCCGAGGAGGTCGAGGTGATGGTCCGCGCCCTCTACGCGAGCGGGGCGGATGCGGTGGGGGCCCTGCAGGATCTCTTCGAGGGGGAGGGCAACCCCCTGGCCCAGGGCACCCCGCGCCTGCCGCGCGTCGGCTTCTTCCCGCACGGGGGGCCCGCGGATCTCGGCGTGGTGTGGAACGTCTTCGGCGACGTCAATGTCCTGTTCCGCCGCGAAGCCTTCGAGGAGGTGGGCGGCTATACGCCCGAGATCGGACTGGGCTGCGAGGATTACGAGCTGGGCGCCGCGCTCGCCGCACGGGGGCGGCGGCTGCTGGTCATCCCCCAGCCGCTCTACCTCTACCGCTACTCGGCAGTGAACATGGCCAAGGGCATGAGCAACGAGCGGCTCTACTGGTCCCACCGCCGCCCGCTGCGCCCGGCCCTGGCCGGGCTTTCGCCCGCCGCCCAGCGCCTGCTCCTCTTCGTCCACGGCGTCGAGCATGCGCAACAGCAGGGCCAGGGCTGGAGCTACTGGGCCGGACGGCCCTTCAGCGCGCCCTTGCCCGAACTGCACCTGCCCGATCCCGACGCCCCGGGGCAGTCCTTCGCCCTGGCCGCGGCGGCGCTGGCGCTGCGCGCCGGCAATCCCGGGCCGCTGCGGCGGATGCTGCCGCGGCTGCTCGGCCACCCCGGCACCCCTGCCCTGCTCGAGGAGGCGGTGCTGGCCGATCCGGCCGATCCCACGCTGCGCACCGCGCTGCTCGCTGCCGATGCCGCAGCCGGCACCGCTCGCGCCCGCCGGGTGCTGCTGCGCCTGGTCGAGGCCGGGCGGGACGCCGAGGCCCGCCTGCTCGCCGAGGCCCTGGCCCAAGCGGAGGCCGGCGCATGAAGCCCGCCGTGGTGGTGTCCTGGCATGTCGCCCCTGGCCTCGATGCCATGCCGGGGCAGGATCGGATGCTGCTGTTCTGGGCCGATCCGCTGCTGCACGCCCTGGCCGAGGCGGGGCACCGCCCGCTGCTGCTCCTGCCCCTCTCCGCCGCCCCACCCCTGCCACCCGAGGCCACAGCGCTCGGGCGTCGGCTGGCCCGGCGCGGCATCGCCCTGGCCTTCGCGGTGGGCGCGAGCGAAGAGGAGCGCGCCGAGGCGATCGCCGAGGCGCTGGAGCGCCTCGACCCCGCAGTGATCCATGCGCCGGAGCGGCTCGGCCTCATGCTGGTCCATCTCTCCCGCCGGGCTGCGGGGCTGGCCCGCTCCGATGCGCCGGTGGTGCTGCATGCCCGCGGTCCGCTGCTCTTCCAGCGCGAGGAGCAGGCGCGCTTCCTCTCCGACCCCGCCGAGTTCATGGCCGAAGAGCGGGAGATCCAGTCGCTCGCCTTGGCCGATGCGGTGATCACCGCCTGCCCGGCGGTGGCGGCCTGGATGGCGGCCCATCCCGCGATGCCGGAGCCGCGGCTGGTCGCCCCGCTGGGCTGGCCGGCCGCGCCCCTGCCGCCCGCCCCGCCGCGCGAGCTCCTCTTCCCCTTCCCGCTGGCCAGCGAGGCCGGGCTCGAATTCGCGATCGCCGCCCTGGCCCGGGCCCGCCCGCGCCTGCCCATCACCTTCCTGGGCGAGCCGGGTGGGCTGACGCTGGGCCATGCCGCCCAGGCCCTGGCTACCCTGCCCGCCGAGCTGGCCTGGCAGATCGCACCGGCCCAGGATCTGCCGGGCATCGCCCGCCGGCTGCTGCGGCCGGGGGCGATCGCGCTCTGCACCGCCCCGCGCGCCGCCCCGCCCGAGCTGCTGGCCCTCTGCGCCGCGGCCGGGGTGCCGGTGCTGGCCACCGACAGCCCGCCCGTGCGCGCCGCCGCCGCCCGCTGGCCGGGGGTGGTGCATATCCTGCCGCGGCAGGAGCGGGGCTTTGCCGCCGCGCTGCGCGCCCTGCCATCCCTCCCGGCGGCTCCTGCACCGCAGGCGCCAGCCCCAGCCCTGGCCCCGCCGCCGCTCCTGCCGCCCGCCCGCCGCCCGGCCCAGACCGCGCCCGATCCGGCCTCGGTCAGCCTCCTCGCCGGTGGTGATCCAGCCGCCGCCCTCGCCACCTGCCGCACGCGCTTTGCCCTGCTGACCGGGCAGGCCGAGCGCCTGGCCGATGGCGCACTGCCTGCCCTCCTCCGCTTCCAGGCGGCCACCGGCGCCGCGGCCGTCACCGCCTGGGACAGCGCCACCCGCCCGCTCGGCGGAGATGCGGCGCTCGCCCTGCTCTGCCCCGGCCGGTCCGCGGGCCATCTCCTGCTGCTCGACCTCGTGGCGCTGCGCCGAGCCGCGCCGGCCTGCCTCGCCCTGGCGGGCAGTCCGCAGTTCCTGCCCAAGCTGCTCGCCGCGATCGGCCGGCTGCCCGTGCTCTGCGCGGTGCTGGCCGAGGCGGCCGCCGCCCCTCCGGCGCCGGCCCTGCCGGGGGCGGAGCTGCTGCCGCCGCGGCTGGCCGGCGTCCGAACCCTGGCGCTGCAGGCGCTGCAACCGCGGCAGGCCCATCCGATGGCCCATGCCGATCGGTCCTCGCTCCACTACCTCAAGCTCCTGGCGCGCGAATGTGACGGCCGCGGGCTGCGCAGCGCCGCGCTCGATGCTTGGCGCGCGCTGTTGGCCGCCGCCCCCGACGATGCCGAATCGCGCGATCGGGCGATCGCGCTCGCCCTGCTGGTTGAGGGAGAGGCGCCCGATCCCGCCCTGGTCGAGCGCCTGGGGCCCGGCCTGCTGCCGAGCCTGCCGGCCGCCCTCGCCGAACATGTCGAGGCGCTGCTGCGCCGCGGCGATACCGCCCGGGCGGGCGAGCTGCTGCGCCGCCTGGGCCCGCCGCTGGGCTGGCCCGGCGTGCTGGATGCCCCCCTCGCCGCCTGGCTGGAGGCCAGCGCATGAGCCTGGCCGAGGCGCTCGACATTCTGCCCCCGGGCGGGCTGTTCATGCAGTGGGGCGGGGCGGCGGTGCCGGCGCTGCGACTCGCGCCGGCGGCGCTGGCGGCCGGGGCCCGGCGCGCCTGGCATGTCGAGGCGCTGCCGCCCGCCCATCCGGCCTGGGAGGAACTCTGCACCGCCTGCGGCCCCAACCGAGACAGGCTGGTCCTGCTGCCCGGCGCCCCGACCGATCAGGCGGAGCTGCCGGTGGTCGATGTGCTCGCCCTGATGCAGCTCTTTCACGAGGCAGATCCGCTGCTCTGGCTGCATCTGGCGGCACCGCGCGCGCAGCGGCGCCTGCTCCTCGGCACCGTGCTGATCCCGGCGGCGGAGGCCGGTCTTGCGCCGGATGCGCTGATCCCCGGCACGGATGTGCAGGACCCGCGTCTGTCCGGCATCCGCCGCGTTCTGGAAGGGCGCGGCATCCGGCTGCCGCAATTCGATAGCCCCCCCGCCGGGCGCGACAGCGCGGGCCGACCCCTCTGGGAGGGGATGTGGCACTGGTTCATGACCGAGGGCGCGCTGGCCGCGCTGGTCGAAAGCCAGGGCTTCCGCATCGTGGCGCTGCGGCCGGTCTGGCTCGATCTCGGCGTGCTCGCGATCTGCGATCGCGCCTGAACGGGGCGATCAGCCCTGGGGCAGGAACTCCGCCCGCACCTTCTCGGTATGCTCGCCCAGCTTTGGCACCGGCCCGTAGCGCCGCGGCGGGCCGGAGAAGCGCGCGGCGGGCGCGGCCAGGCTGACCGGGCCTGCCTCGGTCTCCACCGTGATCCGCTTGAGCGCGGGGTGCCGGGCCAGGCCGTCCACGCCGTTGATGAACCCGTAGGCGGTGTTGGCGCGACGGAGCGCGGCCACCGCCTCGGCCCGGTCCATGCGGGCGAAGACCGAGGCGATATGCGCATCGACCACGGCCCGGTTGGCGACGCGCTCGACATTGCTGGCATAGCCCGGGCGGCTGGCCAGTTCCGGGTCGCCCAGCACATGGGTGGCGAACTCCGCCCATTCCCGCTCGTTCTGGATCGAGATCAGGATCTGCGCCCCATCGCGCGTCGTGAAGGCGCCGTAGGGGCAGACCGAGGGGTGGGCCAGCCCGATGCGCTGCGGTGCCTCACCCGTGCCCTCGAAAAAGAGCAGGGGCACATTCATCCAGTCCGCCATAGCGTCGAAGAGGCTGATGCGAATGCCCTTGCCGCGGCCGGTGATGCCGCGTTCGATCAGCGCCTCCAGCACCGCGGCATGGGCCATGGTGCCGCAGGCGATGTCGCAGACCGACACGCCCACGCGCCCCGGCCCCTCGGGCCGGCCGGTCACGCTGGCAAGGCCCGATTCCGCCTGCACGAGCAGGTCATAGGCCTTCATGCCGGCGTATTCGCCCTCCTCCCCATAGCCGGTGATGTCGACCGTGATCAGCCGCGGGTGGCGGGCGCGCAGCTCCTCGCTGCCAAAGCCGGCGCGGGCCATCGCCCCCGGGGCGAGGTTCTGGATGAACACATCGGCCCTCTCGACCAGCGCCGAGAGCAGCGCCCTATCCCGCGGGTTCTTGAAATCCAGGCAGACGCTCTCCTTGCCGCGGTTGAGCCAGACGAAGTAGCTCGACAGGCCGCGCACCGCGCGGTCATAGCCGCGGGCGAAGTCCCCCTCCGGCCGTTCGATCTTGATCACCCGCGCCCCGGCATCGGCCAGCTTGACCGAACAGGTGGGGGCCGCCACCGCCTGCTCGACCGAGACGACCAGAAGCCCTTCGAGCGGCCTGCCCTCGCCCATCGCCCTGCCCTCCCCTTCCTCCGCCTCAGAGCATGGCCATCCCGCCATTGACGTGAAGCGTCGCGCCGGTCACCCAGCCCGCCTCCTCGCTCGCGAGATAGACGACCGCCGCCGCGACATCGGCCGGCTGTCCCATGCGGCCGAGCGGGATGCGGCCGACCAGCGCGGCCCGCTGGGCCTCGGACAGTTTCTCGGTCATCGGCGTGGCGATGAAGCCCGGGGCCACCACATTGACGGTCACCCCGCGCGAGGCGACCTCCTGCGCCAGGGCCTTGCTCATCCCGATCAGCCCGGCCTTAGCGGCGGCGTAGTTGGCCTGCCCGGCATTGCCGGTGACGCCGACGATGGAGGCGATCGAGATGATGCGCCCCGCGCGCCGCTTCATCATGCCGCGCAGCGCAGCGCGGGCGAGGCGGAAGGGGGCGGTCAGATCGACCTCCAGCACCGCGTTCCAATCGGCATCGCCCATCCGCAGCGCCAGCATGTCGCGGGTGAAGCCTGCATTGTTGACGAGGATGTCGAGCCTGCCCTCGGTCGCCTCCACCCCCTCGACCAGCGCCTGTGGCGCCTCGGGATCGGCAAGGTCGGCCGGGGCGGTCCGCACCCGGCCGCCGAGCCGTTCCGCCAGGGCGGCGAGTTCGGCCTCGCGCCGGGCGGTCAACACGACATGGGCGCCCTGGGCGTGCAGCGCCTCGGCAATGGCAACCCCGATCCCGGAGGAAGCGCCGGTGACCAGCGCGACCTTGCCCTCGAGCCTGAACATCGACCTCCCCTCCCGCTGCTGCGCGCCTTAGACCGTTTTGAGAAAGGCCTCGATCTCGGCCGGCGTGCCGACCGCCATCGCCTCCGCCTCCGGCGCGTTGCGTTTCATCAGGCCGGTCAGCACGCGCCCCGCTCCGGCCTCGATGAAGCGCGTGCAGCCCATCGCCACCATGGCCGCGACGCATTCGCGCCAGCGCACCGTGCCGGTCACCTGGCGGACCAGCAGGCGGCGGATGTCCTCCGGATCGACGGTCTTGGCCGCGGTGACATTGGCCACCAGCGCGGGGTTGGGGGGGGCGAGGGCCACCTCAGCCAGCGCTTCCTCCATGACACGGGCGGCCGGTTCCATCAGCGTGCAGTGGAAGGGGGCCGAGACCGGCAGCAGCATCGCCCGGCGCACGCCGCGCGCCTTGGCGATCTCCACCGCCCGTTCCACCGCCGCGCGATGGCCGGAGATGACGGACTGCCCGCCGCCATTGTCGTTGGCGAGCTCGACCACCTCTCCGCTGCCGGCCGCGGCTTCGGCCGCGATCTCGCGCGCCAGATCGGCCTCCGCCCCAAGGAGGGCGGCCATCGCCCCAACTCCCGGCGGGGTCGCCTGCTGCATCGCCTGCCCGCGCAGCCTGAGCAGCCGGGCGGCGGTGGCGACATCGAAGCAGCCGGCAGCGGTGAGGGCGCTGTATTCGCCGAGGCTGTGCCCCGCCACCAGCGCCACCCGCCCGGCCAGGGGGAAGCCGCCCTCGCGCTCCAGCACCCGCACCACGGCGAGCGAGACCGCCATCAGCGCGGGCTGGGCATTGGCGGTCAGCGTCAGCTCCTCGGCCGGGCCTTCGAACATGAGGCGCGAGAGGTGCTGGCTCAGCGCATCGTCCACTTCCTCGAAGGTCTCGCGCGCGATGGGAAAGGCCTCGGCCAGGTCGCGGCCCATGCCCGGGGCCTGGCTGCCCTGGCCGGGAAAGACGAAAGCGAGTGACATGATGAACCTTATGTGGCGTCCGCGCGCCTATGCGGCGGGCGGCGGGCGGCGTCAACGCGCCCGGGTTCGGGACGGGCCGCCAGCGGCGGGGCAGAGGGAGGGCGCCTTGGCCTCTCACCCTCCCTCTCCGCCGACCGCCCCGGCGGCGGGCGGCAGGCCGCGCCCCGCCTGCCAGACCGGATCGGGCAGGCTCCACAGCGCCGGATCATCCATGGCGCGGGCGATGGCGGCGCTGACCGCGGCGAGAATCGCCGCCCCCTTCTCGGCCGAGGCGGCGCGCGGATCGCCGCGCACGCCGGTGGGCGCGGCCCTTTCCCAGAAGGAATAGAACCGCACGAAGCCCGCCGGGGCGCCGGGCGGGCTGTTGACGGGGGCCGGGATTCGCTCCTGCCTGACCTGTGCGGGATCGAGGGCAAGCCAGAGCGAGGTCTCCCCCTCGCAGGCGTGCATGATGGCGGGCTGGGCGGTCAGGATCTGCCGGATCTCCTCCGGGGCGGCCTGCGGCCAGGTGATCGCGACCACCGCCATGCCGAACTCATGCGCGCATTCGCGCACCGATACGGCGAGCGGATCGATATTCCCGCCATGGCCGTTGACGATGAGCAGCCGCGCAAAACCGAGCGCCTTCAGGCTGCGCGCGACGCTGCGGATCATCGCATGGAAAGTCGCGTAATCGGCGCTGATGGTCCCGCCGAAGGGCAGGTGGTGTTCGGACAGGCCGAGCCAGATCGGCGGCAGCACGAGGGCGCGCGTGCGGGCCTGGGCGGCGGCGCGCAGCGCGATCTCATGCGCGCAGCGGCTGTCGGTGAAGACCGGCAGATGCGGCCCGTGCTGTTCCAGGCTGCCCACCGGCAGCACGACCACTGTCTCCGGGCCTGCCAGGGCCTGGATCTCGGGGGCGGTCATCCTCTCCCAGCGCATCGGGCATCCCTCCTTCTCGAGCCGGTCAGTGGCGGATCCTGCGCGCCGCCGCGGCATAGCCCACGCGGCGTTCGGGCGGGACGGGATGGCGGCCGGCCACGCGCTCCAGGATCAGGCGCATCGCCCCCTCATCGCCGGCTGCCTCGGCCGCAGCCAGGAAGAACTGCTCCAGCACATCCTGCTGCGCATGGGAGCCCCCCATGCGGTGCATGACGCCGATCGCCGGGCGCATGACCGCCACCGCCCCGGCGGCATCGCCCTCGGCATGGCGCAGGATCGCCTCGCAGACCGGAAGGGCAGCCTCGTGCAGGATGGCGGCGTGTGTGCCATTTCCCGCCGCTGCCTCGCGCAGCGCCGCCAGCATGGCACGCGCCGCACCGAAGCGGCCGGTGGCGCAGAGCGCCATCATCCAATGCGGCTGGGTGAAGGCAGAGAGGGTATCGCCGATCCGCGCCTCGGCCTTGTCGGCGAGTTCGACCCAGCGATCGCCCACATCCACCCCCTGCCGCGCGAGCCGCCAGAGCATCGAGATGGCGTTCTGGCAGTCGATGTAGAGATCGGGCTGGAGCTGCGTGACCTCGCTGCCGAGGTCGCGGAATCCGCGGTCGTAGAGGTCGAGCACCGCGGCATGATCGCCGAGCTCCAGATAGTACATGGCCTGATGCCACAGGACGTGGTGGCGGATGTTGTTGGTGCCGGCGAAATGGGGCTTCAGGCCTTCGATCCACTCCACACCCTCGCGCCGCCGGCCCTGCATCTCGAGCGTATGGGCCACCGCATGCACCGCCCAGAGATCGGCCGGATCCATCGCCACCGCGGCGCGGCCGGCATGTTCGGCAGTGGCGTAGTCACCGCACTCCTCGGCGGCGAAGGCCCGGCAGGCGAGGATGGAGCCATAGCCCGGCAGCTCGGCGCCCCAGTGCGGCAGGATCCGCTCGGCCGCATCGCGCATGCGCACTGCCGCCCCCATCCAGAAGGCCAGGAAATGATGCAGGCGAAAGGCCAGGATATCGCGCGGGGATTCGGCCAGGATCTGCTCCCAGATCGCCAGCGCGCGATCGGACTCCTGCCCGGCCCAGGCCGAGAGGGCAGCCAGATGCGCTGCCTCATGCCGGGTCATCGGGCAGGCGGCGGCTGCCTCCAGCGCCTGGCGGGCGGCGGGCAGATGGGCCGCCTTGAAGGAGAGCAGCGCGAAGGCCGCCTTCATCGCATGCAACAGCGGCGCCTTCGGGTCGAGGGCGAGGGCAGCCTTGAGCCTCGCTGACGTGTCGAGGCGGTATTTGAGGAAGCCTTCCAGCACATGGTCGAAGGCGGCGGCCGCCTCGGCACTCGCGATGGTCAGCGGCACGCCCTGGGCGCTGGCATGGGTCATGGGCCGGCTCCGAGGCTCTCCAGGATCTCCGCCGTATGCTGGCCGAGCGCGGGGGCGGGCGCCAGCAGGGGCCCGATCCCAGGCAGCACGGGCATGGGCAGCTCGCCCAGCTCCGGCTGATGCATGCGCGGCGCCGCGCCCGTCGCCTGCACATGCGGATGCGCGAGCCATTCGAGCGGGCTGTTGACCCGTTCGGCAAGCAGGCGCCGTGCCTGCAGGGCGGCGAGCCACTCCGCCGCGTCGCGGGTGGCGAAACGCGCGCGCAGCAGCGGCAGGAGCTCGGCCTTATGGGCCGCCCGCGCCGCGAAATCGGCAAAGCGCGGATCCTGCGCGAGCTCGGGCAGGCCCAGCACCTCGGTCAGGTCGCGCCAGTCCTGTTCGCGCACCAGCGCCACCATGACGAAGGCGCCGTCGCGCGCCTGATAGCAACCTGCGGGCACATTGAGCTCGGCCGGCTGGCGGCCGAGCAGCCCGGCTTCGGCGATGTTGATCGACAGCAGGAAGGCCGCCCCGGCCATCAGCGAGACATCGAGCCGCCGCCGACGCGGGGCAGCATCGCGCGCGCGCTCGGCCAGCGCTGCCTGCACCGCAGCGAAGGCGGCAAGCCCGGTGTGGACATCAACCAGCAGATTGCCCACCCGGTGCGGGGTGCCATCGGCGCCCAGGTTGAGCGCGGCAATACCCGAGAAGGCCTGCATCACCGCATCGGTGCAGGGCCGTTCGGCGAGCGGCCCCTGCTGCCCGAAGCCCGAGACCGAGAGGTAGATGCCATCCTCCTTCACCGCCTCGGGACCCAGCCCGAGCCGGGCGGCAACCCCCGGGCGGAAGGCCTCGATCAGCACATCGGCCCGCGCGGCCAGCCGCTGCGCGGCGCTGCGGCCCTCAGGGGTGGTGAGATCGAGCACGATGCTGCGCTTGCCGCGGTTGAAGGCCGTACTCATCACCGATTGCCCGTCCCGGCGGGTGGTCAGGCCCCGCGCCCAATCCCCGCCGGGGGGTTCGAGCTTGACCACCTCCGCCCCCAGCGCGGCCAGCATCATCCCGCAGCAGGGCCCCGCGATGCCCTGCGCGGCATCGAGCACGAAGAGGCCGCGATAGGGCTGCATCATCACCATCTCCTCCCCGTCACATCGCAGCGGCCATGTTGGAACGCCGAACCCGGCGGCGGTAGGGGCGGCTTGCGCCGGTCTCGCCGGCTGGCAAGCTGGAGGCCGAGGGAGGGCGGGCAGATGGCGCGGCGGGGCTGGAGAGGGGTGCCGACAGGCCAGACCATGCGACGGCAGAGCCCCCGCGCAGCCAAACCGCCCCGCCCCCCGTGGCTGCCCCCTGCCGCAGCCCCCGGCCGCGCGGCAGCCAAGGGGCAGAGAGCCTGATGCCGCGCCCCCTCGCGCTTGCCCGCCGGGCGGTGATCGCCACGCTGGCCCTGCCCGCCCTGCACCCGGCGCGGGCGGCGGAGAACCCCTTCAGCCTCGGGGTCGCAAGCGGCGATCCGGAGGGGGATTCCGTCATCCTCTGGACGCGGCTGCTGCCCGCCCCCGCCCGGCCCGTCCCGGTGGCGTGGCAGGTGGCCGCCGATCCTGCCTTCCGGCGGATCCTGGCAGAGGGGCAGGGGCTTGCCCGGCCTGAATCCGGCCATGCCGTGCAGATCGAGGCCGGCGGGCTGCCGGCGGGCCGTCCGCTCTGGTACCGCTTCCGCGCCCTGGGGCACGACAGCCCGGCCGGGCGCACCCGCATCCCGGCCGCCGATGCGGCGCGCATCGCCTTCGTCAACACCGGCTGCCAGCACTACGAGCACGGCTTCTTCACCGCCTGGCGCCACATCGCGGCGGATGAGGAGCTCGACTTCGTGCTCTTCAACGGCGATTACATCTACGAATATGCCGGCCGGCCCGTGGGCACGCGGGGTTCGGTGCGCCGCCATGAGGGGGGCGAATGCCTGACGCTTGAGGATTACCGCGCGCGCTATGCGCAGTACCGCAGCGACCCCGACCTGCAGGCGGCCCATGCCGCGCATCCCTTCATCGTCGCCTTCGACGACCATGAGGTGGAGAACAACTGGGCCGGCCCGCACAGCGAAACTTCCGGCACGGCGGCAGCGGATTTCGCCGCACGCAAGGCGGCCGCCCTGCAGGCCTGGTCAGAGCATATGCCGCTGCGGCCGGCGCAGCGGCCCGCCGGCGCCGCGATCCGCGCCTATCGTCGCTTCCGGCTGGGCCGGCTTGCCACGCTGCATGTGCTCGACACGCGCAGCCACCGCGACGATCAGCCCTGCGGCGATCGCCTGCAGCATCCCTGCGCCGAACTCTTCCGGCCCGATGCAGAGATGCTGGGCGCCGAACAGGAGGCCTGGCTGCTCGCCGGAGCGGCCGCCCCCGGCCTGCACATCCTGGCCCAGCAGGTCTTCTTCTGCCCGCGCATCTTCCCGGATGGGCGGGTCTCGACCGATGCGTGGGACGGCTATCCGGCGGCGCGGGAGCGGCTGCTCTCCGGCCTGCGCGCACGCGGCGTGCTCCACCCGGTGGTGCTGAGCGGCGATGTCCACCGCGCCTTCGTCGCCGAAATCCCAGGCGGGGGGGCGGAGTTCGTCTGCACCTCGATCAGCAGCGAGGGCGACGGGCGCGAGGCCGACCCGGCCGCACCCGCGCTCCTGGCGCGCAACCCGCACATCCTCTTCCACCACGCCCGCCGCGGCTGGACGCGGCATGAGGTCTCGGACGACGGCTTCACCGCCGAATACTGGGCGCTGCCTTTCGTCAGCCGGCCCGGCGCGCCCGCCCATCGCATCGCGCGCTTCGCCACCCGGCCCGACCGGCCGGGGGTGGCGCGGCTCTAGCGCTGCCATCCGCACGAGGAAGGAAGGACCCGCCCATGCCCATCGGCTTTGCCGTTCATCCCCGCCGCCGTGCCGTCACGGCCGAGATCGTGGCCGCCTTCCGCGGCATCCCGGTCGCCAATGTCTCGGACTGCATGGGCCGCCTGCCCGCGGCCGGGGCCCATATCCGCCCGCTGCACCGCTTCGGTGAAGGCGGGGCCGGCCTGCTCGCCGGGCCGGCCCTGACGGTCAAGACCCGCCCCGGCGACAATCTGATGATCCACAAGGCGATCCAGCTCGCCGCGCCGGGAGATGTGATCGTGGTCGACGGCGGGGGAGAGCTCTCCCACGCGCTGATCGGAGAGCTGATGGCCACCAGCATGCTCCAGGCCGGGGTGGCCGGCGTGGTGATCCATGGCGCGGTGCGCGACCTGGGCTGGATCGCGGCGCGGCATTTCCCCGTCTATGCCGCCGGGGTGACGCATCGCGGGCCCTACAAGGACGGCCCGGGCGAGATCAACTGCCCGATCGCGATCGGCGGGATGGTGATCGAACCGGGCGATCTCATCCTGGGCGATGAGGATGGGGTGCTCGCCGTGCCCTTCGCGCAATGCGAGGAGGTGCTGGCCGCCGCCCGCGCCAAACAGGCGGCCGAGGAGCGGCAGATGGCCGCCATTCTGGCCGGCCGTCACGATGCCTCCTGGGTGGATGAGCTGCTGCGGGCCCGCGGTTGCACCGGGCTCTAGCGCCCTCAGCCCCCGGCGCGGATCCCGGCGGCGCGGATCACCGGGGCCCAGGCGGCGCGGATCGCCTGGATCTCCTGCCGATAGGCCTCGGGCGTGCCATGGGCCTGGATCCACAGCAGCCCCTCCATCCGCGCCTTCACCTCCGGCCGGTCCATGAAGGCGGCGATGGTGCGGTTCCAAAAGCCGATCCAGGCGGGCGGCGTGCCCGCGGCCATCACCAGGCCATAGGCGACATCGGTGGTGAAGCCCGGCAGGTCATCCTGCAGCAGCGGGACCTCGGGCAGGTGGGGATTGCGCTCGGCCGAGGCGAAGGCGATCGGGCGCAGCCGGCCCTCGCGGATGAAGGGCAGGGATTCCGGCAGCAGGCTGAAATAGAGGTCGCAATGGCCGCTCATCACATCGAGCAGGGCAGGCGTGCCGCCGCGATACTGGATGAGCTCCATCCGGATGCCCGCCTCATGCGCCAGGCGCGAGGCGGTCAGGTGCGTCATCGAACCCATCCCGGTATGGCCGATGTTCAGCCGGCCGGGATGGGCGCGGGCGAAGGCGATGAGCTCCGCCAGCGTGGCAAAGGGGGTGTGGGGGCCAGCCACCAGCAGCACCGGCACCCGGATCAGATTGACCACCGGTACCAGCGCGCGGTCGACATCGACCGTCATCACCGCCCCGGGCAGGATGGGCGCGGTGCCGAGCACGCTGTTGGCCGCAATCGCCAAGGTATGCCCATCGGGCGGGGCTTGCACCAGCGCCTGCATCGCAATGAAGGTGCCGGCGCCGCTGCGGTTCTCGACCACGATGGAGCGTCCGCCCAGGCCGGGGGTGATCCCCTCGGCCAGGATCCGGGCCAGCAGATCGACCGTCCCGCCGGGGGCGAAGGGCACGATCAGGCGCACATTCTGCGTCACGGTCTGGGCAAGCGCCGGCGCGGTCAGGGCCGCGGCGGAGAGGATGAGGGCGTCGCGACGGGCGAGCTTCGGCATGGCAAGCTTCCCCCTGCGGTGGGCAGAGCGCCTTAACTCTAGGACAGGGCGCAGCCGGGCGACGAGCAGAAAGCGCCTTGGCACCCGTGCGCCGCGGCGGCAGGCTGGGCGCATCCGCCCCTCAGTGCCGATGCGCCCAGGCCCCTTCGCCTCATCCCTTCCCTGCCATGCCCCGGCCCATTGATCCGGCGGCGGCGGCCGGCGGGCCACGCGGCTTTTCGCGTGCGGATCTCTGGGCCGGGCTGATCGTGCTCGCGCTGGTGCTGCTGCTGGCGGAAGCCAGCCGCGACGCGCTGGCCCCCCTGCCGCAGGGCGGGCTGCAGGCGATCAGGCTCGACCCCTGGCGGCTGCCGGAATACGCGCTGCTGACCACCGCGCGGATGCTCGTCGCCCTCGCCTTCTCCTTCCTCTTCGCGCTGATCTATGCGACCGCCGCGGCGAAGAGCCGCAGCGCCGAGCGCTTGCTGATCCCGCTGCTCGACATCCTGCAATCGGTGCCGATCCTGGGCTTCGTCTCGGTCACCGTGGTCTTCTTCCTCTCCCTCACGCCGGGGCGGATGCTGGGGGCCGAACTGGCCGCGATCTTCGCGATCTTCACCAGCCAGGCCTGGAACCTCGCCTTCAGCCTCTATCAGTCGCTGCAGAGCGTGCCCGAGGAACTCAGCGAAGCCGCGCGCAGCTTCCGCCTCACCGCCTGGGCCAGATTCTGGCGGCTCGAGCTGCCCTTCGCCGTCCCGCCCCTGGTCTGGAATGCCATGATGTCCTTCTCAGGCGGCTGGTTCTTCATCGTGGCGGCGGAGGCGATCAGCGTCGGCCCGACCAGCGTCGCCCTGCCCGGCATCGGCTCCTGGATCGCCCTGGCGATCGCCGAACGCGACCTCGGCGCGATCGGGCTTGCGCTGCTGGCCATGCTGGCGGTGATCCTGGCCTGCGATCAGCTGCTGTTCCGCCCGCTGCTGGCCTGGGCAGACCGGTTCCAGCTGGAGCAGGAGGCGAGCGCGGCGCCACCGCCCAGCTCGCCGGTGCTCATCGCGCTGCGCCGATCCCGCCTGATCGCCCTGGCCGTCGCACCGGTCGCTGCGGCTTGGCGCGCGACCTATCGCATCGCGCCGCCCGCCGGCTGGCGTGCCCCCCGGCTGGCCGCTGCCTGGGCCGAACGCAGCGCGCGCCTGCTGCCGCTGCTGCTCCTCGCGCTGGCCGCCTGGCAGGTGATCAGGATCGCGCGCCCCGCCCTGCCCTGGGCCGAGTTCACGGAGGTCCTGCTGCTCGGCCTCATCACGATGCTGCGCGTCCTTGTCCTGTTGGCGCTGGCCAGCCTGATCTGGGTGCCGGTCGGCGTCTGGATCGGCCTGCGGCCCCGGCTAGCGCGCATCGCCGAACCTCTCGCGCAGTTCCTGGCGGCCTTTCCGGCCAATCTGCTGTTCCCCTTCGCGGTGGCGGGCATCCTGGCCGGCGGGCTCGATCCCGACATCTGGCTGAGCCCGCTCATGATCCTCGGCACCCAGTGGTATATCCTGTTCAACGTCATCGCCGGGGCGGCCGCGATCCCGACCGAATTGCGCGACGCGGCGGCAAGCCTTCGCCTGCGCGGGCTGTTGTGGTGGCGCCGCGTGGCGCTGCCGGCGGTCTTTCCCTTCTACGTCACCGGGGCGATCACCGCCTCAGGCGGGGCATGGAATGCGAGCATCGTGGCCGAAGCGGTCAGCTGGGGCAGCGAGCGGCTGGAGGCCCAGGGGCTCGGCGCCTATATCGCGCGCGCGACCGAGGCCGGGGACCTCCCGCGCCTCGTCCTCGGCATGGCGGTGATGAGCTGCCTCGTCGTGCTGATCAACCGCAGCTTCTGGCGGCCGCTCTACCGCCATGCCGAGGCGCGCTACCGACTGGGCTGAGGGCGGCAGGATGGAAGCGGCAGCACCGCTGCTCGAGATCGAAGGCCTGGCGATGCGCTTTCCCCGCCCCGACGGGGGCGTGCTCTCGGTGCTCGAGGGTGTGACGCTGGCGCTGCGCGAGGGGGAGATCCTGGGCCTGCTCGGCCGGTCCGGCTCCGGCAAGTCGACGCTGCTGCGCCTGATCGCCGGGCTGGCGCGGCCGGCGGCCGGGCAGATCCGCCTGCTCGGACGGCCAGTGGAGGGCCCGCCGGCCGGGGTGGCCATGGTCTTTCAGAGCTTTGCGCTGTTTCCGTGGCTGACCGTGCTCGAGAATGTCGAACTCGGCCTCGAGGCGCTGGGCCTGCCGGCGGCGGAACGGCGCCGCCGCGCCCTGGCTGCGATCGACATGATCGGCCTCGACGGTTTCGAAAGCGCCCTGCCGCGCGAGCTCTCGGGCGGGATGCGCCAGCGCGTCGGCTTTGCGCGCGCGCTGGTCGTCCATCCTGCGATCCTGCTGATGGACGAGCCCTTCTCCGCCCTCGATGTGCTGACCGCCGAGACGCTGCGCACCGACTTCCTGGAGCTGTGGTCGGAGGGGCAGCTCCCGATCCGCGGGGTGGTGCTGGTCACCCACAACATCGAGGAGGCGGTCCTGATGTGCGACCGGGTGCTGGTCTTTGGCAGCGGCCCCGGGCGCATCGTCGCCGACATCCCGATCGGCCTGCCCCACCCGCGCGACCGGCTGGACCCGCTGTTCCGCGAAGAGGTGGAACGGCTCTATGCCGCGCTGACGGCGGAGGGGACCGGGCGGCGCCCCCCGCAGCGGTCGGAACACCTGCCGGGCAGCGGCATCGGCACCGTGCTGCCGAACCTCTCCCCCGCCCTGCTGGCCGGGCTGATCGAAGCCCTGGCCCGCCCGCCCTATGCCGGCAGGGCCGATCTGCCGCCCCTGGCCGCTGCGCTGCAGCTCGAGGTCGACCGCCTGTTTCCGATCGCAGAGACGCTGCAAATGCTGCGCTTTGCCGAGGTCGCGGGCGGGGACATCCGGCTGACCGCGGAGGGGATGCAGTTCGCCGCCGCGGGCACGGATGAGCGCAAGCGCCTCTTCGCCCGGCATCTGCTCGCCTATGTGCCGCTGGCTGCGCATATCCGCCGGGTGCTCGACGAGAGGCCAGGCCATCGCGCGCCCTGGACGCGCTTCGCCGAGGAGCTCATGGACCATATGGGACCGGAGCAGGCCGAGGCCAGCCTGCGCGCCGTCATCGGCTGGGGCCGCTACGCCGAGATCTTCGCCTATGACGACCAGAGGCGGGTGTTCAGCCTGGATAATCCCTAAGCCGCGCCTCGGCCCCACGGGCCGCCCGGCCGGAGGGGGGCGCGGATGGCGCATGCGAGCCGCGCAAGCGGCCAGCGAAGACAGGAAAGGGATGGTGGCGCGCCCGGGAAGACTCGAACTCCCAACCCCCAGATCCGTAGTCTGGTGCTCTATCCATTGAGCTACGGGCGCTGCCGTGAGGCGGCCAGATAGCCGAGGGGGCTGCCCTGCGCAACCCCTGCCCGCGGGGCTTCAGGCGGCGGCGAGCTTGTCGAGCTCGCGCAGGATCGCCTCGCCCATCACGGCGGTTCCCACCCGCGCCTTGCCGGGCTGCATGATGTCGGCGGTGCGCAGGCCGGAGGCGAGGACGCGTTCGATCGCGGTCTCGATCATCTGCGCCTCCTCGGCCATGCCGAAGGAGATGCGCAGCAGCATGGCGAGCGAGAGGATCTGGGCGCAGGGGTTGGCGACGCCCTTGCCCGCGATGTCGGGGGCGGAGCCATGGACCGGCTCGTAGAGGGCGTGGCGGCGGCCATCGGGCTGCAGGGCACCGAGTGTGGCCGAGGGCAGCATGCCGAGCGAGCCGGTCAGCGCGGCGGCCAGGTCGGAGAGCACATCGCCGAACAGGTTGGAGGCCAGGATCACGTCGAACTGCAGCGGCCGGCTGGCCAGCTGCATCGCGCAATTGTCGGCATACATGTGCTCGAGCGCCACGTCGGGGAACTCGGCCTGGTGGACCTCGGCCACCACGCTGCGCCAGAGCCGGCCCGACTGCATCACATTGGCCTTGTCGACGCTGGTCACCTTATGGCGGCGCTGCCGCGCCAGCTCGAAGGCGACGCGCGCCACCCGCGCGATCTCCTCCTCCGAATAGACCTCGGTGTCGATGCCCACGCGCTTGCCCGCCGCGTCGCGATGGATGCCGCGCGGCTCGCCGAAATAGATGCCGCCCGTGCTCTCGCGCACGATCATGATGTCGAGCCCGCGCACCAGATCAGGCTTCAGCGCGGAGGCGTCGACCAGCGCATCGGGCAGCAGCGCGGGGCGGAGATTGGCGAACAGCCCGAGCTCCTTGCGCAGGCGGAGGATGCCGAGCTCCGGCCGCTGTTCGAAGGGCAGCCCATCCCATTTCGGCCCGCCCACGCTGCCGAACAGCACCGCATCGGCGGCGCGTGCGGCGGCCACCGTCGCCTCCGGGCAGGGATCGCCGGCGGCATCGATGGCAGCCCCGCCGACCAGCGCCTCGCTGACCTCGAAGGAGACGGCACGGCGGCGCTGCAGCCAGGCAAGGACACGCTTGGCCTGGCTCATCACCTCGGGCCCGATGCCATCGCCCGGCAGAATCAGGAGCTTCTTGTTCGCCGCCATTTCCCCCCCTCAGCCGCCGAACAGCCAGGGGGCCTCGGCCCGGCGCCTGGCCTCGTAGTTGTCGATCGCAGCCGCATGCTGCAGCGTCTGGCCGATGTCATCCAGCCCATGCAGCAGGCAATGCCGGCGGAAGGGGTCGATCTCGAAGGGGATTTCCTCCCCGTTCGGACGCACCACCACCTGCCGTTCCAGATCGACCGTGATGCGCGCATTGGCGCCAAGCCGTGCATCCTCGATCAGCTTGTCGCAGACCTCGCGCGGGAGTCGGACCGGCAGGATGCCGTTCTTGAAGCAGTTGTTGTAGAAAATATCGGCAAACGAGGGGGCAATGACGCAGCGGATGCCGAAATCGAGCAGCGCCCAGGGCGCATGCTCGCGCGAGGAGCCGCAGCCGAAATTCTCGTGCGCGATCAGGATTTCCGCCCGCCGGTAGGGTTCCTGGTTGAGCACGAAATCGGGCCTTTCCGACCCGTCCGGGTGGTAGCGGAAATGGGCGAACAGGTGCCGTCCCAGGCCGCTGCGGGTGATGGTCTTGAGGAAGCGCGCCGGGATGATCTGGTCGGTATCGACATTGGCCATCGGCAGCGGCGCGGCGATGCCGGAGAGGGTGGTGAAGGGCTTCACGGCTGATACTCCCGCACATCGGCCAGCCGCCCGGCGATCGCCGCCGCCGCCGCCATCGCCGGGGAGAGCAGATGCGTCCGCCCGCCAGGCCCCTGCCGCCCCTCGAAATTGCGGTTGGAGGTGGAGGCGCAGCGCTGCCCGGGCTTGAGCTTGTCGGGATTCATGCCGAGGCACATCGAACAGCCCGCCTCGCGCCACTCGAAGCCGGCCTCCTTCAGGATGCGGTCCAGCCCCTCCTCCTCGGCCTGCTTCTTCACAAGGCCCGAACCGGGCACCACCATCGCCCGCACCCCCTCGGCCACCTTGCGGCCCTTCGCGATGGCGGCGGCCGCCCGGATATCCTCGATGCGGGAGTTGGTGCAGGAGCCGATGAAGACGACATCAATCGGGATATCGGTCAATTTCTGGCCCGGCTGCAGCCCCATGTAGTCGAGCATGCGCTGCATGCGAGCCCGGCGGGCGGGATCGGCCTCCGCCGCCGGGTCGGGCACGCTGCCGGTGATCGGCAGCACATCCTCGGGGCTCGTGCCCCAGGTCACCATCGGCGCGATGGAGGCGGCATCCAGCACCACCTCCTTGTCGAACTGCGCTCCGGGATCGGAGGGGAGGCTGCGCCAATAGGCCAGCGCCCGCTCCCAGGCCTCGCCCTTGGGGGCATAGGGCCGCCCCTTCACATAGGCGAAGGTGGTCTCATCCGGGGCGATCATGCCGGCGCGCGCCCCGGCCTCGATCGACATGTTGCAGACGGTCATGCGCCCGGCCATGTCGAGGGCGCGGATCGCCTCTCCCGCATATTCGATGACATGGCCGGTGCCGCCTGCGGTGCCGATCTTGCCGATGATCGCGAGCACGATGTCCTTGGCCGTGCAGCCCAGGGCCAGCGTGCCCTCCACCCGCACCCGCATGTTCTTGGCCGGCTTTTGCAGCAGCGTCTGGGTGGCCAGCACATGCTCGACCTCGCTCGTGCCGATGCCGAAGGCCAGCGCACCGAGCGCGCCATGGGTCGAGGTGTGGGAATCGCCGCAGACGATGGTCATGCCCGGCAGGGAGAGGCCGAGCTCCGGCCCGATGACATGCACGATGCCCTGCCGCTCATCGAGCAGCGGAATGTAGGGCACGCCGAACTCGGCGACGTTGCGTTCGAGCGTCTCGACCTGCAGCCGGCTCTCGGGATCGGTGATTCCGGTGCGACGGCTGTCGTCGGTGGCGATGTTGTGGTCCACCACCGCGATGGTCGCATCCGGCCTGCGCACGCGGCGGCCTGCCGCGCGCAGCCCCTCGAAGGCCTGCGGGCTTGTCACCTCGTGGACGAGATGGCGGTCGATGTAGAGCAGCGCCGTTCCATCGGGCAGCGTCTCCACGACGTGGTGCGCCCAGATCTTGTCGAACAGCGTGCGGGGCCTTGCGTCGGCCATGGCGTTCCCCCGGGAAACGGGCGGGGCCGGGCGGCGGCCCCGCCTCGCGTCACTCCTCCGTCGCGGCGTCCTTCGCCGGAACCGTATCGGTCTTGAGGCCGAGCTTCTCGGCGATACGGGCCGATTTGCCGGTGCGTCCGCGCAGATAGTAGAGCTTGGCACGGCGCACCTTGCCGCGGCGCACCACGTTGATCTCGGCGATCGCGGGGGAGTGCAGCGGGAAGACGCGCTCCACGCCCTCGCCGTAGCTCAGCTTGCGGACGGTGA
>JANWYF010000051.1 GCA_025057055.1 Rhodovarius sp. | reverse complement strand
CGAGGAGTTCGAGCAGATCGTCACCGCCGGCCTCGATGCCTCGATGACGACCGAGGTGCTGATCGAGGAGAGCGTCATCGGCTGGAAGGAGTTCGAGATGGAGGTGGTCCGCGACCGGGCGGACAACTGCATCATCGTCTGCTCGATCGAGAACCTCGACCCGATGGGGGTGCACACCGGCGATTCCATCACCGTCGCTCCCGCGCTGACGCTGACCGACAAGGAATACCAGCGCATGCGCGATGCCTCGATCGCCTGCCTGCGCGAGATCGGGGTGGATACCGGCGGATCCAATGTGCAGTTCGCGATCAACCCCGCCGACGGGCGCATGGTCATCATCGAGATGAACCCGCGCGTCTCGCGCTCCTCGGCGCTCGCCTCCAAGGCCACCGGTTTTCCGATTGCCAAGGTCGCGGCGAAGCTCGCGGTCGGCTACACGCTCGATGAGCTGCGCAACGACATCACCCGCGTCACCCCGGCGAGCTTCGAACCGACCATCGACTATGTGGTGGTCAAGATCCCGCGCTTCACCTTCGAGAAGTTCCCGGGCACCCCGGCGACGCTGACCACCAGCATGAAGAGCGTGGGCGAGGCGATGGCGATTGGCCGCAGCTTCGCGGAGGCCCTGCAGAAGGGATTGCGCAGCCTGGAGACCGGCTATGCCGGCCTCGATCCCGTGCCGCCGCCCGGCGATGGCAGCCCCGAGGCCTATCGCGCTGCGCTGGCGACGCCCACGCCGGAGCGGATCGTGATGGCCGCCCAGGCGATGCGCGCCGGACTGACCGTGGAGGAGGTGGCCGAGGTGACGCGCTTCGAGCCCTGGTTCCTGCGCGAGATCGGCCGCATCATCGAGGCTGAGCGCGAGGTGGCCGAGCACGGGCTGCCGGAGAGCGCGGTCGGCATGCGGCGGCTCAAGGCGCTCGGCTTCAGCGACCGGCAGCTCGCGCGGCTGTCGGGCCGCAGCGAGGCCGAGGTCACCGCCCTGCGCGAGAAGCTCGGCGTGCGGCCGGTCTACAAGCGGATCGACACCTGCGCGGCTGAGTTTCCCTCCGCCACGCCCTACATGTATTCGACCTACGAGGGGGGCTTCGGCACACCGGTCTGCGAGGCCGCACCTTCCGATCGCGACAAGGTGGTGATCCTGGGCGGCGGGCCGAACCGCATCGGCCAGGGGATCGAGTTCGACTACTGCTGCGTCCATGCCGCCTATGCGCTCAAGGAGGCCGGCATCGAGACGATCATGGTCAACTGCAATCCGGAGACCGTCTCGACCGATCCCGACACCTCCGACCGGCTGTATTTCGAGCCGCTCTTCCCCGAGGATGTGCTGGCGATCATCCGCAAGGAGCAGGAGGCGGGCCGGCTGCTCGGCTGCATCGTGCAGTATGGCGGGCAGACGCCGCTCAAGCTCTCCCAGCATCTGGCGCGCCATGGCATCCCGATCCTCGGCACCAGTGCGGAGGCGATCGACATCGCCGAGGACCGCGAGCGCTTCCAGCAGCTGCTCAAGAGCCTCGGCCTCAAGCAGCCGAAGAACGGCACCGCGCGCACCCTCGAGGAGGCGGAGGCCGAGGCGGCGCGCATCGGCTATCCGGTGGTGGTGCGCCCCTCCTATGTGCTGGGCGGGCGGGCGATGGAGATCGCGTATACGCCCGAACAGCTGCGCCGCTTCGGGGCGGAGGCGGTCAAGGTCTCGGGCGAGAACCCGATCCTGATCGACCAGTATCTGCAGGATGCGATCGAGGTCGATGTCGACTGCATCTGCGACCGCGCCGGCAACGTGCATGTGGCCGGGGTGATGGAGCACATCGAGGAGGCGGGCATCCACTCCGGCGATTCCGCCTGCTCCCTGCCGCCCTATTCGCTGCCGCCCGCCATCGTCAGCGAGCTCAAGGCCGAGACCGAGGCGATGGCCCGCGCGCTCAAGGTGCAGGGGCTGATGAACGTGCAGTATGCCGTCAAGGACAACGAGATCTACGTCCTCGAGGTCAATCCGCGCGCCAGCCGCACCGTGCCCTTCGTGGCCAAGGCCACCGGCGTGCCGGTGGCCAAGATCGGCGCGCGGGTGATGGCAGGGGCGCTGCTGAGCGAGTTCCGCCTGGCCGATGACATGGCGGTGCCGCGCCATGTCGCGGTGAAGGAGGCGGTCTTCCCCTTCAACCGTTTTCCGAATGTCGATGTCATCCTGGGGCCGGAGATGAAATCGACCGGGGAGGTGATGGGCCTTGACGTCTCCTTCGAGCGGGCCTTTCTGAAATCGCAGCTCGGTGCGGGGGTCAGGCTGCCGGAGAGCGGCACCGCCTTCATTAGCGTCAAGAACAGCGACAAGCCGGGGGCGGTGCATCTGGCCCGGCGCCTGGTCGAGATGGGCTTTACCATCATGGCCACCCGCGGCACCGCGGCCAAGCTGAAGGAGGCCGGGATTCCCTGCATCGTGGTCAACAAGGTGCTGGAAGGCCGTCCGCATTGCGTGGATGCGATCAAGTCCGGCGGCATCCAGCTCGTGATCAATACCGCGCAGGGGGGGCAGAGTGTGGCCGACAGCTTCGACATCCGCCGCAGTGCCCTGACGCATGGCATTCCGCACTACACCACCCTCAACGGGGCGCGGGCGGCGGTGCATGCGATTGCGGCGCTGCGGGCCGGAACCCTTGATGTGGCGCCCCTGCAGTCCTATTCTGCAAACTTGTTCTGAGCGGGTTTTCCGGCGCCTGGAGCTGGCCCGCTCACCCCCCGAGCGAGAGGATGCGGGCGGCCGGAGCGGTGGCACCGGCCCCGCCCGCAGGTTGACCCGTAGCGTAAGGACGTGACTGCCGTGCAGAAGTTCCCGATCACCGCCGAGGGGCTTGCCAAGCTGCAGGAGGAGCTGCGCTACCTTCGGTCCGAGGAACGACCCGCCGTCATCCGCGCCATCGCCGAGGCGCGGGCGCATGGCGACCTCTCCGAGAATGCGGAATACCACGCCGCGCGCGAACGCCAATCCTTCATCGAGGGCCGCATCGCCGAACTCGAGGCGATCATCCCGGCCTCCGAGGTGATCGACACCTCCAAATTCACCGGCGATCAGGTGCGCTTCGGGGCGCGCGTGACCGTCGTCGACGAGGAGACGGAGGAGGAGCGCACCTATCGCATCGTCGGCCAGTATGAGGCCGACATGAAGACCGGCTCGATTTCGGTCTCCTCCCCGCTCGCCAAGGCCCTGATGGGCAAGCGGGTGGGCGATCTGGTGGAGGTGCCGACGCCTGGCGGCTCCCGCGCCTACGAGATCACGGGCGTCGCCTTCCAATGACCGCCCTGCTGCGCGCCGGCCAGCCGACCCTGGCCGAGATTCGGGCGGCGGCCGCGCGCATCCAGGGCGCGGTCCGGCATACCCCGACCATCGAGAACCCCGCGGTCAATGCCGCAACCGGCGCGCGGGTGATGCTCAAGCTGGACAATCTGCAGGCCACCGGGGCCTTCAAGGAGCGCGGCGCGGCCAATCGCATCGCGCTGTTGACGGCGCGCGAACGGGCGGCCGGTGTGATCGCGATGTCGGCGGGCAATCACGCCCAGGCGGTGGCGCGGCATGCCACGCTGGCCGGCATCCGCGCGACCATCGTGATGCCGAAATACACGCCCTCGACCAAGGTGCTGCGGACCGAGGCCTTCGGCGCGCAGGTGGTGCTGCACGGGGAGACGCTGGCCGAGGCGGCAGCCCATGCGCGCGACCTGGCGCTGCGCGAGGGGCTGACCTTCATCCACCCCTATGACGATGCCGCGGTGGTGGCGGGGCAGGGGACGCTCGCGCTGGAGCTGCTGGAGGACGCGCCCGAGGTCCAGGACCTGATCTTGCCGGTGGGCGGGGGCGGGCTGTGCGCGGGCTGCGCGATCGTCGCGGCGGAGCTCAGGCCTTCGGTGCGCGTCTTCGGCGTAGAGGTCGAGGGCTATCCGGCCATGGCGCAGCGCCTGGCCGGGCTGCCGGTGCAGGTGGGCGGCCCCACCATCGCCGAGGGCATTGCGGTGCGCGATGTGGGGGAACTGCCCCTGTCCATCCTGCGCGCGCTGGGGGTGGAGGTGCTGGTGGTGCCGGAGCGTGCGGTGGAGCAGGCGGTGGCGCTGCTGGCCGAAGGGGCCAAGGTGGTGGCCGAGGGCGCGGGCGCGGCCGGGCTCGCTGCGCTGCTCGCCTTCCCGGAACGCTTCGCCGGGCGGGTGGTGGGCACGCCGGTCTGCGGCGGCAATATCGATGCCCGCGCCCTGTCCAATGTCCTTCTGCGGCAGCTGCTGCGCGACGGGCGCATCCTGCGGCTGCGCTTCGACATTCCCGACCGGCCCGGCGTGCTGGCTGACATCTCGGCCCGCATCGCGGCGATGGGCGGCAATGTGATCGAGGTGCAGCACCAGCAGCTGTTCGGCGCGCCGACGGTGCAGAGCACCGAACTCTACCTGATGGTCGAGGTCCGCGACCAAGCCCAGGGCGAGGCCGTGATCGCGGCGCTGGAGGCGGGCAATTACGTCGTGCGGCGCGTCTGACGCCGGAGGCGGCAGGCGGGTCGCCGCTGCGGAACCGAGGCAAGCCGGCCGATCCGCCACCGCAGTCGGCGGGAGGCGGGGGGCCCGGTGCGCCATGCAGCCAGCCTCCGGCCTGTCGGGCTCGCCCGGTCGGCAGGCGGGATCCAAGGAGGCCAGACCTGATCACCCCCGGCGGGAAGACCGGCATGACGGGGGGCCACTGCGCCCTCCCGCCATGCCATCCCCGGGAAGGCCCGCCCCCTGCCTGGAGCCGTCTCAGCCGGTTGGGCTGCCTGCGACGTCTCCAGGCTTGAGCAGGGCGGGCAGATCGCCGCCGCCGGCCGCTTCCAGGCGGCGGCGATCTGCCTTAGGCCGCCAGGATCGCGAGCAGCATCAGCGCCACGATGTTGGTGATCTTGATCAGCGGGTTCACGGCGGGGCCGGAGGTGTCCTTGTAGGGATCACCCACCGTATCGCCGGTCACCGCGGCCTTGTGGGCATCGCTGCCCTTGCCGCCGTAATGCCCCTCCTCGATGTATTTCTTGGCGTTGTCCCAGGCGCCGCCGCCGGTGGTCATGGAGACCGCGACGAAGAAGCCGGTGACGATCACGCCGAGCAGCATCGCCCCCAGCGCGGCGAAGGCGGCCGCCTTGCCGGCGATGGCGAGCACCGCGAAATAGCAGACGATCGGCCCCAGCACCGGCAGCAGGCTGGGCACGATCATCTCCCGGATGGCGGCGCGGGTCAGCATGTCCACTGCGCGGCCGTAATCGGGCTTTTCGGTGCCCTGCATGATGCCCGGCTTCTCGCGGAACTGGCGGCGCACTTCCTCGACCACCGACTGGGCGGCGCGGCCGACCGCGGTCATGGACAGGCCGCCGAAGAGGTAGGGCAGCAGCCCGCCGAAGAGCAGCCCGACCACCACATAGGGGTTGGCCAGGCTGAAATCGACTGAGCCGAGCCCGGCGAAATAGGGATAGCTCGCCGCGTTCTGCGTGAAGTAGGTGAGGTCCTGGGTATAGGCGGCGAAGAGCACCAGCGCGCCCAGCCCGGCCGAGCCGATGGCGTAGCCCTTGGTCACCGCCTTGGTGGTGTTGCCCACTGCATCCAGCGCATCGGTGGTGACGCGGATCTCCTTCGGCAGCCCAGCCATTTCCGCAATGCCGCCGGCATTGTCGGTGACCGGCCCGAAGGCATCCAGCGCCACGATCATGCCGGCCAGCGAGAGCATGGTGGTGGTGGCGATCGCCACGCCGTAGAGGCCAGCCAGCGAATAGGTGGTGATGACACCGGCCACGATCACCAGCGCCGGCAGGGCGGTGGATTCCATCGACACGGCCAGGCCGCGGATGACGTTGGTGCCATGGCCGGTCTGCGAGGCCTCGGCAATCGCCCGCACCGGGCGGAAGCCCGTGCCGGTGTAGTATTCGGTGATCCAGACGATCGCCGCCGTCACCGCCAGGCCCACCACGGCGCAGAGCCACAGGCTGAAGGCCCCGAAGCTGTGCCCGCCCGCGGTCCAGGTGCCGAAGCCGAAGGTGAGGTAGGAGAGCGGCAGCAGAGCAGCGAGCGAGAGCAGGCCGGTGGCCACCAGGCCGCGATACATCGCGCCCATGATCGAGTTGTTGGCCGGGAGCCTGACGAAGAAGGTGCCCGCGATGGAGGTGACCACGCAGACGGCCCCGATCAGCAGGGGGAAGAGCATGGCCGAGGTGCGCCCGCCTTCGGTGAAGGTGATGGCGGCGAGCACCATGGTGGCGACCGCCGTCACCGCGTAGGTCTCGAACAGATCGGCCGCCATGCCGGCGCAGTCGCCCACGTTGTCGCCCACATTGTCGGCGATGGTGGCGGGGTTGCGGGGGTCATCCTCGGGGATGCCGGCCTCCACCTTGCCCACCATGTCGCCGCCCACATCCGCCCCTTTGGTGAAGATGCCACCGCCCAGGCGGGCGAAGATCGAGATCAGCGAGGCGCCGAAGCCGAGCGCCACCAGGCTGTCGATCACCGTGCGGGAGTTGATCTCGAAGCCTGCGATGACGACCAGGATGAAGAAGTAGACCGCCACCCCGAGCAGGGCGAGGCCAGCGACCAGCATGCCGGTGATCGCACCCGACTTGAAGGCGACATCCAGGCCCGCTGCGAGGGATTCGGTCGCGGCCTGGGCGGTGCGGACATTGGCGCGCACGGAGACGTTCATGCCGATGAAGCCCGCCGCCCCCGACAGCACCGCCCCCAGCAGGAAGCCGATCGCCACCGCGGGACCCAGCAGCAACAGCACCAGCACGAAGAGCACCAGGCCGACCCCGCCGATCGTGATGTACTGGCGCTTGAGATAGGCGCTGGCCCCCTCCTGGATGGCGCGCGCGATCTCCTGCATGCGTTCGTTGCCGGCCGGTTTGGCCATGATGTCCTTGGTGGTGATCCAGCCGTAGGCGATCGAGGTCGCCCCGAGCAGGATCACCAGCAGCAATGCCAGAGTGATCACGCAGCTCTCCCTTCTCTCTCGGTTGCCTTCCTGGTGAGTGTGGCCTCTCCCGCTCGCGCCGCTGCCGCCGCCTCCGCCCCTCTCTCTCCCCAATCGGGCGGGCAGGCGGGCGGGCCGGCGTCGGCGCCTTCGGTACGGGCGGGGCAGGTTAGGCAGAGCTTCGCGCGCTCGGCAACGGGGAGGGCTGCCAGGGCGGCAGCAGGGCCAGGACATCGGCCGGGCTCAGGCCGGCGGCGCGCAGGTCGCGCAGGGTGGCGGCGCGGTCGCGCTTGGCCAGCCGCCGCCCCGCCGCATCCAGGATCAGCCGGTGATGGGCATAGAGCGGCTCGGGCAGGCCAAGCAGCTCCTGCAGCAGGCGATGGATCGCGGTGGCCGGCTGCAGATCCTCCCCGCGGGTGACCAGGGTCACCCCCTGGGCCGCGTCGTCGACGACGACGCAGAGGTGATAGGACAGACCGGCATCCTTGCGCGCCAGCACGACATCGCCGACCGCGAGCGGATCGCAGGGCAGCCGGCCCTGCCCGAGCTCGTGGAAGGACAGCGGTGGCAGGCCTTGCATGGCGCGCGCGACATCCAGGCGCCAGGCATGCGGGATGCCGGCGGCGATCCGCTCGGCCGCTTCAGCCGCAGACAGGCCGCGGCAGGTACCGGGATAGACCGGCCCGGCCGGGCCGTGCGGGGCTGCGGCCGCGGCGGCGATGTCGGCGCGGGTGCAGAAGCAGGGGTAGAGAAAGGGCCGCAGCCGCTGCAGCGCGGCGCGGTGCTCGGCGGCATGGGCGGATTGCACGCGCACCGGCCCGTCCCAGCGGATGCCGAGCCAGGCCAGGTCCTCGAGGATCGCCTCGGCATATTCCGGGCGGCAGCGGCCGGCATCGATATCCTCGAGCCGCAGCAGGAAGCGGCTGCCGCGGGCGCGGGCGAAGAGGGCCGCATAGGCGTGGCCGAGGTGGAGGTATCCCGTCGGGCTCGGCGCGAAGCGCGTGGTGTGGTTCATCGGCCCGGGCCTCCCTCTCCTCTCCACTCCTGCGCGGGGCGCCGGGCCCCCGCGCGTGGGGCGGGCGCGCCGGGGTCTGCCGCACCCGGGGGCGGCGGGACGCCTGCCCGGGCGGCCCGATGCCGCACCGCACCCCGGGCTGCACCCGCCCGCCTCGGCTGCCCGCAGGGGATCTCCGGCCGCGGCCCGGGCTGCGGATGCGGCCAGCCATCCCCCCGGCGGCGGGGAGCAGCGGGCCGCCCGGGGCGCAGGCCAGCGCTTCGGCGGGCCTCTCCCCCCGCCGCCAGGCATCGGCCCGCCCGCCCGCTGGACCGATGCAGGCCCCGCTTGCGCCGGCGCGCCGCCGCTGGCATCGCCCCGCCATGCGTGGCCTTGCCGCAAGATTGGATCAGATCTGTCGCCGTGCCGAAGAGTTGCGCGCCGCACTCGCCGGCGCGCAGGGGCCGGATGTGGCGACGCTGTCGCGCGAGCTGGCCCAGCTCGAGCCCGTGGTGGCGCGCATCACCGCCCTGCGCCAGGCCGAGCAGGCGCGCAAGGAGGCCGAGGCGATGCTCGCCGATCCGGAGCTGCGCGAGCTGGCCGAGGCCGAGATCGCCGAACTCGACGCCCGGCTGCCCGTGCTCGAGCGCGAGCTGCGCCTTGCCCTCCTGCCGCGGGATGTGGCCGATGAGCGCAGCGCCATCCTCGAGATCCGCCCGGCCGCCGGCGGGGATGAGGCCGGTCTGTTCGCGGCCGAGCTCTTCCGCGCCTATCAGCGCTATGCCGAGGCGCGCGGCTGGCGCTGGTCGGTGCTCGAGTATGACGCCAATGAGCTCGGCGGAGTGAAGGGGGCGAGTGCCGAAATCGAGGGCAAGGGCGTCTTCGCGCGCCTCAAGTTCGAAAGCGGCGTGCATCGGGTGCAGCGGGTGCCGGCCACCGAAAGCCAGGGGCGGATTCACACCAGCACGGTGACGGTGGCGGTCCTGCCGGAGCCCGAGGAGGTGGAGGTGCAGATCAACGAGGCCGATCTGCGCATCGATACTTTCCGGGCCTCCGGCGCCGGAGGTCAGCACGTCAACAAGACCGACAGCGCGGTGCGCATCACCCATATCCCGACCGGCACCGTGGTGACGATGCAGGAGGAGAAGAGCCAGCACAAGAACCGGGCCAAGGCGATGAAGGTGCTGCGTGCCCGGCTCTACGAGGCAGAACGCGCCCGCGCCGCCGCCAGCCGCAGCGCCGACCGCCGCGGCCAGATCGGCACCGGGGACCGCAGCGAGCGCATCCGCACCTACAACTTTCCCCAGGGGCGCGTGACCGACCACCGCATCGGCCTGACGCTGCACAAGCTCGATCGGGTGATGGAGGGCGAGTTCGACGAGATCATCGAGGCCCTGATCGCCGAGGATGAAGCCGCCCGACTGGCCGCAGCCGAGACTTGACGTTGCGGCCGCGTAATCCGACCATCGCGCTCAGGCCCCCCTCTCCCCCCGAGGTTTCGCGCCATGCGCCCCGACCGCCGCGCCCTGCTCGCCGCCCCCACCCTTGCCCTGCCGCTGCTCGCCCCCCGCCCCGGGGCGGCCCAGCCCAGCTGGCCCGAACGGCAGATCCGTTGGGTGGTGCCCTTCCCGCCCGCCGGCACGGCTGACATCCTCTCGCGCCTGCTCTCGGAACGCATCGCGCCGCGCCTCGGCCAGCCGGTCGTGGTGGAGAACCGCCCGGGTGCGGGGGGCACCCTGGCGGCCCAGGTGCTCGCCCAGGCGCGCGGCGATACGCATCTCGTCATGGTCTCGAACTTCGCGCCCCATGGCGTCTCGCCGAGCCTCTTTGCCCATGTCGGCTATGATGCTCAGCGCGACTTCACCCATCTTGCGCTGCTCGGCGCGCTGCCGATGGTGATTGCGGTCCATGCTGCCCAGCCCGTGCAGAACTTCCAGGAATTCCTGGCCCTTGCCCGGGCGCGCGGGGCGGGGCTTGCGATGGCCTATGGCGGGAATGGCACCGCCTCGCATCTGATCGGCCTCACCTTCTTCCGCGCCGCCGGCATCGAGCCGACCTTCGTGCCCTATCGCGGGGCCGGGCCTGCGCTCACCGATGTCCTGGCCGGGACGGTCCCCTCGATCATCGAGACGCTGCCGGCGGCGATCGGTCACATCCGGGCCGGGCGGCTGCGGCCGCTCGCCGTCTCCTCGCCTGTGCGTTCGGCCGCCTTGCCCGAGGTGCCGACCTTTCAGGAGCTCGGCCTCGGCGCCGCGACCGGCGTCAACTGGTTCGGCTTCTGCGCCCCGGCCGGGCTACCGCAGACGATTGCCGCACGCTGGCTCGAGGAGCTGCGCATCGCCCTGGCCATCCCCGATGTGCGCAGCCGCCTCGAGGAAATGGGGGTTGAGGGCACCCGGCTTGACCCCGCCTTCATGCAGGAGTTCGTGGGCCAGGAGGTCGCCCGCTGGCGCGAGGTGGTCCGGACCTACAACATCACCGCGACATGACCGGCCGCGGGCGCCGGGCCGGGGCCTCCGCATGAGCGCCTGCGCAGCGGCCGAGACTGTCGGTGCTTGGCTCTGCCGGGCCGGGCAGCTGCTGCGTGCCGCCGCGATCGACAACCCCCGGCTGGAGGCGCGCTGGCTGCTGGCGGAGGCGATGGGAAGTTCCACCGAGGCGCTGCTGCGCGACCCGCACGCCCCGGTCCCGCCCGCGGCGGCGGAGCGTTTCGCCCGCATGCTCGCGCGCCGGGCGGGGCGGGAGCCGCTGGCCTATGTGCTCGGCCATGCCGGGTTCTGGGGGCTCGATCTGCTGGTCTCCCCGGCCACGCTGATCCCGCGCCCGGATAGCGAGACGCTGGTCGAGGCCGCTCTCGCCGCCCGGCCGGCGCCCGAGCGGGTGCTCGATCTCGGCACCGGCACCGGCTGCCTGCTGCTGGCCGTGCTCCAGGAGGTGCCGGGCGCTTTCGGCGTCGGGGTCGACCTCAGCCCCGCGGCGGCGGCGCTGGCTGCGCGCAACGCGCAGCGCCTGGGCCTGTCGGGGCGCGCGGCCTTCCTGGTGGCGGACTGGTCGGCGCCGCTTGCGGGTCGCTTCGACCTCATCCTCTGCAATCCGCCCTATGTCGCGGCGGCGGAGCTGCCGCGGCTGATGCCGGAAGTGCGCCTGCATGAACCGGCCCTCGCCCTGGTCGGAGGCGAGGATGGGCTGGCCGCCTATCGCCGGATCGCGCCCCTCCTGCCCCCCCTGCTCGCCCCCGGGGGGGTGGCGGTGGTCGAGATCGGCGCGGGGCAGGGCCCGGCGGTGGCGGAGCTGATGCGCCGGGCGGGCCTCGTGCTGCGCGAGCTGCGGCCCGATCTGGGGGGAATTCCGCGCGCGATGGTGCTGCAGGCATGACGGGGCGCTTGCGTTCCGGCCACGTCGGGGCCACAAGAGAACCACGGCCCGGAGGGGCGGCGGCCCGGCGCGCGATGCGGGCGGCCCCGCCAGCCGGCCTTGCAGGCAGCGATGCGCAGGCGCGGCTTTCGCCGCCCGGCCATCCACAATCGGACGACGCGCGATCCCGATGAACATGAAACGCATGCGTGGCCGCGGGTTCCGCCAGGGCGGCGGGCAGTTCCGGCACCAGGGCGGGGGGCAGCTGCCCCTGAATCGCAACCACGTCTTCGACAGCAACGGCCCCGATGTGCGGGTGCGCGGCACGGCCCAGCAGCTGTTCGAGAAATATCTCCAGCTCGGCCGCGATGCGACCAGCGCCGGTGATCGGGTGATGGCGGAGGCCTATTTCCAGCACGCCGAGCACTATTTCCGCGTCCTGGCGGCGATGAACCAGGCCCAGCAGCAGGCCCATGCCGGCCGCAACGCGCGCCAGGTGCCGATTTCGGAGGGTGCGCTCGAGACGCCGGCCGATGCGGCGGTCGTCATCGAGGAGCCGGCCAACCTCGCCGCCGAATTGGAGGCCGAGCTGGCGGCCGAGAATGCCGCCGACCAGGCGGCGGAAGGCCAGCGCTGACGCAGGGCGCGGCGGCCCGCTCTGGGCTCTGCGTCGCCTCGCTCGGCGGGATCGAGGCGGTGGCGGCGCATTTCAAGAAGCGGCAGACCGGGGTCAGCACCTCCCTCGCGGCGGTGCTGACGGCCCAGGCCGGACAGCGCGCGGTGGCTGCCCTGGGCTATGGGCTGCCGGAGGGGGTGCCGCATCTGCCCTGGCGCGCGCTGCTGGGCGGCTGGCGCCCGCCGCCCGGGCGCCGCTGCCGCATCTGGCACGCTCGCCGGGCAGAGGAGCTCGCCTTCGGTGTGCTGCTGCGCGACCTGCTGCGCCAGCCCTGGAAGCTCGTCTGCACGGTGGAGGTCGAGGGCATGGACCACCCCCTCTTCCGCGCGCTCGAGCGGCGGCTGGATGCGCTGGTGGTCACCGTGCCGGCGGGGCTGGCCCGCGCCCGTCACCCCCGCGCCCTGCTCATTCCCCACGGGGTGGACACATCGGCCTTCCGCCCCGCCCCGGACCGGGAAGGGCAGTGGCGCGCACTGGGCCTGCCGGGGCGGCATGGCATTCTGAACGTGGCGCGGATCCGCCCGCAGAAGGGGCAGGATGTGCTGGTCGAGGCGGCCTGCCGCGTGCTGCCTCGCCATCCGGAGGCGGCCCTGGTCTTCGCGGGGCTGATCACCGAGGACAACCAGGCCTTCGCCGAGGGGCTGCGCCGGCGCCTCGCTGCGGCCGGCTTGCTCGAGCGCACGGTCTTCCTCGGCCATGTGCCGGCCGCCATGATCGCCGCCCTCTATCGCGGCGCGC
Source organism: Rhodovarius sp. (assembly GCA_025057055.1). Taxonomy (GTDB): domain Bacteria; phylum Pseudomonadota; class Alphaproteobacteria; order Acetobacterales; family Acetobacteraceae; genus Rhodovarius. The sequence goes on along the minus strand of JANWYF010000051.1, from coordinate 11,910 downwards.
TGCTGTATGTGCAGTGCGCACGCAGCGAGGGCTTCGGCCTGACGCCGCTCGAGGCGATGGCAAGCGGCACCGCCGTCGTCTCGACCCGGGTCGGGGCGGCGGCCGATCTGGTGCGGGAGGGGGAGACCGGCCATCTCTGCCCGCCCGATGATCCGGAGGCGATGGCTGAGCTGCTCGAGGCGCGCCTCTCCGATCTGCCCGGCACCCTCGCCATGGGGCGGCGCGCGCGGGAGGAGGCAGTGGCGCATCACGGCATCGAACGCGAGGCCTCAGCTCTGCTCGCCCTTTATGATGAGCTGCTGACTCCCGGCGCGGCGTCCTGATGCCACCCCCACCCCCTGAGTACCGTGAGGAGCGCAGCGCGCGCGGCCGCATGAATCCCTGGCTCGATGCCCTCATCATGGACCACGGCGCGCTGCGCCTGTTCTGGACCAATCTCGGCACGGTGATGCCGGGGCGGGCCTATCGCTCCAATCACCCGCTGCCGATGACGCTGCGCCGGCTGGTGCGGCGCCATGGTATCCGCAGCATCGTCAATCTGCGCGGCCGCGACCCGCGCATGGGGGCCTATATCCTCTCGAGCGCCGAGGCGCGCCGGCTTGGCCTTGTGCAGCTCGATCTGCGGATGGGGGCGAAGACCGCCCCGCCGGTCGCCCTGATCGAACAGCTGGCCGAGGAGCTGCCCAGGCTGCCGGAGCCGATCCTGATCCACTGCAAATCCGGCGCCGACCGGTCGGGGCTGGTCGCGGCGGTCTGGCTGCTGCTGCAGGGCCGCCCGCCGGCCGAGGCGGCGGCCCAGCTCAGTCTGCGCCACGGCCATATCCGCAGCAGCGATACCGGCATCCTCGACCTTTTCATCGCCCGCTATGCCGAGGCCTGGCCCAAGCCCTTCCTGGCCTGGGTGCGGGAGGATTACGACCCCGCGGCCCTGCAGGCCGAGTTCCGCGGCCGGCGCTGGGCGAACCTATTGACGAACCGCATTCTTCGCCGAGAGTAACACACTGTTTCGACATCAGATGACCACAAAGGCGGGGCAAACCCGCCCGCTCTCGGGGGAGGGCAAGGATGCCCAGGTTGATGGTCGCCTTCTTCTGCTCGGGCTTTGCGGCCCTGCTCTGCCAGATCGTCTGGCAGCGGATGCTGGGCGTCTTCGCCGGGGGCGACACCGTCTCGGCCGCGCTGGTGGTCGGGGCCTTCCTTGCCGGGCTCGGGCTCGGCTCCATCATCGGCGCCCGCATTGCCGACCGCCTCTCCCCCTATCGTGCCCTGCTCGGCTTTGCCGTCTGCGAGGCCGGGGTCGCCCTCTGCGCCCTCGTCTCCAAGCCCTTCCTCTATGATTTCCTGGCGATAGGGCTGGCCGATCAGGTGCAGGCGCCGGCGGCCGTCTTCGCCCTCTGTTTCGCCGCCCTGGTCATCCCGACCACACTGATGGGCGCCTCTCTGCCATTGCTGGCGCGCGCCATCACCACGAGCCTCGAGACCGCGGCGCAGCGCATCGGCGCCCTCTATGGGCTGAACACGCTGGGCGCGGGGCTCGGCGCGCTGCTCGGCGGCTGGTTCATCCTGGGCAATGTCGGCTTCGTCGGTGCGCTGTGGGTGGCAGCCGCCCTCGATGCGCTGGCGGCGCTGCTCGCCCTCACCCTGCTGCCGGCCATGTCGCGCGCCGCGCCCGCCGGCCCCCCGGCCGCCCGCCCGGTCGAGGCCTACGGCCCGCTGCCGCTGTGGTGCCTGCTCGTCTTCCTCTCGGGCTATGTCATCGTCGCACTGGAAATCCTCTGGGTGCGGCTGCTCGGGCAGGTCGGGCAGTACCACGCCTACCTCTTTCCGACCGTGCTCGGCGTCTTCCTGCTGGCCGATGGGGCAGGCATGTGGCTCGCTGCCCGCCTGGTGCGGCGCATCCCGGACCCGCGCCCGGCCTTCTTCTACACCCAGGGGGCGGGCTTCGTGCTGGGGACGGCGCTGATCCTCCTGATGTGGTGGCACATCGACCGCTGGCCGCTCGACCCTCTGCTGGCCGTCGACTTCCTGCGCTTCGGGCCGGAGGCGCTGGCGGCCTCGAGCCTGCTCGTGCTGCTGCTGGTGGCGCCCCCGGCCTTCCTGATCGGCATGACCTTCCCCTTCGTGCAGCGGGCGGTGCAGCAGGATCTCTCCTCGGTCGGTGCGCGCGTAGGCTGGGTGCAGCTCGCCAATATCCTCGGCAATGCGGCGGGTTCGATCCTGACCGGGCTGGTGACGCTGCACATCCTGGGCAGCATGGGCACGCTCCTGCTGCTCTCCGGCCTCTCGATCGCGCTTCTGATCGGCTGGTACCTGCGCCAGCAGGGGCCCGGGCGGCGCATCACCCTGGGGCTTGTGGCAGCGACCGCAGCCTTGGCCCTGATGCTGCCGAGCAACGCGCGCTTCTGGCAACAGATGCACGGCCATGCCGAGGGCAGCTACGCCGCCTGGGCCGAGGACCGTTCGGGCATCGCCTTCTACCGCACCGAGCCCGAGATCGAGGGGCGCGAGCGCGGCCGCTTCTTCATCATGGGCCATGGCCAGGGCTACGTCCCCTTCCTCGACATCCACATGCTGCTCGGCGTGCTGGGGCCGCTCATTCACCCCAATCCGGAGCGCGTGTTGACGATCGGCATTGGCAGCGGCGGCACTCCCTATGGTGCCACCGTCAGCCCCGCCACGCGGGAAATTCGCGCCATCGAGCTGGTGCGGCCCGTCATCGATACGCTGGAGGACATGGCCCAGGCCCAGCCCCATGGGCCGGTGGCGACCCTGCTGCGCGATCCGCGGGTGCGGCTGGAATATGGCGATGGGCGGCGCGCCCTGATGCGCGGCGATGACCTCTACGACGTCATCGAGGCGGATGCGATCCTGCCCGAATCCTCGCAATCCGGCCTGCTCTACAGCGCGGAGTTCCTGCAGACGGTGCGCCAGCGCCTGGCGCCGGGGGGTATTTACGTGCAATGGGCGCCGACCTGGCGGGTGGTCGATACCTTCGCCAGCGTCTTCCCCTATGCGATCCTGCTGCGGCCGGCGAGCATCATGCTCGGCAGCGACCGGCCGATCCCGTTCGACCAGCAGGCGCTGATGCGCCGCCTGCGCGATCCCGATCTGCGGCGCTTCTTCGAGCACGGCAACCCGCGCGCAGCCGACATGGCCGAGGCGATCAGCCACCCGGTCGAGGTTTGGACGCCGGCGACACCGCGCGTCGCACCGCCACTGACCGACATGTTCCCGCGCGACGAGTTCTTCTGGAACCAGCCGATCACCCACACCTGGCAGCCGCGCCCGCCGCCCGAGACCGAGCCGATGCCTCCGCCCGTGCCGGAGCGCGAGCCCGCCTTCCTGACGCTGGCCCGCCGGCGATAGGCGCGGGACCTGCCACCGGCGCCTCCTGCCGCCGCCTCGGAAGCCACCTCACCCGGCGGGCCGCCTGCACCCGCGCGCGGGGCGCCCGGGGGCGGAGCGCTGGCTTCAGGGGCGGAGCAGCCCACGCGCCATGGCGCGGGCATAGAGATGCTCGATCAGCCGGGCGAAAGGCTGGCCGAGATCGATTGCCGGTTGCATCCGGATCAATGAGCGCTGCCGCGTCAGCCCCACCGCCGCCCAGGCCGGTGCGCCGCAGGCCACCTGTTGGGCGAAACCCTGCAGCCGGTCGCAGCCCATGGCGAAGCGTGCCTCCGCCGTCCGGCAGGCCTCGAACTCCTCCCACAACGCGCTCAGGCGGGCGGCCATGCCACTGGGCAGGGTCGAGAAGAGCCGCGCGGCCGCGGCCGCCTCGCGCTTGCGCTGGGTCAGAAGGGCGTGATCGTCGAAGGCGAAGGTGTCGCCGGCCTCGATCTCGACCAAGTCATGCACGGCGATCATCGCCAGCACCCGGCCGAGGTCTGGGCGGGGCGAGACCTCCTCATGCAGCAGCACCGCGATCAGCGCCACATGCCAGGCGTGTTCGGCGCTGTTCTCGGCCCGGCCGCCGGTGCGGGCGGCGCGCGCCACATGCTTCAGCCGGTCGGCCAGCTCGATGAAGGAGAGCAGCGCCGCCGCCTGCCCCTCTTCGGGCGGAAGGTCCGGCCCTCGGGCATGCGGCGGGTCGGGGGCCTCCGGCGCGGGCTGGGCGGGGTCTGCGGGGTCAGCCATCGCGGCCGAGCGCGGCCATCAGTTCGCGCCATTCCCGGCGGGAGAGCCCGCTGCCCGCCTGATCCACCTGCTCCCCGGCCAGCATCCGCCGCAGCACGGCGAGCATCTGCGCGGAGAAGGTGACCGCCCCCAGGCGGTAGTCCTGGAAGGCCTCATAGGTCAGCGGCACCCAGGCGCGCACGATGCCGAGCAGCGCCTCGGCATAGGCGCGGATCTCGTATTGGGCGTGCGGGTCGGCGCGCAGCGAGAGGAAGTGCAGCAGATTGTGCAGATCGATCTTCCAGTACCACTGGGTATAGGTGTTGAGGGTGAGGTTCATCCGCGCGAGCTCCCGCGCCAGGCCGCGGCGGGAGGGGTCGCGCGGGCGGCCGCCCTCCTCCTCCTCGTTCAGCATCTCGAGGTAGTGGTCGTAGCAGCGCTCAGCATCCTCACGCAGCAGGGCGAGCACGCGGGCGGCCTCCGGCCCCTCCAGCACCTCGCCCCGGCCCTGGCGGTTGGTCTCGGACTGGGCGGCCAGATGCCGTGCCTCGGGGATGTAGAATTCCCGGTCCAGGACCGAATAGCGGGCGCTGTATTCGTTGACGTTGGCGGTGCGGTGCCGGATCCACTGCCGGGCGACGAAGATCGGCAGTTTCACGTGGCATTTGATCTCGCACATCTCGAAGGGGGTGGTGTGGCGATGCCGCATCAGGTAGCGGATCAGGCCGCGGTCCTCATTCGCCGCCCGAGTGCCGCGGCCGTAGGAGACGCGGGCCGCCTGCACAACCGCCGCATCATCCCCCATATAGTCAATGACCCGGATAAAGCCGTGATCGAGCACCGGGATCGGGCGGAAGAGCAGCGCCTCCAGCCCTGGGGAGACCGGCCGGGCGGTGGGGGTGCGGGCGTTGGCGGCGGCCTCGACCTCGGCCATCTGTGCGGCTGACAGGACCATGGCGGTACCCCCCTGGCAGAGCCCCCTTCTGAGGGGGGATGGCATGGCGGCCCCGGCGGTGCAACGCCCCCGCCCCCCGGCATGGCCGGCTGCGCCGCCCCTCTGGAAACGGCGCTGCGCTTCGCTTATGTTATGGCTGTCACTTCGGTGACTATGGCGATAAACGCCGCGTGGAATAAGCGTTGCGGACCCGGGGGCAGTGCCCGGCGTCTCCACCAATTCCCGCCTCGGTCGGGGGCGGGCAGGGGGACGAAACAGCTTCGACGCGCGTGGTAAAGACGCGGTTTTCGCCCGGCATGGCACCGCCGTTATCGGGCTACAACACAAGTGCCAACGACAACGTCCGCGAGGACGTGGCGCTCGCTGCCTGATTTCAGGTAAGCGCGGTTGGGGGGGCACCGGGCAACAGAAGCCCCCCGCTTCCCTCCCTCGCCCACCGTTGCGGATCCGCCGCTGGCGGCCAGATCAAGGGCGTGGTGCACCTCATCAAGCTCGCCGTCGGTATCCGCGATGCGGCTCAGCTGCGCGACCTGCAGGCGCGCCGGGCGCAGATGAGCCCGCCGCTGCGGCACCAGACGCGCATGCTGCCCAAGCGGCGGGAGGACATCCTGGGGGGCGGCAGCATCTATTGGGTGATCGCGGGGTATGTCTCCGTGCGCCAGCGCATCCTCGACATCCGCGAGGAGCGCTGGGAGGACGGCACGCCCTGCGCGGCCCTGGTGCTCGATCCCCTGCTGGTTCCGGTGGCGGCGCGGCCGGTCAAGCCCTTCCAGGGCTGGCGCTACCTCGCAGCAGCGGATGCCCCGCCCGACCTCGCACCGGAACCCGTGGCAGCGCGCGGGGTGGAGGCACTGCCCGAGGCGCTGCGGCGCGAATTGCGCGCGCTCTGCCTGCTCTGACCGGAAGCGGATGACCGACGGCCAGGGCGGGCCTGGCGGCCGGATCTCCTCCTCCGGCACAGCCCGCAGAGGCCGCGGCGGGCTGGAGCGCGCATGAGCACCGCGCGCGGGGGGCTGCCCGCCGCTGCCGCCGAGGATCGGCCCCTTCTGCCGGGCGCCGGCCGCACGCCCCCAAGCTCCGCCTGCCGATGCCCCCGGGTGAAGGAGGCGCGCCGGGGGCGGTCGCGCGATCAAGGCGCGGGCCAGGTCGGCCTTCGGGCGCCGGGCAGCGGGGCTGCGCAGGCTGCACGGCGCAGGGGCGGGCCGTGACCGGCCGGCCCATCGCCGCGCGCCTAGCCAGCGGCAGGGCCGGCCGGCGCCGCCGCCGCGCTCCGGGCCGGGGCCCAGCCGTCAGACGGCCTGCTCCAGCGCATCCAGCACATGCAGGGAATAGGTCAGCGCCGCCCCGGCGTTGAGGGCGATGGCAACGCCCAGCGCTTCCGCCACCTCCTCCCGCGTGGCGCCGGCGGCGCGGGCTTTGCGCGCATGGGCGTCGATGCAGCCCTGGCAGCGGGTGGTCACCGCGACTGCCAGCGCAATCAACTCCCGGGTCTTGGCGTCCAGATGGGTGGTGGCGGCAGCGCCGCGCGTGAGGGCGGTGAAGCCCTTCATCGCCTCCGGCGCCAGGGCCGCGAACTCCTTGCCGCGCGCACGCAGCGCCGCGCTGTAGCCGTTCCAGTCTTCGATTCCGCTCATCGGCCTTCCTCACATGCCAAGGGCGCCGGGCAGACCCCGGCGCCCCATGCTGGACCGGCCGCCGCGGCGCGTCAGCCTGCCGTTTCGGGCGCGCGCTCGCCGTCGCCCTCCCCTTCGCCCTCGCCCTCGGGCTTGGGCAGGGCAGCCACCGGGTTCTCCACGATGTCGAAGGTGAGCTCGCCGTCCTTGAGCCCCACCTTGACCGACCCGCCCTTGGTCAGGCGGCCGAAGAGCAGCTCATCGGCGAGCGGCTTCTTGATGTGCTCCTGGATCACGCGGGCCAGGGGGCGGGCGCCGTAGAGCGGGTCATAGCCGCGTTCGGCCAGCCATTCCTTGGCGGCCGAGGAGAGCTCGATGGTCACGTTGCGGTCGGCGAGCTGCGCCTCGAGCTGCATGACGAATTTCTCGACCACCTGGGCCACGATCTCGGGCGTGAGGGGGGCGAAGGGGATGATCGCATCCAGGCGGTTGCGGAACTCCGGCGTGAAGAGGCGCTTGATCGCCTCCTCATCCTCGCCGGAGCGGGATTCGCGGAAGAAGCCCAGCGCCGGCTTGGCCATATCCGCCGCCCCTGCATTGGTGGTCATGATCAGGATCACGTTGCGGAAGTCCACCGTCTTGCCGTTGTGGTCGGTGAGCTTCCCGTGGTCCATCACCTGCAGCAGGATGGCGAAGAGGTCGGGGTGGGCCTTCTCGATCTCATCCAGCAGCAGCACGCAATGCGGGTGCTGATCCACCCCGTCGGTCAGCAGCCCGCCCTGGTCGAAGCCGACATAGCCGGGCGGGGCGCCGATCAGGCGGGAGACGCTGTGGCGCTCCATGTACTCTGACATGTCGAAGCGCAGCAGCTCGATGCCCAGGATCCGGGCGAGCTGGCGGGCGACCTCGGTCTTGCCCACCCCGGTCGGCCCCGAGAAGAGGTAGTTGCCGATCGGCTTTTCGGGATCGCGCAGCCCGGCGCGGGCGAGCTTGATCGCCGAGGCCAGCGCCTCGATCGCGCGGTCCTGGCCGAAGACCATCGCCTTGAGGTCGCGCTCCAGGTTGCGCAGCTGCTCCTTGTCGTCCGTCGAGACGCTCTTGGGCGGGATGCGCGCGATCTTGGCGACGATCTCCTCGACGTCCTTCACGGTCACCGTCTTGCGCCGCTTGTTCTCGGGCAGCAGCATGCGCGAAGCGCCGACCTCGTCGATGACGTCGATCGCCTTGTCCGGCAGCTTGCGGTCGTGGATGTACTTGGCCGAGAGTTCGACCGCGGCCCGGATCGCCTCGGGCGTGTATTTGACCTTGTGGTGCTTCTCGTAGTTCGCCTTGAGCCCCTGCAGGATCTTCACCGTATCCTCGATCGAGGGCTCATTGACGTCGATCTTCTGGAAGCGCCGGACCAGGGCCCGGTCCTTCTCGAAGTGCTGGCGGTACTCCTTGTAAGTGGTGGACCCGATGCAGCGCAGGCTGCCCGAGGCGAGGGCGGGCTTGAGCAGGTTGGACGCATCCATCGCCCCGCCCGAGGTCGCCCCTGCGCCGATCACAGTATGGATCTCATCGATGAAGAGGATCGAGCCCGGCTGGTTCTCAAGCTCAGCGACCACCGCCTTGAGCCGCTCCTCGAAATCGCCGCGGTAGCGGGTGCCGGCGAGCAGGCTGCCCATGTCGAGGGCGTAGATGGTCGATTTGGCCAGCACCTCGGGCACCTCGCCTTCGATGATGCGCTTGGCCAGGCCCTCCGCGATCGCGGTCTTGCCCACGCCGGGGTCGCCCACATAGAGCGGGTTGTTCTTGGTGCGGCGGCAGAGGATCTGGATCGTCCGCTCGATCTCGGCCTCACGCCCGATGAGCGGGTCGATCTTGCCCTGCTGGGCCTTCTTGTTGAGGTTGACGCAATAGGTCGACAGCGCATCCTGGCCGGGCTTGCCGCCGGGGCCGCGGGGCTTGTCTTCGCGGTCGGAATGGTCCCCGTCCTCGCCGCGGCCCTGGGCCGAGGGCGTGCCCTGCACGGGCCGCGGCACCGACCGGCCCGGCGCCTTGGCGATGCCGTGGCTGATGAAGTTCACGGCATCGAGCCGCGTCATGTCCTGCAGCTGCAGGAAATAGACCGCGTGCGATTCGCGTTCGCTGAACAGGGCGACCAGGACATTGGCCCCCGTCACCTCGTCGCGGCCGGAGGATTGGACATGGATCGCCGCCCGCTGCACCACCCGCTGGAAGCCCGCTGTCGGCTTGGGATCCCCGCCGCGTTCGGTGACCAGACCGGCCAGATCCTTGTCCAGGAACTCGATCAGGTCGCGCTTGAGCTTGTCGATATCGACGCCGCAGGCCTTGAGCACCGTATTGGCGTCCGGATCGTCGGCCAGGGCCAGCAGCAGATGTTCGAGCGTGGCATATTCATGGCGCCGGTCGCTGGCCAAGCCCAGCGCCCGATGGAGCGTCTGTTCCAGGTTCCGTGACAGCATGGGCAACGCTCCTCGCTCAGCGGGCCGCCCCGGGCCCGCATGTCATGACATGGTCACTCCGCACGGGATCGCCAGGGGGGGAAGCGCATCGCCCCCGGGCTACTCCCGTTCGATCGTGCATTGGAGAGGATGCTGGTTCTGCCGCGCCAAGTCCATGACCTGCGTCACCTTGGTCTCGGCGACCTCATAGGTGTAGACGCCGCAGACGCCGACCCCGCGCCGATGCACGTGCAGCATGATGCGAGTCGCCTCCTCCCGGCTCTTCTGGAAGAAGCGCTCCAGCACGTGCACGACGAACTCCATCGGCGTGTAGTCGTCGTTGAGCATCAGCACCTTGTACATCGCGGGCTTCTTGGTGCGGGTGCGCGGCTTGACGACCACCGTGGTCCCGGGACCCCCGGGGCCGGTGGGCCCGCCGCTCTGATCCTTCTCGTCGCTCATGCGCAGCATGGGGTTGGAACGCTCGCTCCGTGCCAGTAGCCATAGAATATCGGTTGCGGGGGGGCGGCGTGAAGGGTTTGCCGCATGGCCCCGGAAGGAGCCCGGAAAGACAAGGGCCCGGGCGCGTTCGCCGCACCCGGGCCCCGGCCTGCCGGAAGGGGCGGAGCGACCCGCCCCGGCATCACCCGCCGACCGGGCGGGCCATCCGCTCCATGGCCGCCGTGACGCGGGCCGAGATGGGGGCGAAGCTGTCCTCGGCCACCTTCATCACCGCCTCCTGCAGGCGGGTCATGTCGGCCATGCCCTTCTCCAGCGCGGTGCGGGCAAAGCTCACCTGCAGGTCCGCCACCTCCTTGAGCGACTTGGCGGCCGACAGCGCCTTGGCCCCCTCCAGCGCATGGTCGGAAAGGCCCTGGAAGGTGCTCACCATCTGCCGGCCCAGATCCTGCATGCCGGTGAAATAGACCTGCATGGCGCGGGTCATCGCCTCGATATTGCCGCGGCCGAACTCCATCGCCTCCTCCGCGGCCTTGAGGAAATCAGCGGTCGTCTTCTGTGCGTGCTCCATCGTCTTCTCCATCGCAGCCTTGGCCTGGGCGGTGCTCTCGGCCATCAGCTTCTGGGCCTGGGCGGTGCTGGTCGCCGCGGCCTCCGTCATCAGCTTGGTCACTTCGGCGGCGGCCACCGCCGGCTTGGTCTTCGTGGTCATCATCCTCTCCCGGCGGACCGGGTCCTCTTCGTCGATGCGTGCGGTATCGGACTGTTGCGGGCGGGCGGCCTGCCGCACCGGATGCACCGAGAACGGCCGGCACGGCAGCCTTTGCTGCAGTGCAGCAAGCGCCTTCTAGCGGGGGGGACAGGCCCTGGCAAGAAATTTTTTGCGCTGCACAAACGGCCGCCCCGCGGCGGGCGTCCCCGCCATGGACAGGCGCGGCCAGACCACGTTATGCCTTGCATGATCACGGTCGGCGCCGCCGGGGTGCCGACCGGCCCTGCCGGCGCGGCTGGCCCCCCGCAGGCCCGCCGGCGCAACATCGCGCGGCCAGCCGGCCGCCGCGCAGCCGCTTGGGGGGGATGGCATGGACGTGACCGCAGCATGACGAGCAGACGGAGCCGCCCCCACGCCGGCCGCCGCACCGGGCTGCTGGTCGTGGCCGCCCTCCTCCTGCTGGCCGGCCTGCCTGCCCGGGCCGACATCACGCGGCGCGACAATTACGCCGCCATCGTCGTCGATGCGCGCGGCCAGACCCTGCTGGCCGAGAATGCCGACGCGCCCCGCTTCCCGGCCAGCCTGACCAAGATGATGACGCTCTACATGGTCTTCGAGGCGCTGCAGGAGAGGCGCCTCACCATGTCAAGCCGCATCAGCATGAGCGAGGAGGCCGCCTCCCGCCCGCCTTCCAAGCTCGGCATCGGGGCCGGCGGATCGCTGACGGTGGAGGCCGCCATCCTCGCCCTCATCACCCGCTCGGCCAATGATGTGGCGGCGGCGGTGGCCGAACACCTGGCGGGCAGCGAGGAACGCTTCGCCCAGCTGATGACCCAGCGCGCCCGGGCGCTCGGCATGAGCCGGACCACCTTCCGCAACGCCTCCGGCCTGCCCGATCCGGAACAGCTGACCACAGCACGCGACATGGCCTTGCTCGGCCGCCGCCTGCTGCTCGATTTCCCGCAATACGCCCCGCTCTTTGCCACGACCCATTTCGAATGGGGCGGGCGGGTGATCCACAACCACAACCATATGCTGAGCGCCTATCAAGGCGCGGACGGCATCAAGACCGGCTTCACCCGCGCGAGCGGCTTCAACATCGTCACCACCGCCCAGCGCGATGGGGTGCGGCTGGTCGGGGTCGTCATGGGCGGCAGCTCCTGGCTCGAGCGCGACCGCCACATGGCCGAACTGCTCGATCAGGCCTTCGCACGCCTCGGCGTGGCGCCGCGGCCGAACAGCTACGACGCCTCGTTGACCAATCGCGGCGCGGCGCGGCAGGATGCCCAGGGCAGCGCCGCCGGGCGCCAGGGCGGGCCGCGCCTGGCGGCGGCGCGGCCGGCAGCGCCCCCTCCGCCGGCCGGCACCGGCACGACCGCCCGGCTGCAGGAGGGCACCGCCGCAGCCCGCCCGGTTTCGACCCGGCCGGGGCAGGGCCGGCCTCGCCCTGCAGCCAGCCCCCAGCCCCCCCCCCAGGCCCCCCCCCAAGCCCCGCCCACCCCGCACGCGGTGCCGCCCCCCCCCCGCCAGGCAGCCCCCGCGGCCCCCACCGCCCGCCCCATCCGCAGCACCCCCCCGCAACCCCCGCGCGCGGGAGGGGGGGCGGCGGGG
>JANWYF010000050.1 GCA_025057055.1 Rhodovarius sp. | reverse complement strand
GACCACTACGCCGCCCATGTGGTCAGCGAAGCCTTCCGCGGTCTGCCGCGCGTCAAGCAGCACCAGCTGGTCTATGCCGCGCTGCAGGGCCGCATGGGCGGGGCGCTGCATGCCCTGGCCCTGACCACCGCCACCCCAGACTGAAAGGCCAGCCCATGTCCGACAATCCGGTCTTCGAGCGGATCCGCCGCGAGATCGAGGCCAACCCGGTCGTGCTCTTCATGAAGGGCACGCCGGTCTTTCCGCAATGCGGCTTCTCGGCCCGCGTGGTGCAGATCCTCTCCCACCTCGGGGTGCCGTTCAAAGGCATCAATGTGCTGGAGGATTACGACCTGCGCGAGGGGATCAAGGCCTACACCAACTGGCCGACCATTCCGCAGCTCTACATCTGCGGGGAGTTCGTGGGCGGCTGCGACATCGTGACCGAGATGTTCCAGGCCGGGGAGCTGCAGCAGCTGCTGGCCGAGAAGGGCATCACCCGCGCCGAGGCTTAAGCCGCCGCCACTGCCCGCAGGGCAGATCCGCCGCGGGCCTGGGCGCCCGCGCTCAGCGGCAGGCGAGCACCCGGATGTCATAGACCGGGTGCTCGAGCGCGTGGACCGCCGGCGCCTCGGCGAACATCCAGCCGCGGAAGGCCGGGGGAGCACCGGCCGGGGCGCGGCTGTCCTGGATGTCCAGCCAGACGGCAGCATCCGGCACCTCATCCGGCGGCCGGGCGTGGCAGGCGCGCACCGTGATGGTCAGGGTGCCGAAGCGCACCGGCTCGCCAAGCCGCGCCTCCAGCCGGCTGACCCGCGCCGTCACCTTGTCCAGCGCCTGCAGCGTCGCGACTTGCCGCGGGATCCAGTGCTCCTGCCCCGCCCCCTGCGCGGGCAGCAGGGCTGCCAGCAGGCCGAGCACCGGCAGGCACCGGCCGGCCCGGGCAGCGCTGCCAGGCCCGCCGCGCGCAGCCCGCCCCGCCCGGCCCTGCGCCCGCTCGTTAGACATCCGTTCTGCTCCGCCGCGGTGAGGGGAGCCGGGCGATGAGGTCGACCAGAATGCGGCGCATCGCCTCCTCCTCCACCCCCATCAGCACCGCATCCTCCAGCGCATCGGCCAGGACCTGCGCCGCCTCGGCGTGGTTCTCGCGCAGCACCTTGAGCTTCTCCTGGCAGGAGATGGGGGCACCATCGCGGCCGGGCCAGATGGCGGGCGGGTCGGGCAGGCGGCTCATGGCGCGGGCGCGCCGGCCGGTGCCGGGTTCATCTGGGTGACCGAGAAGATGAAGCGGCCGAGCAGGCTCTCCAGGCTGATGCTGCCCTGGGTTTCGGTGATCCGGCCGCCATCGGTCAGGATGCGCTCGGCCCCGCCCGGGACGATGGCCACGAACCGCCCGCCGAGCAGGCCCTCGCTCATGATCTCGGCGCTGCTGTCGGCCGGCAGGCGCAGGTTGCCATCGATGCGCAGCCGCAGCACGGCGTTGAAGGTCTCGGGGTCGACGCTGACGCTGGTGACGCTGCCCACCTTCACCCCCGCGATCCGCACATCCGCCCCGGGCGCAATGCCGTCCACGCGGTCGAAACTGGCCGTCAGCTGGATACCACCCGACTGGACGGTGCGCCCCCCCTGGACCACGGCATAAAACAGGAACAGGCCGGAGAGGGCCAGCACCACTGCGCCGGCCAGCACCTCGCCCAGGGAGCGGTTGGTCATGCCTGCTCCCTGGGCGGGGTCCAGGCCTCGTAATCGCCTCCGGTGCTGCGCCGGCGCCCGCCCGCATAATCATGCCCCCGCGGCCGCCAGGCGAAGGGCGTGCCGGTGAGGTTGGGCAGATGCTCCTTCTGCCAGGGATAGCGGCGGTCCTCCGGCAGCGGGGCGTCGGTCACGTGATGCAGCCACGCGTGCCATTCGGGCGGGACGCGCGTCGGGTCCTGGCCGCCGGCGGTGACCACGAAGCGGCGCTTGCGGCCATAGACCGGAACCTCGCGCCGGCTTTCGTAATAGCGGTTGCCGAAGCGGTCCTGGCCGACCTTGCGTGCAAACAGCCGCGCGGCGAGCATGGCGTAGAAGGACATGGGCGGTGCTTTGCCACGCCCGGGCGCGCCGCGCCAGCCGCCCTCGTTGTCCACAAGATTTTGGGGCTTGGGCTGCGGCAGCCCACCATATCTGCCTTCCCGCCGCGGCGGGGCGGGGCTAGCCTCGCCCCATGCCGAAGCTGCGCAGCACGCCATGGAGGGGCACCCTGTGGGAGGGCCTGCGCCTCGCCCGCCACCGCATCGGCCCCGATCCCGATTCGCCGCCGCGCCCCGTCGCGCTGCCCCTGGGTTGGGAGGAGGAGGCAGCGGCCGCCCTGGCCGCCCTGCGCCCGGGCCAGGGGCCGGTCAGCCTGCCGCGCGCGGCCGAGGCCTGGATCCAGCGCGCCCTGCAGCGCGGGTCCCAGGCCGGGCTCTTCGATGCGGAAGGCGGCGCCGCCCTGGCCGAGGGGCTGCGCGCCCTGCTGCTGATGCGCCGCGCCGCCCCGGGGGCCGAGGTCTGGCGCGGCGAGCGGGCGGAGCCGCGCTTCGTCCTCCATCTGCCCGCCTTCCTCGAGCCGGAGGGCGGCTTCGACTGCGCCGGCTATGCCGAGGCGGTCGCCCTCGGGGTGCGGTTCCTGGAGGCGATCGGCGGGGCGCGGGCGTCGCGGCTGCGGCTGGGATTTGCTGATCTCGCCGGGCTGCTGGCGGCCCTCGGCCTGCCTTACGACAGCGCGGAGGCGCGGGCGGTTGCCGCCGGGATTGCCGCCCTCACCCGCGGCGCGGCCGAGGCAGAGAGCGGGCGGATCGCCGCCCGGCTAGGCGCGCGCGAGCCGGTGGCGCTGCTCTGGCCCGCCCCGCCCGAGGCGACGGTGCTGCCTGGCCTCGCGCAGGCGGCGCGGGCGGCGCTCGATGCCGCCGCCGCCTCTCCGGGCCTCCGCCACGCCCAGATCGTGGTGCTGAGCCCAGCCGATGCCGCCGAGGCCCTGCTCGGGGCCGAGACTGCGGGGATCTCCCCGGCCGCCGGCGCCACCCGGCCGGTGGCCACCGCGACCGGTGCCGCCGAAGTTCCGACGCGCGCGGCGCTCGCCGCCGCCCGTTTCGGCCCGGCGCGGGCGGCGCAGCTGCTCGCCCCGGTGGGAGAGGGGGCGCGGCGCGCCATGGCGGAGGCGGTTCTCCCCTTCCTGCACGCCGCCCCGCCGGCGCCGCTTGCTCCGCCCGCGCCGCCGCGCCCGGTGGTGCTGCGCGCCTCCCCGCCCGGCAGCCCGGCGCGCCGCGGGGGCTTGCTCCGCCACGCCAGCGTGGGCGGGCATCGCGTCGCACTGCGCGCAAGCCTGGACGAGAAGGGCAGGCTCGCTGCCCTCGCGCTCGAGGAGAGCCGCGAGGGGGCGGCCTATCGCGCGCTGCTCGAGGCCTTCGCACGGGCGGTCTCGATCGGGCTGCAGCATGGCGCCCCGCTCTCCGCCTATGTCGAGGCCTTCGCCTACAGCCGCGTCGGTGCCGCCGGCGCGGTCGAGGGCGATGACGCGATCGCGAGGGCGAGTTCCGTGCTCGACTGGGCCTTTCGCCGCCTGGCGCGGGATGTTCTGGGCCGCGGCGACCTGCCCGACCCGGCCGCCGAGGATTGCCGGCCGGAAACGCCGGCCGGCCCGGTCCGGCCCGCTCCGTCGCTGCCGCTCGATCTGCCCGAGCCGGCACCGGGCGAGGGCGGGCGGCGCCGCGGCCTCCGCGTCGTGGCCTGATGGGGGGCGCGCCGCAGCGATGGACCGAAAAGGCAGGCAGCGGGTCGGCGGGCGGATCCCGGCGCGCCCGCTTGGGCAGCACGCGCCCGCTTGGGCAGCAGAAGAGGGAGGATGGTTGCATGGCAGGTCGCATCGCGGCACGGCTGCGGGAACTCGGCATCACCTTGCCCGAGGCGCCGGCACCGGTCGCCAACTATGTGCCCTTCGTCGTCACCGGCGGGCTGGTCGTGGTCTCGGGCCAGATTCCGCTGCGGGAGGGACGGATCGCCTATAGCGGCAAGCTCGGCGCCACAGTCAGTGCCGAGGAGGGGCGCGAGGCGGCACGGCTGTGCATGCTCAATGTGCTGGCCCAGCTGGCGGTGGCCTGCGGCGGGGATCTCGACCGGGTGCGGCGGGTGGTGCGGCTTGGCGGTTTCATCGCCTGCACGCCGGACTTCACCGCCCATGCCACGGTGATGAACGGCGCTTCGGACCTGGCGGTGGCGGTGTTCGGCGAGGCCGGGCGCCACGCCCGCACCACCATCGGCGTACCCTGCCTGCCGGGCGATGCCGCCTGCGAGGTCGAGGGGATCTTCGAGCTCGCGCCGGGCTGAGCCTGCTCAGCCCTCCAGCGCCCGCGGGTTGGACACCCGCAGCCGGGCGAGCGTATCGGCCCGGATCGCCTCGAGCACCGCGGCATCGCCGTCGCAGCGGCCGGCGCGGATCGCCTGCGCGAGCCCCGGCGGGCAGCGCGGCACGGACCGATCCGCGATCAGGCGCGCGGCCACCTCAAGAGCCCGGGCGACCATGCGGGCCTCGAGCCGCGCCTCGGCCGGCAGGGCGGGCAGCAGCTTCTCGAGCACCACCGCCCGGGCGGTGGCGAGCAGATCGGCGGCGTCAGGCGCTTCCTGCACGCAGAGCCTCCGTCATCGTTAGCGCCTCCCATTCGAGCTGCGGGACCAGATGGCCGGTGAGCGCAAGTTCCAGCGACCGTTCGACGCCCGAGAGGTGCCGCCGCGCCTGGTCGGCCGCGATCACCGCCCAGCGGATGGTGGCGGCTAGCTGCCACAGGCTGAGCCGCGCCCGCTCCGGCTGCCAGCCCGCCACCTCCGCATAGCCAGCGAGGAAGGCCGCGAGCGGACCGATCCCGCCTGCCTCCAGCCCATCCTGGCCGAAGCGCCAGCAGCGCGCGGTGAACCAGCCGAGATCCTCGTAAGGATCGGACCAGCCGGCGAACTCCCAATCGAGCACGGCGGTGATCCGGCCCTGGTCGATCATGATGTTGCCGCTGCGGAAATCGCGGTGGCAGAGCACCGGGGGCAGGGAAGGAGGGGCAGTGGTTTCCAGATAGCGCAGCGCCCATTCCAGGGCCGGCCTCTCCCGGCCCCCGGCATCGAGGGCGGCGCGCATCGCAGAGATGAAGGCCGTCATCGCATCCTCGGGCGGCGGGCCGAGGAAGGCGAGGTCCTCGCGCGGCGGGCGGATGCGGTGGATGCGCGCGAGTTCCCGCCCATGCGCCGCGGCGAGGGCGGGATCTCCCCCGGCTGCCGCCGCGCGCTTGACGTTGGCATGGGCCGAAGCCTCGCCCGCCACCTCCCGCATGACGAAGAAGGGCGCGCCCAGCAGGCCCGGGTCGGCGCAGAGGAAGAGCGGTTCCGGCACCGTCACCCCGACCGCCTGGGCGGCGCGGAGGAGGGCGAACTCCTCGGCGCGGGGGCGGGAATGGCTGAGGGTGGCCGGGTTGTCGGTGCGCAGCACCCAGCGCTCCTCCCTCCCCTCCCGCGTGACCTCGATGAGCCAGTTCTGCTGGATCGCCCCGCCCGAGAGCCGCCGCATGGAGAGGATGGCGACCGGCGCGCCGGCGGCGGCGGAGAGCCAGGCGGACAGCCGGCCGCTATCCATCCACCCCCCAGCTGAAGAAGCCCGGACCGCGCGCGCGCAGCTCCTGGGCCAGCACCATCCGGTGCACCTCGGAGGCGCCATCGACCAGCCGCGCCTGGCGGGCGTAGCGATACATCCACTCGATCGGCGTATCCTTGGAGTAGCCCTTGGCACCGAGCAGCTGCAGCGCGGTATCGACCGCCCGGTGCAGCGCATCGGCGGCGACGATCTTGGCCATGCTGATCTCGCGCCGCGCCCGGTCCCCCTGATCGAGCTTCCAGGCCGCGCGCATCACCAAAAGGCGGGAGAGTTCGAGCTGCAGCGCAGCCTCGCCCATCATGGTCTGCACGCTCTCGCGATCGGCGAGCTTGAGGCCGAAGCTCATCCGCTTCTCGATATGGGCTTGCGCGATCTCGAGCGCGCGGCGGCCCATGCCGGTCCAGCGCATGCAGTGGGTCAGCCGCGCCGGCCCGAGGCGGATCTGCGCGACCTTGAGGCCGTCGCCCTCCTCGAGCAGGAGATTTTCATCGGGCACTTCGAGCCCCTCGAAGAGGAGCTCGCAATGCCCGCCGTGCTCCTCGGGGCCCATGATCGGGATGCGGCGCAGGATGCGCCAGCCCGGCTGGTCGCGGTGGAAGAGGAAGGCCGAGAGGCCGCGGCGCGGGTCCTCGCTGGTGCGGGCGATCAGGATGAAATGCGCCGCCTCTCCGGCGCCGGTGATGAACCACTTGCGCCCGCTGATGCGCCAGCCCCCGCCCGGCAGACGCTCGGCGCGCGTATAGGTCATGCCGGGGTCGCTGCCGGCACCGTCCGGTTCGGTCATCGCGAAGGCGGACTGCACATCGCCATTGATGACCGGCTGCAGCCACCACTCCTTCTGCTCCGGCGTGCCGATCCGCTCCATCACCATCATGTTGCCGTCATCCGGGGCGGCGCAGTTGAACACCACGGGGCCGAAGATGGAGCGGTTCATCTCCTCGTAGCAGACCGCCATGCCGATGAAGGGCAGTTCCGCCCCGCCCCGCTCGCGCTTGGACTGCAGTGCCCAGAGGCCCTCCGCCTTGGCCTCGGCCCGCAGCTGGGCGAGCAGCGGGGGGGCGATGTTCTCGTGCGCATCGTAGCTCGCGCGGTCGGCCTCGAGCGGAATCAAGCGGTCCTCGACGAAGGCGCGGATGCGGCGGCGGAAGGCTTCGATCTCGGGCGGGAGGGAGAAATCCATCGCGGCGCGTATCTCCGGCACTCAGAGGGGAGAGATGGAATGCCCGCCATCCACCGTCACCACGCTGCCCGTCATATGGGCCGAGGCGTCGGAGGCGAGCAGGAGCAGCGGGCCCGTCAGGTCCTCCGGCCGGCCGAGGCGGCGTTGCGGAATGCGCCGGATCATCGCCTGGCCCGCTTCGGAGGCGAAGAATTCCCGGTTGAGGTCGGAGGCGATGTAGCCCGGCGCCAGCGCATTGACCCGGATGTTATGGCGGGCGAGCTCCACCGCCATCTGGCGCGTCAGGTGCACAAGCCCCGCCTTCGCCGCGCTGTAGCCGGCCACGCCGCCGATCACGCGCTCGCCGAGGATGGAGGCGATGTTGATGATCGAGCCCTGCAGCCGCGCCTCGACCATCCGCCGCGCAACGGCCTGCGCCATCAGGAAGCAGCCGCGCAGATTGACCGCGATCACCGCGTCGAAATCCTCGGGCCTGTGCTCGAGGAAGGGGCGGGTGACCGCGATGCCTGCGTTGTTGACCAGGATCGAGACCGGCCCTGCGGCCTCCACGCAGTCGCGGATCGAATCCGGATCGGTCACGTCGAGCGGCAGGGCGGTGGCGCCGAGCTCGGCGGCCAGCGGTGCCATGGCCGCCACCCGGCGGGCGGCGAGCACCACCTCGGCCCCCGCCTGGGCCAGGACGCGGGCGAAATGCGCCCCGAGCAGGCCCGAGGCCCCGGTGACCAGTGCGCGCCGCCCGTGCAGGTCGAAGATTCCGGCCATGACCTTTCCCGCGCCGAAGCCTGCCCGGCACCGCGGCGCGCGTCCAGCGGCGGGACGCGATGGGCGAGGGCGGTCGCCTCGGGGGGGCCTCCTTGTTCGCGCCGTCGGATGGTGGTGCAGTCAGACAGCAAAGCCCATCGGGGAGGAGGAAGGGGTGCGCCCCATCAGGCTGCAGGAGACCTTCCGCCAGCTGTTCTACGCGCCCCTCTACGCGGCGCTGGCGCGCGGCGCCTATGCGCGGCAGGGGCTGGCAGTCGCCTTGCTCGAAGGGGGGGATCCCGCCCGCGCCAAGGATGCGGTGCTCGAGGGCAGGGCAGAGGTCGCCTGGGGCGGGCCGATGCGCGTGATGCTGGCCCTGGACGCCGATCCCGCCTGCCCCTTGCGCTGCTTCGGCGCCTCTGTGCTGGGCGATCCCTTCTTCCTCGTCGGCCGCGCGCCGCGCCCGGATTTCCGACTGCGCGACCTGGCCGGCCTGCGTCTCGCCACGGTGAGCGAGGTGCCCACGCCCTGGTGGGCCCTGCAGGAGGATATCCGCCAGGACGGGCTCGACCCCGCGGCGCTGCCCCGCATCACCGGCCGCAGCATGGGGCAGAACGCGGCCGCCCTGCTGCGCGGGGAGGTCGACGTGGTGCAGATCTTCGAACCCTTCGTCACCCGGCTTGAGGATGCGGGCTGCCACATCTGGCATGCCGCGGCCGCACGCGGGCCGACCGCGTATACGACCTTCATCAGCACGACGGCGCTGATCGCGGACATGCGGCCCGAGTTCCGCGCCCTGGTGCGCGGCCTTGCGGAGACGCTCGCCTGGCTGCACGCCGCGACCGACACGGAGGTGGCCGAGACCATCGCGCCCTTCTTCCCCGGGCTCGATCAGGGGCTGATCGCCCGCTGCATCGCACGCTACCGCCCGCTCGGCATCTGGCCGGCTACCCCGCACTTTCCGCCCGCGCCCTGGGAGCGGCTGGCGCATGCCATGCGGAGCGCAGGCGCAATCCGCCGCGCCCCGGATCATCAGCAGGGCGTGGACAACTCGCTCATCGACTGACCGCAGCTGCCAGGAAGGAGAGCGCCATGGCCACAACCATGTTCGACCGCATCTGGGATCAGCATGTGGTGGCCGATCTGGGGGAGGGCTGGTCGCTGCTCTATCTCGACCGGCTGCTGCTGCACGACCTCTCAGGCGGGCGAGCGCTGCGCGAGCTGGCTGCCGCGGGGCGCGGCGTGGCCGAACCCGACAAGGTCTTCGCGGTGGCCGATCATGCCCTCTCCTCCGCCCCCGGGCGCAGCGCCGAAACGCATCCGGCAGGCGAGGCGCTGGAGCGTTCCCTGCGCGAGAACGCGGCCAGGGCCGGGCTGCGCTATGTCCCGCCCGGTGCCCGCGGCCATGGCATCGTGCATGTGATGGCGCCGGAACTCGGCATCGTGCTGCCCGGGCTCACCCTGGTCTGCGGCGACAGCCACACCTGCACCAATGGCGGGCTGGGCGCGCTAGCCTTCGGCATCGGGGCGAGCGAGCTGGCCCATGCCCTGGCCACCCAG
>JANWYF010000049.1 GCA_025057055.1 Rhodovarius sp. | reverse complement strand
TCGCCCGCCCCAGGTAGCGCCGCCGCAGCCCCTGGGATAGAAGCGCGCGCGAAGCAGAAGGTTCAGGACGAGAGACGATGCCCGCCTATCAGTATGTCTTCGTGATGAAGGATCTCACCAAGTCCTATCCGGGCGGGCGCGAGGTCTTCAAGGGCATCACCCTCTCTTTCCTGCCCGGGGCCAAGATCGGTGTGCTCGGCCCGAACGGGGCCGGCAAATCCACCCTGCTCCGGATCATGGCCGGCATCGACAAGGAGTTCGGCGGCGAGGCCTGGGCCGCCGAAGGCGTGCGGGTCGGCTATCTGCCGCAGGAGCCGCAGCTCGATCCCCACCTGACGGTCGGGGAGAATGTCGAGCTCGCCTTCTCCGCCCTCAAGGCCGATCTCGCCCGGTTCAACGAGATCTCGATGCGCTTTGCCGAGGCCCTGTCGGATGAGGAGATGAACGCCCTGCTTGCCGAACAGGCCGAGCTGCAGGCGCGCATCGACGCCCAGGACGGCTGGGAGCTCGAACGGCGGATCGAGATCGCGCTCGATGCGCTGCGCTGCCCCCCTTACGACAGCCCGGTCACCCACCTCTCGGGCGGGGAGAAGCGGCGCGTCGCGCTCTGCCGCCTTCTGCTCGAAAAGCCCGACCTGCTGCTGCTCGACGAGCCGACCAACCACCTCGACGCGGAGAGTGTGGCCTGGCTCGAGACCACGCTGCGGGACTATCCCGGCGCGGTGCTGGTGGTCACCCACGACCGCTATTTCCTGGACAATGTGACCAGCTGGATCCTGGAGATCGATCGCGGCCGAGCCTTTCCCTACCAGGGCAACTATTCCTCGTATCTTGAGCAGAAGCGCAAGCGGCTGGCCCAGGAAGAGCGCGAGGAGAGCGCCCGGCAGAAGCAGCTGGCTGCGGAGCAGGAGTGGATCAGCCGCACCCCGGCCGCGCGACAGGCCAAGAACAAGGCCCGTATCCAGGCCTATGAGGAGCTGCTGCGCCGCAGCCAGGAACGCGCCCCCGACCCGACCGAGATCGTCATCCCGCCCGCGCCGCGCCTGGGCAACACCGTCATCGTGGCCGAGAACCTGCGCAAGGGCTACGGCAATCGGCTGCTGATCGACGATCTGTCCTTCAAGCTGCCCCCGGGCGGGATCGTGGGCGTCATCGGGCCGAATGGCGCCGGCAAGACGACGCTGTTCCGCATGATCACGGGGGCGGAAAAGCCGGATTCCGGCCGCCTGATCATCGGCGAGACGGTCAAGCTCGGCTATGTCGACCAATCCCGCGATAGCCTCGATGACAGCAAGACCGTCTGGGAGGAGATCTCGGACGGGATGGACATGATCACGATCGGCAAGCGCAGCATCCCCTCCCGCGCTTATGTGGCGGCCTTCAATTTCAAGGGGCCGGACCAGCAGAAGCGGGTCGGCGTGCTCTCCGGCGGCGAGCGCAACCGCGTCCACCTCGCCAAGATGCTCAAGCGCGAGCACAATGTCCTGCTGCTGGACGAGCCGACCAACGACCTCGACGTCGATACCCTGCGCGCGCTCGAGGAGGCGCTGATGGAGTTCGCGGGCTGTGCCGTCATCATCAGCCACGACCGCTGGTTCCTCGACCGGCTGGCCACCCATATCCTGGCGTTCGAGGGGGACTCCCACGTCGAGTGGTTCGAGGGTAACTTCCAGGCCTATCAGGAGGACAAGAAGCGGCGGCTGGGGGCAGCTGCCGATCAGCCGCACCGGCTTCGCTACAAGCCGCTGACCAGGTGAGCAGCCCGCTTTTTTCCGCCCCGCGCAGCGTCACCACCGCACGGCTCTCCCTGCTGCCGCCGAGCCCGGAGCAGCTTCCCGACCTGATTCGCCTCAAGGCGGATCCGCGCGTCTTCGGCTGGATGCTGCACGGCACCCGCACGCCCGACCGCACGCGGGAGGAGCTCGAGGATGACATGGAGTTCTGGCGGGTGCGGGGCTATGGGACTTGGTCGGTCTTCCTGCGGGAGAGCGGGGCCTTCCTTGGCATCTGCGGGCTGATGGAACGGCCTGACGGGCGCGGGGTGGCGCTGCGCTACGCCCTCTGGCCCGAGGTGCGCGGCCACGGCTACGCGCGGGAGGCAGCGCGCGCCGCGCTCGAGTTCGGGCATGCCGCGGGGCTCGAGCGGATCATTGCCATCGCCCGGGCCGAAAATACCGCCTCTCGTGCAGTGCTAGCCGATATCGGCATGCGCGAAGTCGGCAGCTATCTCTATCAGGGCAACCTGATGCTGGTGCATGAGAGTCTCAGACCCCGCACCTCTGTCTGAGATCCCGGACGATCTGTCTGAGATCCCGGACGAGTTCACGGATTTGGGACATGCGCGGCCAGCCGGGCTAGGTTAGGCTTTCGCCATCGCAAAAGAAGAGAGAGATGGCAAAGCCACCCTCGATCGGCGAACAGCGCCTCCGTCTCGTCCAGCCGGCGGGAGATGCCGCCGGGATCGCCGCGCAGCTGGCCGACATCGCCCGCCAGGCCGAAGCCGGTGCCCCCCTGCTCGCCGCCTGGTCCCAGGTGCCCGAACTGTTGCGGGAGAGCGGCCTCTCTGCCGAGGCACTGCGCGCCCTGCTGCGCGATCACCCGATCCGTCGCCTCGCCAGGCAGGATCCGCTCGCCCCCCTGTGCGCGGCCCGCCCTGTCGACTCGGCCGCGATCCTCGATCTGCTGCTGCGGCGCGGGCAGGGCCATCCCGACCGGTGGGAGAGCAACCCGACGGGGCGGCAGATCTTCGCCGTCACCAGCCGCCTCACCTTCGCCTCCGGCCTCAAGGAACGGCGGCAATTCGCGGCCGAGCTGATCGACCAGTGCGCCGATCGGCGCCCCGAGCCGGTCGTGGTCAGCCTAGCCAGCGGCCGCCTCCCCGAGGCCGCACTCAGCCGCGCCGCCGCCGAGGGGCGAATCGGCCGCTGGCTGCTCGTCGACGAGAAGGAGGCAACGCTGCGCGCCGCGCTGGCGGATCACCCCACCCTGGCGGCGCTGGAGCCTCGGCTGATCCCGCCGATCCGTTTCCTCAACCAGCTCTGCCGCCAGCCGGAGGTGGAGGCCGACCTCCTGCTCTTCGGCGCCGCCCTCGACGGGCTCGATGAATTGACCATGGGCCGCCTGCTGCAGTGCGGCTTCCGCAGCCTGGCCCCGGGCGGGTCTCTGTTGCTCGGCGCCTTCGCCTTCGACCTGCCCGATGCGCTCTATCTCGATGTCATGCTGGACTGGCGCCCCGTCCGGCGCTGCGAGAGCGAGCTGCGCGCGGCCATCCGCCGCCTGCCGCCCGAGGAGATCGGGGACTTTCGCGTCTTTCGCGGCCCCTCGCGCGCGATGGTCTATCTCCACATCACCCGCCGGGGCTAAGGGCGGGCGGCGTTTGGCCCGC
>JANWYF010000250.1 GCA_025057055.1 Rhodovarius sp. | reverse complement strand
CCGGCCGACCTTCCTGCGGCTGGACCGCGCGGCCCTGGCGCGGATGTTCGGCCGCAGCTGAGGAGCTGCCCAGCGCGCCAGGCAGCGGGGCAAGGCGCCTCGGCGGCGGTCAGGGTGCGATGCGGGCACCCCCGCGTCCCGCGAGGGCAGCGGTCGCGGGGCCTGCCATCACCCGCCGGGCAGGGCGGGAAGCCGCGCAGGCCTCTGCCCACAGGGCGGCTGCGCCTGCGCCAGCTCCACCGCCGGCCCGGTGCCCAAGGCTTGGCGATTCATGGTGCGGGCCGCGGCAGCCAGCCGCGGCCCTCCTGGTCGGGGCCCGGCGGTTCCGGCCCGGGCCCCATCCGGCTGGCAGCGAGAGGCCGACGCCTCAGGCGGCGTCACATCTCCTCATCGCCGTAGCCCTCGTCCTCATAGCCGCTGTCATAGGCGCCATGGGCGTCCTGCCCGCCCTCATAGGCCCCGGTGGCATCGGGCTGGGCGAGGCCTGCGGCCGAACCCGGATCGGTCCAGGGCGAGGAGGTCGGCACCGCCTCCTGCCCGAAGGCGCCGCCGCTCGCCGCCATCGCGGAACCGCCGCCGAGCGCGTTCATGATCATGTTGCCGAGCACGATGCCGCCCGCCACACCGGCAGCGGTCATCAGCGCGGTGCCGAGGAAGCCCGGGCCCTGCCGCCCCTGCAGCGCCTGCGGATTGTAGCCGGGCGGGAACTGCGGCTGGGGACGCGGCGGCATCGGCGCGGGCTTGCTGCCGCCGAAGCCGAAGAAGCCGCGGTTGCGCGCGGCCTCAGCCTCGCGCCGGGCGGCCTCGAGCTCCCACTCAAGCTCCTGGATGCGGTTCTGCGCGGCCACCAGCGCATGCTCCTGCACGAAGGCGGTCTGGGTGATGCGGTAACGCGCCTCCGGATATTGCTGGAACAGCTGCTGGATCAGCTGGTCGGCCTCCGGATCGATCGGCGGCAGGGGCTGGCGCGGCGCCACGCTGGGCGTCCGCCCGCCCCAGGGCCCGCTCTGCTGCGGCGCCGGCGCGGCACCGGCGATGCGCTGCACGAACTCGGTGATGATGCGGCGCTCTTCTTCGGTCATCGAACCCTCTGCGTTCCCTGCTGTTCTGCGCCCTGCCCGGGCTGCGGCGCGATTCTTACATCGCGTTCATGCGCGCAGATGGCGCCGAAGGCAAGGCGATTCAAGCGTCGCTTTGATGACGGTCGCACCCGCTGCGGCCCTCGGCCCCTCCCTCTGGGCGGCTGGAGGGGCGAGCGGGCGGCGGGGAAGAGGCGGGGCCGCACAGCCCTCTTCCTGGCTATGGCTGGGTGCGCCGGCGGGGCCGGCTTCCGCCTTTCGGGGGCGGGCCACCCCTATCCGTCGAGCCCGAGCCGCGGCCATTCGATGGCCGGGCAGCGGTCCTGCACCACCATCACCCCACGGCTGCGGGCGCGGGCGGCCGCCTCCTCCGCCATCACGCCGAGCTGCAGCCACACCGCCTGGGCGCCGAGGGCAACCGCCTCCTCGATCACCGCCCCTGCCTCCTCGCTGCGGCGGAAGACATCGACCATGTCGAGCGGTGCCGCCTCGGCAAGGCTAGCCACCACCCGCCGGCCGTGGATGGAGCGGCCGGCCAGCACGGGATTGACCGGCACCACCTCGAAGCCGTGGTCGAGCAGGAAGCGCATGACGCGGAAGCTCGCGCGCTCCGGCTTGTCGGAGGCGCCGACCAGGGCGATGCGCGGCCGCCGACGCAGCAGCGCGGCGATCTCGGCATCCGGCGGGTTGCTTGCGGCCATGGCCAGAGCCTGCCAGCCGCACCCCGCCCTGCCAAGGCGGCCCGGCCCCCTCGCCGGACCGGCCGGCCGCACCCCCGGCCGCAACCGGGGCCAGCCGCGGAGCCCACCGCCGCAGGGTGGCAGCGGGCCGATCCCAGCCCGGCCTGGCCTTGGGCAGCCAGGCGGCGGTGGGCCGACCCACCTCAGCGCAGGATCTCGAAGAAGCCCGTCTCCTCGTCGAGGCGGCGGTGTTC
This sequence comes from Rhodovarius sp., assembly GCA_025057055.1. Taxonomy (GTDB): domain Bacteria; phylum Pseudomonadota; class Alphaproteobacteria; order Acetobacterales; family Acetobacteraceae; genus Rhodovarius. The sequence continues at coordinate 11,067 of JANWYF010000250.1, read as the reverse complement.
CATCGCGCGGAAATCGTAGCGGGAGACAATGCCCACCACCCGCCCCTCCTCCACGATCGGCAGATGCCGCACCCCCATGTCGTTCATCAGCCGCAGCGCATCCATCGCGGTGGCATGCGGGCCGATGGTCTGGGGGTTGCGCGTCATGACCTCGGCCAGGGTGCAGGTCGCGGCATCGCGCCCGGTGGCCAGGCAGCGCAGCGCATCGCGCCCGGTGAAGATGCCGAGCAGGCGGCCTTCGGGGTCGGTGACCAGAACCGCGCCGACCCGGCGCTGATGCATCGCCTGGGCAGCGGCGCTCAGCGTGGTCTCGGGCGGCATGGTCAGCGGGCGCTGGTCGCGGATCAGCTCGGCCACTTCGCGGGACCGCATCGTCACCTCCCTTGCCTGCAGCCCCATGACAGTAGCGTGACTGCCGCGCCCGCGACTTGCGCCGGATCAAGCCGCTTCACAGCTCCATCCCGGCCACGGCGAGGATGGTGAGCAGGCTCGCCGACATCCCGCGCAGGCTCTCCTCCTCCTCGACGTCGATCCACTCATCGAGGCTGTGCGCGCGCCCCCCGCGGCCGCCCGAGCCGATGCGCAGCGCCGGGATCCCCATGCTCATCGGGATGTTGGCATCGGTGCTGCTCGCCTCCTCGGTCACGCGATAGCCGAAATGCTCCGCCGCGGCGATCGCGGCGGTGATGATCGGGGCACCGGGCGGCGTCTCTCCCGCCGGGCGGTCGCCGGTGGGGATGATCTCGGCCACGATCGGCCCCTCGCGCGTGTCGCGCGCTGCATTCTCGGCCGCCACGGCGGCCGCGATGGCCTCGCGAAACGCGGCCTCGAGCCTGCCCAGCTCCTCGGGCGAGCGCGAGCGCAGATCGACCTCCATCGCCACCTGGTCGGGAATCGCGTTGACGCTGGTCCCGCCCGAGACGAGCGAGACGCAATGGGTGGTCTGCGGCTGGCGCGGCACCGGAATCGCGGCGATGCGCAGCGCGGCATCGGCCATGGCATACAGCGGGTTGACCAGGCCGAAGGCGCCGAAGGAGTGCCCGCCCGGCCCGCGGAAGAGGACCCGGAAGCGCTTCGAGCCGATGGCGGCGGTGACGATCCGGTCCACCTCCGGGCTGTCGACCGTGAGGAAGGCGTCGATCCGCCCGGCATGGCGACCGGCGGTGAACAGATGGCGGATGCCGCGCAGATCGCCCGGCCCCTCCTCCCCGACATCGCCGACGAAGAGGATATCCCAGCGCGTGCGGATGCCCGCAGCATCCATCGCGCGCAGGAAGGCGAGGTTGACCGCGAGGCTGCGCGTGTCATCGCCGATGCCCGGGGCGAAGAGCTTGGTCCCCTCGCGCCGCACCCGCACATCGGTGCCGGGGGGGAAGACGGTGTCGAGATGCGCGGCCACCACCAGCGTCTTGCCCTCCCCGGTGCCGCGGCGCCGGCCCATGACATTGCCGACCTCGTCCTGCTCCACCTCCTCCAGGCCATGGGCGGTCAGCATCTCGAGATAGGCGGCCGCCCGCGGCCCCTCGCCGAAGGGCGGGGCCGGAATCTCGGTGAGGCGGATGATGTCCTCCACCATCCGCGGATGATCGGCGCGCAGCGCGGCACAGGCGGCGGCGAAGCGCGGATGGGCGGCGATCGCGGCGACGAACTCGCGCATCAGCCGCCCACCCCGGCACGGGAACCTGTGACCGGGGCATGCCGGCAGGGCAGCCCGGCGGGAAGGGGCAGGGCACAGGCCGCCGCCCTCCATCCCCTGGCAGGACAGGGTGCGGCAAGCGCGCCCCGGTGGGGCGCTGGCCTCACCTGCAGCAGGCCGAACAGGAGCGAGGGCGGGCAGGGGAGCGGGAACGCAAGCGGCATGGCGGGATGCTGGCCGTTCCCTGCTGCCGCGGCAAGGCGGGTTGGCGCATGGAGCGCCAGCCCTGCGGCTTGCCCCCGGTCAAGCGGGCCTCCCATATTGGGGCCAGCGCGGCGATCAACACCCCAAGCCGCCCCCGAGGAAACGTCATGCCGCGAGAGGCACCGCACGCCCCGCCCTGCCCGCCGCCCTCCCTGCTGCGGCGGGCGATGACCGCGATCGGCCGCGGGCTCGGCCCGAACGGGCGGGATCTGCTGCGCGCGCGGGCGCATTTCCACGCGCCCCTGCCCCCGGGCCCGCTGGCGTCTCAGCGCTATGTCGTCTTCGATCTCGAGGCGACGGGGCTGCAGGTGAGCCGCGATGACCGGCTGGTGGCGATCGGTGCGGTGCTGTTGCGCGATATGGAACCGGTTGCGGTCTTCGAGACCCTGGTCCATCCCGGCCGCCCCATCCCGCCGGCGGCCACGGCGGTGCATGGCATCACCGATGCGATGGTCCAATCCGCCCCGCCTGCGCCGGAGGCGATCGCGGCCTTCCTCGACTTCGCCGGCGATGCCGTGCTGGTCGCGCACAATGCGGGCTTCGACCGCAGCCTGCTCTTCATGGAGGAATATCGCGGCGCGCCGGCGGTGGCGCAGCCCATCCTCTGCAGCCTCGCCCTCTCGCGCTGGCTCGACCCGCAGGAGGAGGACCACTCCCTCGACGCCTTGTGCGGGCGGGCCGGCCTCGTCATCCCGCGCCGCCATGCTGCCTTGGGCGATGCCGAAGCCACGGCCGCGCTGTGGGTCAGGATGCTGGCCCGTGCCGCCGCACGCGGGGTGGAGGATCTGACCGAACTCTGCCGCCGCAGCCGCATGCAGCAGGTGATCGCGGCCGCCGCCGAACATTTCTGAGCGCGGCCCGCCTGCGGCCGGCAGGCCAGGCTACCAGATCTCGCCCGTCAGGCTGCCCGTCGCCGCGCGGGAGAAGGCACGCACGGCCTTCAGCGCCTCGCGCAGGCGCTGGCGTTCGGCGCGCGGCATCGCCGCCGTATCGACCAAGCTGCCGGGCTGTCGCCCCTCGGCCTCATCGGCCAGCTGCTGGCGCAGCAGGGCATCGAAGAGGAGGGCGAGCGCCTCGCGCAGCGTCTGCGCCTCCCGCGCCGAGACGGCGCCAGTGCCGGCCAGGGCGGAGAGGCGCGCGGCGGTGCCGGTCTGCTCGATGCCGGCCTGCAGCGCAAGAAGCCGTGCCGCCGCCACCAGCGGCATCAACCCGTGCAGCTTGAGGTCGGTGCGCGCACCCGGCCCCGGCTCATCATCGGCAAAGCCGCCCCAGAAGGTCAGCCCGACGCCCAGGGCGCGGTTCTGCACCGCCATCGCGTGCAGCAGCGCCGGTTCGGCGGCCAGGATGCGGGAGAGTTCGCCGCGCAAGGCCTGCGCCGGTTCGGCATCGCCCCAGCCTGCGCGGAAGTCGAAGGCGATATCGGCAAACAGCGCGGGCGCGCCCACCCGCCGGCGCGCCCATGTCGCAAACTGCGCGCACCATTGCCCGAGCGTCTTGCGCCAGAGGGGGTTGCGCGCCATCACCCCGCCCGGGCAGAGCGGAAAGCCGGCCGCTGCCAGCGCCTCGTTGAGATCGCAGGCGAAGGCGCGGAACCAGCGATCGACCTCGGCATGGCTGGAATCGGGATACTCGCCGAGGATCAGGCCATTGTCCTGATCCGGGCGGAGCAGACTCTCCCCGCGGCCGAGGCTGCCCATCACGAGCAGCGTGAAGGGGACGGGCGGCGCGCCATGGCGGGCGAGGCAGCGCTCCAGCACGCGCCGGTGCAGCTCGAGATTGATGCCGCTGACGAGCTCTACGAGATCGGGTGCGGCCACGCCCTCGGCCAGCAGGGCGCGGGCCACCTGCGCCTGGGCCTGCTTGACCGCCGCATCATCGCCGGCCAGGGCGTCGAGGTGGGTGAGCAGCCGGCCCGAGAGGGCGGCCAGCGTCTCGGCGCGGTGCAGGATGCCCACGGCGCGGCGATCGGCCCCGAGCACGACGAGGTGGCGCAGCCGATGCGCGCGCATCAGCGCCACCGCCCGCCACAGCCCGGCATCGGCCTCGCAGGCGATGACCGGGGCGCTCATGGCGGCCGAGAGCGGCGCCTCGGCCGGCAGGCGCAACGCCACGCGGCGTGTGACGTCCTGTTCGGTCAGGATGCCGACCGGCCGGCCCTGCTGATCGACCGCCAGCACGGCAGAGACCCGGGCCTCGGCCATGGCGGGCAGCACGATGCCGAGCGGCGTCTCGGGCGCGAAGGCTGGCGGCGGGGGCGCCATCGCCGCGGCCACCGGCCCGGTCAGGGCGGCGGCGGGGCTGGGCGGAGGGGCAGTCCTGTCCACCGGGCCAGTCTAGGCCGCGCGGCGAGGGGGGCGGCAAGAGCCGCCGGTCAGGTGCCGACCAGCTCCGCCGCCACCGCCGCGGGGCGGAAGCGGCGCTCCATCTCCTGCTGGGTGGAGACGATGTGGAAGCGCAGCGCGCCGCGAATCGCTGGCCCCTCGTCGCGCCGCTGGTCGGGATGGATGGGCAGCGTGGCAAAGAGCGGCGCCTCCGCCAGCAGGGGCAGCCGGTTGGCCGGCAAGGGCGGGCCCAGCTGCAGCGCCGCCAGATGCCCGGGCAGGGCGCGGGCGGCGGCGGCGGCCGATTCGGCCTCCTCTGCCGGGCTGCCCGATTCGGCCAGGATCTCGGCCGCGAGGGCCGAGAGGGCGGCGGCCAGCACCTGCTCTCGCCCCGTGGCATGCGGTCGCAGCCAGGATTCGGCGAGTGCGGCCACATCCGAGAGCGCGGCGAAATAGACCTGCCAGCGGCAGTGTTCGAGGGCTGCGCGGAAACTGGGATCGGCGAAGAGGCGCGCCTCCTGCCGGCCGGCCTTGACGCGGCAATAGTCGAACACCGTCTTCTGCGCGACGAAGGCACCCTGCCGGGCCATGAAATCGCGGAAAGCGGCGCGCAGCGGCACGGATGGACGGCGGAAGAGACCGAACATGGACCTAGCCGCGGCTGGGCTGGCGGTTGAGGTGGCTTGGCATATGTGTTATCTGTTATTAGCTCAGGCATGCTGCCGCAATCTCGCGGCCGCAGTCAGCGTCGAGAAGGAAGAGGGAGGCAGAGCGCATGGCGCTCGTGGAAGACGTCCCAGCGCGCGGCAACTCCGCGCCGGAAGGCCCGCCGCTGGATCCGGAGAAGGCGCGAGCCTATTGGAAAAAGACCTCGGCCCTGATGTGGACCGTGCTGTTCATCTGGTTCGCTTCGGGCTTTCTGGTGCACATCTTCGCGCCCTCGTTGAATGCCATCAAGATCGCGGGCTTCCCGATCGGCTTCTACATGGCCGCGCAGGGCAGCCTGATCATCTTCGTCGTCGGGCTTTACTGGTTCGCCAGGCGCCAGAACCAGATCGACGAGGAATTCGGCGTGCAGGAGGACGCGTAAGCCATGTCGGTCAGCACCTCCGGGGGCAAGGATCCCTTCATCGCCAACCTCAACCGGATCTACGCCGGCTACACGGGCGGCTTCCTCGCCTTTGTCGTGATCCTCGGCATCCTTGAACAGCTCGGGGTGCCGGACCGGGTCATCGGCTATCTGTTCGTCTTCCTCACCATCGGCGTCTACGCCTATATCGGCATCATCAGCCGCACCGCGCAGGTGGCGGAATACTACGTGGCGGGCCGCAAGGTGCCGGCCGTCTACAACGGCATGGCCACCGGTTCGGACTGGATGTCGGCCGCCTCCTTCATCGGCATGGCAGGCAGCCTCTATGCGCTGGGCTACGGCGGGCTCGCCTTCATCCTGGGCTGGACCGGCGGCTACATGCTGGTGGCGGTGCTGCTGGCCCCCTATCTGCGCAAGTTCGGCCAATACACGGTGCCGGACTTCCTCGGCGCGCGCTACGGCGGCAATCTGGCGCGGATGATCGGCGTCGTCGTGCTGATCACGGCGAGCTTCGTCTACGTCGTGGCGCAGATCGTGGGTGTGGGCATCATCACCCAGCGCTTCCTTGACGTCTCCTTCGGCCTGGCGGTGTTCCTGGGGCTCGCTGGCATCCTGGTCTGCTCCATGCTGGGTGGGATGCGCGCCGTCACCTGGACCCAGGTCGCGCAGTACATCATCCTGATCATCGCCTACCTGATCCCGGCATTCCTGATGTCGGCCAAGATCACGGGCGTGCCGCTGCCGCAGCTGATGTACGGCGTGGCGCTGGAGCGGATCGAGGCGCTGGAGAATGCCTTCCGCGCCGCGGGGCAGACGCCGCCGCCCGGGGTGGTGGGCTTCCACACCGCCCCCTTCATCGGGCCCAATGGGCAGTTCTCGATGTCGGCGGCGGTGAACTTCTTCGCCCTCGTCTTCTGCCTGATGGTGGGCACGGCGGCGCTGCCGCACATCCTGATGCGCTACTTCACCACGCCCTCGGTGCGTGAGGCTCGCGCCTCGGTGGCGTGGTCGCTGTTCTTCATCTTCCTGCTCTACTTCACGGCGCCGGCCTATGCCGCCTTCGCCAAGCTCGAGATCTACCAGAACTTCATCAACCAGCCGATCGCGAACCTGCCGGAGTGGGTGAAGAACTGGCAGATCATGTCGCCCTACGGCGTGCCGTGGATCAACATCGTGGACGTCAACCGCGACGGCATCCTGCAGTGGAACGAGTTCCGCATCCATCCGGACGTCGTCGTGCTCTCCACGCCCGAGATCGCGGGCATGCCCTATGTGATCGCGGGCATGGTGGCGGCGGGCGGGCTGGCCGCCGCGCTCTCCACCGCCGATGGGCTGCTGCTCGCGCTCGCCAACGCCCTCAGCCACGACATCTACTACAAGATGATCAACCGCAACGCCCCGACCAAGCAGCGGCTGATCATCGCCCGCGCCCTGTTGATCCTGGTCGCGATCGCCGCGGCCTGGACCGCCGGCAATATGGGGGCGGACATCTTGTTCCTGGTCGCCTGGGCCTTCTCCATCGCGGCCGCCGGCCTCTTCGCCGCGCTGGTGATGGGCGTCTGGTACAAGCGGACGACCAACACCGCCGCCTGCATCGGCATGCTCGTGGGCTACATCGTCACCTTCGGCTACCTGATCTGGTCGGAGTTCTTCGGCCTCTCCTTCATCGAGGTCTTCGGGACGAAGGAGGCCATCCTCAACGCCGCGCGGGCCGCGGCCAACCTCCCTCAGGCCTCGGCCGAACTCAAGGCCTATGCCTCGGCCCTGGTCGCCAATGCAGCGGCGGTGCAAGACGGGCCGCTGGCCTGGTTCGGCAAGGCCCTCTCCGGCTTGGGCATGCACACCGACCACGTGGTGCTGCGCGGGCGCGTGGTGGCGCGCCTGTGGGGCATCAACAACATCTCGGGCGGCATCTTCGGCGTGCCGCTCGCCTTCCTCACGATCTACATCGTCTCGCAGTTCACCAAGGCACCTTCCCAGGCGATGCAGGACTTCGTCGAGTCGATCCGCATCCCGAGGGGTGGCGTGCGCCTGGCCGATGCGCGCGAGGCGGTGAAGGAATAACCCGGGCGCGGCCGGCGCCGCCGGCCCTGACGCCCGCAGCAACAGGCGGGGGCGGTTGCGGCGACGCAGCCGCCCCTTTCATATGGACAGCCGATGAACGAGTTCGTCTCCGCCCATCTGCCCTTCTGGATCGTCAACTACACCCTCGCTCTCTGCGCCTGGGCCTGCATCGGGCGCTTCCTGATGTCGGGCTTCCTGCCGCCCGACAGCCCGAACTACATCTGGCGCGGCTTCCGGATGCTGACTGACTGGGCAGTCGCCACCGCGCGCTATCTCGTGCCCTCCTATGTCGCGGCGATCTTCCTGCCCCTGGTCGCCTTCTGCTGGCTGATGGCGCTGCGCTGGACGGTGGGTCTGTTCATGATCGGCGCCGGGCTTGCGCCCCGTCTCGCGCCGCCGCCAGGGAGCTGAGACCGATGACGCGGGACAGCCTGTTCGTCCTGACCGTGGGCACCTGCCTGCTGCACGGCCTGTTCAGCCCGGCGCTGATCTATGTCATCTTCTTCCACCCGGTCTGGCTGCCGGAACTGCTGCCCGCCACGGCCGAGATCGTCTTCTACGGCGCCTCGCTGATCATCTCGACCGCCACGCTCCTGCTTGCCGCGCTGCCGGCCGCCTTGGCCGAACGGTTGGGCCTCTCCCTGGATGCGGCGATGCGGATCTGGTTCGGCGCGGCGGTCGCGATCACTGCCTTTGCCCTGCTGCAGCGCTGATTCCGCCCGCAGCCTGCGCCTTCCTGCGGCTCGCGCGCCGGCCAGCAGGAGCCGGCCGAAGGCACGGCACCGAGGCCCGCGGCCGCGGCGGCAGACCCGCCCCGGCCGCTGCGCCTCTGCCCCTGTTCAGTCGTTGGCCATCACCCGCACATAGCTGCCGGGCGCGTCCTCGATCACCGGCAGCTTGCCATCGCCCGGGATGCGGGCCGGCACGCGTTTCGGATCGAGGGCCGAGACCCAGCGCTGCCAATCCGGCCACCAGGATCCGGCAAGCTCGGTCGCCCCGGCCAGCCATTCGTCGGGGTCCGGCGGCAGCTTTTCATTGACCCAGTAGCTGTATTTGCCGGCCTCGGGCGGGTTGACCACGCCGGCGATGTGCCCGGAGGCAGCCAGCACGAAGCGCACCGGCCCCGAATAGATCTGGGTGGCGCGATAGGTGCTCTTCCACGGGGCGATGTGGTCCTCCCGCGTCGAGAGCATATAGGTCGGCACCTTGATCTTGCGCAGGTCGATCTTGACGCCGAGCAGCTCGATCGCGCCGGGTTTCACGAGATCGTTCTGTTGATACATCCGGCGCAGATAGAAGCTGTGCATCTTCGCCGGCATGCGCGTCGAATCGTCGTTCCAGTAGAGCAGGTCGAAGGGGAAGGGATCCTGCCCCAGGAGGTAGTTGTTGACCACGAATGACCAGATCAGGTCATTGGCGCGCAGCATGTTGAAGGTGGTGGCCATATCCTGCCCCTCCAGGTAGCCGCGCTTGTTCATCTTGGCCTCGAGGCTCTTGAGCTGCTCCTCATCGATGAAGACGCCAAGCTCCCCGGGCTGTTCGAAATCGACCAGGGTCACGAAATAGGTGGCGGACTTGATCCGGGTATCGCGCTTGGCCGCCATATAGGCCAGAGTGGTGGCGAGCAGTGTGCCGCCCAGGCAATAGCCGATGGCATTGACCCCGCGCTCGCCGGTGGCCAGCTCCACGGCATCGAGGGCGGCGAGCACCCCCTCCTTCATGTAGTCGTCGAAGCCCTTCTGGGCCAGCCGCTCATCCGGATTGACCCAGGAGACGCAGAAGACCGTATGCCCCTGCTCGACCGCCCAGCGGATGAAGCTGTTCTTCGGGCGCAGATCCAGGATGTAATACTTGTTGATCCAGGGCGGGAAGATCAGCAACGGGCGCTTGAACACCGTCTCCGTCGTCGGGTTGTACTGGATGAGCTGCATCAGCTCATTCTGGTAGACCACCTTGCCCGGGGTGACCGCGATATTCTCCCCGACCTTGAACTTGGTATCGTCGGTCATCCGGATGCGCAGCCGGCCCTTGCCGCGCTCCAGATCGGCGAGCAGGTTCGACAGGCCGCGCAGCAGATTGGCCCCGCCTGTCTCCACCGTGCGGCGCAGCACCTCGGGATTGGTCAGGATGAAGTTCGCCGGGCTCATCGCATCGACGAACTGGCGCGTGTAGAAATCCACTTTCTGCGCCGTCTTGGGATCCAGCCCCTCGGTCCGCCGCACCACATCGGTAAAGAAGCGCGCGGTCAGCAGATAGGATTGGCGGATGAAGTCGAAGACCTCGTTCTCGCGCCAAGCATCGTCGCGGAAGCGGCGGTCGCCGCGCGGTTCCTCGATCACCGGCTCGGCCTCTCCGCCCAGCAGCCGGCGCGCCGTGTTGGACCAGAGCGTCAGGTAGTCCTGCCAGAACCCGATCTGCGCCTGCACGATCGGGGTCGGGTTGGCCATCATGCGCGTGGCCATTTCCATGAAGGCCTGGCCGATGTTGAGCGGATCGGGGCTGTGCGCCTCCTCCGCCTGCCGGCGCAGGAAATCGGCCACGATGCGCTGCCCGCGCTCGGCCACCTCGGCCATGGTGCGGGTGATCAGCGCCGGGTCGGGCAGTGTGAAGGGGGGCGCCTTGCTGTCGCTCTTGTCGGCCATCTGCGCTCGCCCCTCCTTGCCCCAGACGGAGCCTTTCCCTCGTCGCGGCTGAGGCCCCGGATTGCCCTGCCAGGACCGACCGGCCCCGCGCAGCCGGCCATCCGACCCGCCGCGACCTTGAACTCCCCCGGCCGGCCGCGCCTGCGCGCCACGGCAGCAGGGGGATCCGCCGCGGAACCCTGCCGCACCCCCTTCCGCCCCGCCCGGCCTCCGGGCACATCGGCAGCATGCGGAGCGCAAGGCATGCCGGGCCAAACTAGAAAGCGCGCGGGGGCGAGGCAAGCCGCGGCCATGTTGCTGTCGCTGCTCGCGGCGGGCTGCGACATTCCGGAACGGCTCGCGCGCGGCGGGCTGATCGGCTCCTCCCAGCCGGACCGGCCGCCCCCGCCCGGGCGTGAGGCGGGCTGGCGCCCGCGCGCCACCGTCCCAGCCCGCCCGGCGCGGCCGGATATCGAGGCGCGCCGAACGCGCGAGGCGCTGCTCGCGGCCGATCACGCCGCCGCTGCCCAGCCCCTGGCGCCGGGGCCTGCCCGCACCGCACCGGCCGGTGCTCCGCCGCGCCCCGCCCTGCGCCCGGCCCCGCCGGTGCCGGTCGCGGCCGCCTCCCCTGTCACGCATCCTGCGATCCCCGGCAGCGCGCCGGCCCTTCTGCCCCCCCAGCCGGAAGCAGGGCCCCCGCCTTCCGCCCTGCCACCGCCGGCCGAACCGGCCGGTCCGCCCCCGCCGCCGCCGCGCGAACTGCTGGCGCCTGGCCGCTGAGGGCCGGGCAGGCTAGAGCCCGCTCACCCCCTTGCTGGTGCTGTATTCGAAATGCAGCGCCTGGCCGGGGAAGATCCGGCCATACATGGCATGCGCGGCCATCGCCGCCTCCGAAAAGCCCTGCAGGATCAGCTTGAGCTTGCCGGGATAGGTCGCGACATCCCCGATCGCATAGACGCCGGGGATATTGGTCTCGCAGGTCGCGGGGTTGACGGTGATGTGGTTGCGCTCGAGCCCGAGGCCCCATTGCGCAATCGGGCCGAGCTCCATCGCCAGCCCGAAGAAGGCGAG
>JANWYF010000216.1 GCA_025057055.1 Rhodovarius sp. | reverse complement strand
TCACCCCGCAGCTGACTCAGGCGCTGCGCCTGTTGCAGGCGACCAACCAGGAAGTCGCCGCCTTCCTGGCCGAGGAGGTCCAGCGCAACCCGCTGCTCGAACTGGCCGAGGGCGAGGCCGGCGCCGGCGGGACCGAACCGTTGCCCACCGCCGGGGACGCCTCCTGGGGCGGGGACGGGGAGGCCGCAACCCTTGCCGCAGCACCGCCGGGCAGCCGCGCGGATGGCGCGGCGGTCCCCTCCGCCGCAGCCGGGCCCGAGGCCGAGGATCTGCCCTGGGCCGCGCCGCGCCATACCGGCCGAGGCTTGGCGCAGGCCGAGGAGGCCTCCACCCTCGATGGCATCGCCGCTGCCGAAGCCCCGCTGCGCGAGCGCATCGCGCAGCAGATCCGCCTCTCCTTCCGCGATCCGGCGGAACGCATGCTGGCGGCGGCCATGCTTGCCGAACTCGACCCGGCCGGGCGGCTGCCGGTCCCGGCCGCGGCCTTCGCCGCGCGCCTGAACCTGCCTCCTGCCTTGGCCGAGGCTGTGCGCCAGCGCCTGATGCGGCTCGATCCGCCCGGGCTGTTCGCGCATGACCTGGCCGAATGCCTGGCCATCCAGCTCGAGGAGCAGGGGCTGCTCGATGCCCCCATGCGCATCCTGCTCCGGCATCTGCCCCTGCTGGCCGAGGGGCGGATGGCCTCGCTCGCTGCGCTCTGCGGCGTGGATCGCGCGCGGCTTGCGGCGATGGTGGCGGCCCTGCGCCGCTGCGACCCCAAGCCCGGCGCGGGCGGCGATCACCCCCCGCCGACCCCCGCGCCCGATCTGCTGCTGCGCCCCGGCCCGGATGGGGGCTGGGTGGTCGAGCTCAACCCCGAGACCCTGCCGCGGGTCCTGGTCCGCCGCGGCTTCGCCGAACGCGCCCTGATCGCCTGCCGCGGCGATGCGGCAGCGCGCAGCTACCTCCAGCAGCAGCTGCAGGCGGCGAACTGGCTGGTGCGCACGCTGGAACAGCGCGCCCGCACCCTGCTCCAGGTGGCGGGGGCGATCGTCGCACGGCAGGATGCCTTCCTGCGCCACGGCGCGGCCTTCCTCCGGCCGCTCACCCTCAAGGACATCGCCGAGGAGTGCGGACTGCACGAGAGCACCGTCTCCCGCGCCACCTCGGCCCGGCGCATCGCCACCCCCCGCGGCGTGCTGGAGCTGCGCGCCTTCTTCGCCAACGCCCTGCCCAGCCGTGGTGGCGGGCCGGCCGTCAGCAGCGCGGCGGTGCGCCAGCGCATCCGCGCCTTGGTGGAGGCCGAACAGCCCGGGGCCATCCTCTCCGACGACCAGATTGTTGCGCTTTTGCGAAAGGAAGGCGTGGACATCGCCCGCCGCACCGTGGCCAAATACCGGGACGCGATGCGCATTCCCCCCCTGGGGGTGCGCCGTCGCGCCAAAGAGGGAGCGGCCGCATCGGCCTGAGGCAAGCACCCTCCGGTCCGGCGGCAGCCCCGCAGGCAGGAGGACGACTGCTGATGCACATCACCGTGGCCGGCAAGAGCGTGGACACCGGGGAGGCGCTGCGCTTCCATGTGGAGCAGGGCCTCAACAGCATCGCCGAGAAGTATTTCGTCCGCGCGCTGGAGGCGCGCGTGGTCTTCAGCCGCAGCCGCGGCCGCTTCTCCTGCGACATCAACATGCATGCCGGCCGCAATCTGATCATGCGCGGCGAGGGGCAGGCACCCGACGCGCACCGTGCCTTCGACATGGCGGCCGAACATCTGGGCAAGCGCTTGCGACGATACCGCCGGCGGGTCAACGAACATGCGCGCGGGCAGGCGCATCTGCGCGACCCGGCCGTGCTGGCCGCGCGCAACGGCCGGGCGCGGAACGGTCAGGGCCGCCCGGACGCCGGTCGGGGTGCTGCGCCGCGGGAGCTGCTGAGGCCCGGCACGGGTGGGGAGGAGGAGGCCTCCTGGCCCGAGGACAAGCCGGGCGGCTACCCGGCGGTGATCGCTGAACGGCCGGAGTCGGTCATGCAGCTGACAGTCAGCGAGGCGGTGCTTCGCCTCGAGACGGCGCCGAGCCCGGTCTTGATGTTCCGCAACCGTGCCACCGGCCTGATCAACGTCGTCTATCGGCGCCAGGATGGGCATGTGGGCTGGCTCGATCCGGGCCAGTCCTGAGGCAGCGGTGGCGGGCACGGCCCCTATCGCCAGCTGCGGCAGGCGCGGCAGGGTCTGACCCCCTGGCGGCTTGATGCGGCCGGCGGCCCGCAGGGGCCGGGGGCCGCCCGGTCCGGCGGGATCGGATGCCCGCAGCCAAGCGCGGCCGCGCCGCCGATCGGCCCTTCCGCCCGCCACGGCAGGCGATGCACCCGGGGGGCCGGCCCGCGGTGCGGCGCCGGTGCCGGGGGCAGCGATGGGCAGCCTGCCTGCGCCGCGGGCTGGGCCGGGGCCTCGGGCGTGCGCCCGCTCGCCCCTGACCCTGGATTGGGCCGCCCGCACCGCCCGGGCGCGGCGGCCGGCGAGGGCAGGGCCTGCCGACCCCTCCCCCTGTCGGGCGCCGCGCGGTGAGGGGCGTGGCGGCCTCGGCCCGTCTGGCGCAGCACCCCGCCCCCCGCCATGGCGCAGCGGGGGGAAAGCTGATAACCCCGCGCCCCCATGAGCCACTTCCTCGATTTCGAGAAGCCGATCGCCGAGCTGGAAGGAAAGGTGGAGGAGCTGCGCCGCACCAGCGAGAGCGGCGGCATCGACGTCACCGAGGAGGTGGCGCGGCTGCAGGAGAAGGCGCAGAAGCTGCTGGCCGCCACCTACGCGAAGCTCACCCCTTGGCAGAAGACCCAGGTCGCGCGCCATCCCGCCCGGCCCAAGGCGCTCGATTACATCCGCCACCTGATCACGGAGTTCACCCCGCTCGCCGGTGATCGCGCCTTTGCCGATGATGCCGCGGTGGTGGGCGGGCTCGGCCGCTTCCGGGGCCGGGCGGTCGCGGTCATCGGCACCGAGAAGGGCCGCGACACCGAAACCCGGGTCAAGCACAATTTCGGGATGGCGCGGCCGGAGGGCTACCGGAAGGCGCGGCGGATCATGGAGCTCGCCGGCCGGTTCGGCCTGCCGATCCTGACCTTCGTCGACACGCCAGGGGCCTTTCCGGGCATCGATGCCGAGGCGCGCGGGCAGGCCGAGGCGATCGCGCGTTCCATCGAGGCCTGCCTGGAGGCGCCGGTCCCCCTGATCGCCACCATCATCGGAGAGGGCGGATCGGGCGGCGCGATCGCGCTGGCCGCCGCCGATCGCATCCTGATGCTCGAGCATGCGATCTACTCCGTGATCAGCCCGGAGGGCTGCGCCTCCATCCTCTGGCGCGATGCCGGCCTTGCCAGCACGGCGGCCGAGGCGCTGCGGCTGACCGCGGATGACCTCAAGAAGCTCGCCCTGGTCGATGTCGTGGTGGCCGAACCCTTGGGCGGGGCGCATCGCGCGCCGGCGGCGGCGATGCAGGCGGTGGGCGATGCGCTGGCCGCGGCCCTCGAGCCGCTGCTGGCCCTCGACGGGCCGAGCCTGCGCCTCAAGCGGCGCGAGAAATTCCTCGAGATGGGGAGGCACGGCCTTGGCTGAGGAGCTTCCGGCCCATCTCGAGAGGCAGACGCTCTCTCCCTTTCATGAGCTCATTGGCATCCGCGTCACCGACTGGCGAGAGGGGTATGCGCGGATCGAATGCCGGCTCGGGCCTCAGCACGCCAACCGCAGCGGCATCGCGCATGGTGGGGTGATGCTGTCGCTGCTCGACCAGGCGGGGGCCTTCGCCGGGTTGTTCTGCGATGTGCCGGGGCACCGGCGGGCGGCGGTCACCCTCGATCTTGACTGCCGCTTCACCGGGCAGGCGCCGATCGGTGCCCTGCTGATCGCCGAGGGCCGGCTGGCGACCGCCGGGCGGACCATCTTCTTCGCGCGAAGCGAGGTGCGCTGCGCGGATGGGCGGCTGATCGCCTTCGGGGCCAGCACGCACCGCTACCTGGCCGGTTCGGGCGATCCGCGCGGGGTGCCGGTGGAGAAGCTGGCGGGCGGGTGAGGGGCGGCGCGAGCGAAGCCTGCCCCCCTCCCTTCCCCCCCTTCTCCCCCTGGGCGATACATGCCGCGATGAATGCCGCTCCCTCCTCCGCCGCGGAGGCCCTGCACGCCGCCGCCCGCGCCGCCCGCGCCGCCGCCGCCGCCCTCGCCCTGGCCCCGCGCGCCGTCAAGGACAAGGCCCTGCGGGCCGCCGCCGCGGCGATCCGTGCCGAGGCGCCGCGCATCCTGGCTGCCAACGCGCGCGATCTGGAAGCCGCCCCAGGCCTGACGCCCGCCTTCCGCGACCGCCTGACGCTCACGGCGCAGCGGATCGAGGCGATGGCCCGCGGCGTGGAGGAGGTAGCGGAACTGCCCGATCCGGTCGGGCGGGTGCTGGCCGAATGGCGCCGCCCCAATGGGCTGCTGATCCGCCGCGTGGCCCAGCCCATCGGCGTGATCGGCATGATCTTCGAAAGCCGGCCCAATGTGCTGGCCGATGCCGGGGCGCTCTGCCTCAAGTCCGGCAATGCCGTGATCCTGCGCGGCGGGCGCGAATCGCTGCACAGCGTGGCCGCGATCCACGCCGCCCTCCGCCAGGGCCTGGCCGAGGCCGGGCTGCCCGAAGCCGCGATTCAGATCGCCCCCGATGCCGATCGCGCCTTCGTGGGTGAGATGCTGCGCGCGGCGGGGCTGATCGACCTGATCATCCCGCGCGGCGGCAAGGGGCTGGTGCAGCGCGTGCAGGAGGAAAGCCGCGTGCCCGTCCTGGCCCATGCCGAGGGGATCTGCCACACCTACATCCACGCCGCGGCGGATTTCGCGATGGCCCGGCGCGTGCTGGCCAATGCCAAGATGCGCCGCCCCGGCATCTGCGGCGCGACCGAAACGCTGCTGATCGATGCCGACATCGCCCCCGCCCTGCTGCCGCTGCTGGTTTCAGATCTGGCCGCGCTCGGCTGCAGCTTCCGGGCCGATGCCCGTGCGCGCGCCATCCTGCCCGATCTGCCCCCTGCGACCGAGGAGGATTTCCGCACCGAATGGCTCGATGCGGTGCTCTCGATTGCGGTGGTGGACGGGCTCGACCAGGCGCTCGCGCATATCCGCCGCTTCGGGTCGGAGCATACGGAGGCGATCATCACCGAGGATCCGGCGGTGGCGGAGGCCTTCCTCGCCGGCATTCCCTCCGCGGTTGGGATGTGGAACGCCTCCACCCAGTTCTGCGACGGGGGCGAGTTCGGCTTCGGTGCCGAAATCGGCATCGCCACCGGCCGGCTGCATGCGCGCGGGCCGGTCGGGCTCGAGCAGCTCTGCACCTTCCGCTACCACGTGCTGGGGAGCGGCCAGACCCGGCCGTGAGGCGATGAGGGGCCGCGGCTTTGCGCGTCGCGTGGGCCTGCTCGGCGGCAGTTTCAACCCGGCCCATGCCGGCCATCGTCATGTGGCGGAGGTGGCGCTGCGCGCCCTGCGCCTGCACGAGGTCTGGCTGCTCGTCTCGCCCGGCAATCCGCTCAAGCCTGAGGCGGGCATGGCGGCCTTCGCCGAGCGTCTGGCCTCGGCCCGGCGGGTGGCGGCACCGCCGCGCATCCGGGCGAGCGCGCTGGAACAGCGGCTGCGCACCGCACTGACTTGGCGCAGCCTCTCCCGCATCCGGCGCCTGTGGCCGCGGGCGCGCTTCGTCTTCCTGATCGGGGCGGATAATCTGTTGCAGCTGCCGCGCTGGCGGCGCTGGCGGCGCATCATTCGGCTGGTGCCGATCGCGGTGCTGCCGCGGCCCGGCTATGTCCGCGCTGCGCTGCGCGGGCAGGCGGCTGCGGTGCTGCGCCATGCCCGCCGCCGGCCCGCTCAGCTGCTCGCCCCGCCGCTGGCCACGCCGCGCTGGTGCTTCGTGCCGGCGCGGATGCATGCTGCCTCGGCCACGGCGATTCGGGCGGCTCGAGCAGAGGAGGGATCACGCCATGGCAGAGGGCAGGGGCAGCAAGACCAAGGGGCGTAAACCCGGGGCGGAGCCAGCCAAGCGGCGCCGTGCGACCGGCCCATTGCCGCAGGGAGCGGCCGCCTCCGCCAAGCCGGCGGCAGGCAAGGCGAAGGCAGGATCGCAGCGCACGGCCGCCGCTGCCCGGACCAAAGCCGGCTCTGCTCCCTCCGCGGCGAGCAGGGCGAAAGCCCCAGCCAAGCAGGCCGCGCCGTCCGGCACGAAAGCGGTGCGCCAGACCGCCCCCGCCGCGCGCCGGGGCAGCCGGCCCGCGAAGAGCGGCCCCGCGCCTGCCCCGCCCAAGGGGAAGGCCGGGTCCGGCCGCGCCGCTGCCCGTGCGGTGCGTCCAGCCTCGACGGCGGCTGCGGCCGAGCAGACCCCGGTCAGGCGGCGGGCCAAGACCACGGCTGCGCCCGCCGCGGCCAAGACCTCATCCGCCGGCGCGACCCAGCGGTCGGGCAAGGCCCGCGCGACCACGCCCCCCCGCCAGCGCATGGCCGGGACCTCCACTGCGCCCCCCACCCGCGCAAAAGCCCGGTCGGCACGCGGAACGCCGGCGCCCTCCACCGCCCGCACCGAGCTCTCGGCCCGCCGCCGGAGGCTGCGGCCCATGGCGCCCGATCGGCTGGAGGCGATGGTGAAGGCGGTGGTGGCCAGCCTCGAGGACGACAAGGCCGAGGATATCCGCGTCCTCGATGTCAGCGAACGGTCGAGCTACACCGACCGCATCATCATCGCGACCGGCCTGGCCGAACGCCAGCTGCAGGCCATGGCCACCCATCTCGAGGAGGCGCTGGCGAAGCAGGGGCTCAAGCTCAAGCGCAGCAAGGTGGAGGCAAGCCCGGATTGGGTGCTGATCGATGCCGGGGATGTGGTGATCCACCTCTTCAAGCCGGAGGCGCGGGCGACCTTCGACCTCGAGAAACTCTGGGCGGCCGAGCCCGCGGCCGGCGGGGGGGATCCGATCTGAGGCCGGGCCCGTGACGATGGCCCGGCCAGGAGGGGGGCGGCGGCGGTCGCCAGGCCGCGGAGGCCGCCCCGGGCGGCGGGCTGAGCAGGGGCTTTCGTGCCGGCCTGCATCCGTCCGACCGGCCGAGGCATGAAGGCCAGGTTGATGGCGGTGGGACGGGCTGGCCAGCGGCCGGAGGCGGCGCTGTTTGCCGCGTGGAACCGCCGGCTCCGCCCGCCGCTCGAGCTCGTCGAACTCCCGGAAGGCCGCGGCAGCCCCGGCGAGATCCGCGCCCGCGAGGCGGCGGCGATCCTCGCCGCGCTGCCCGAACGCGCCCTGGTCGTGGCGCTGGATCCTGCCGGGATCAGCCCGGATACCGAGGGCCTGGCCCGGCTCATCGAGGGCTGGCGGGCGGCAGGGCGCCCCCTCGTCTTCGTCATCGGCGGTGCGGAAGGGCTGGATCCCTCCGTGCTGGCCCGGGCGGAGGTCCGGCTGTCGCTCGGGCCTCTCACCTGGCCGCATCTTCTGGTGCGGGCGATGCTGGTCGATCAGCTCTACCGCGCCCAGTGCCTGCGCCAGGGCCACCCCTATCACCGCGGCGGGCGGGGCTGAACGCAGCCGGCACCTCGCGCCGAGCGGGCCATGCCCTGCGCGCCTGGCCTATCCCTGCGCCCCGCGCCGCGAGGGGCAAGGGCCGCGGGCGATCTTCGGGGCCAGCCCAGCCGCGGCCCGCGGCCGCAGCGCCATGCTATCCCGCCAGCCGATAATGGGCCCAGGCCTTCTTGAGTTCGGCCTTCCAGAGCTTGCCGGTGGCGGTCAGCGGCAGGCTGTCGACGAACTCCACGGCGTCCGGGATCCACCATTTGGCCACGCGCCCCTCGTAGATGCGCAGGATCTCCTCCGCCGAGGGGCTGGTGCCTGGCTTGCGCACCACGAGCAGCAGCGGGCGTTCGTCCCATTTCGGGTGGTGCACCGGGATCACCGCGGCCAGCGCCACGTCCGGATGCTCGAGCGCGAGGTTCTCGAGGGTGATCGAGCTGATCCACTCCCCGCCCGATTTGATCACGTCCTTGGCGCGGTCGACGATCTCGATGCAGCCCAGCGGGTCGATCGTCACCACATCGCCGGTGCGCATCCAGCCATCGTCGGTGAAGGCGGGATCGCCCGGGCGGTTGAAATAGGCGCTGGCCACCCAGTGGCCCTGCACCTCGAGCTCCCCGAAGGCGATGCCATCCTCCGCGATCGGGCGGCCGCTGCCGTCCAGGACGCGCAGATCCACCCCAAACTGCGGCCGTCCCTGCTTGCGGCTGTAGTCGAGGAAGCGCTCTTCGTCCCAGTCGGCATTTTCCGCCTTGCGCGCGTTGGTGGCCCCGAGCGGGCTGATCTCGGTCATGCCCCAGGCATGCAGGATGGACACCCCGTATTCGCGCCAGAACCCCGTGCTGATCGCCGTCGGCAGGGCAGTGCCGCCGACGACCAGCCGCGGCGGGCGCGAGAAGCGCCGCGCCGGATCGGCCCGCAGCCAGGCCAGCAGATTGGTCCACACCGTGGGCACGCCGGCGCTGATCGTCACCCCCTCGCCTTCGAAGAGGGCATGCAGGCTTGCCGGATCAAGCCGCGGCCCGGGCAGCACCATGCTGGCGCCCACCAGGGGGCTGGCATAGGGCAGACCCCAGGCATTGACGTGAAACATCGGCACCACCGGCATCACCACATCGACCGCGCGCAGGGCGAAGACATCGGGCTGCACCGCGGCCATCGCGTGCAGCACGGTCGAACGGTGGGAATAGAGCACCCCCTTCGGATGGCCTGTGGTGCCGCTCGTGTAGCAGAGCGAACTGGCCGTCCGCTCATCCAGCCGCGGCCAGGGATATTCCGCGCTCTCACCTGCGACGAGCTCAGCGAGGCCGATGGCGGGCACGGGCAGGGCAGGCGTCTTGCCCTCGCCCAGCACCACGACATGATGCAGCGAGGGCGGCAGCTGGCCGGAGAGCTCCCCGAGCAGGGGCAGCAGCGCCGGATCGACGCAGAGCACGACATCGGCGGCATCGGCCAGGATGAAGGCGATCTGGTCGCGGAACAGCCGCGGATTGACGGTGTGCAGCACCGCCCCCATGCCCGAGACCGCGTAGTAAAGTGCCAGATGCGGCAGGCTGTTCCAGGCCAGGGTCGCCACCCGATCGCCCTGCCGCACGCCCAGCCGATGCAGGCCGTGGGCGATGCGCGCGGCCAGCGCCGCAAGTTCCGGCCAGCTGCTGCGCTCGATCCGGCCGTGATGATCGACCCCGACCAGCCGCGCCCCCCGATGGTGCCGCGCGGCGTGGCGCAGGATCGACGAGATCAGCAGCGGATGTTCCTGCATCAATCCGAACATCGGCGAAGCCTCCCTCATGCCGGCCTATTCGGCGCGGATGCCCACGCTTTGGATCAGATCGCCCCACTGGCGGGTCTCTTGCTGCAGAAGCTCGCGCAGATCCTCCGCGCTGCCGCTGATGATCTCGGCCCCGCGCTGGCCCATGGCGGCGATCAGATCGGGATCGGTGGTGGCGGCGCGCAGCGCGGCTTCGAGCCGGGCGATCACGGCCGGGGGCGTGCCGGCCGGGGCGAAGAGGCCCTGCCAGAACACCGCCTCGAAGCCGGGCACCGTCTCTGCGATCGGCGGCAGGTCGGGCAGCAGCGCGCTGCGGCTGCGGGAGGAGATGCCAAGACCGCGCGTCGCCCCTTCCTGCAGGGCCGGCAGCGCCTCCAGCACGGCGGAGAACATGGCCTGGATGCGCCCCGCGCGCAGTTCGATCAGCGCCGGTGCCCCGCCCCGGAAGGGCACATGCACCACCTCGATGCCCGTGCGGGCGACCAGCAGCGCTTGCGCGAGGTGATTGACCGCCCCCGTCCCGCTGCTGCCGAAGTTGATCCGCCCGGGATGGGCGCGGGCATAGGCGATGAACTCGGCAAGGTTCTGCACCGGCAGGCTCGGATGCACGTGCAGGACGAAGGGGGTGCGGAAGACCGGACCGACAGGGGCCAGGGCCGAGATCGGGTCGCGCGGCGTCAAGTGCGGCTGCAGCGCCGGGTTGATCGCCAGGGTGCTGGTGCCCATCAGCAGCGTGTAGCCGTCGGGCCGGGCCTGGGCGACATGGGTGTTGGCGACCGCCGTTGCCGCCCCCACCCGGTTTTCCACCACCACCGGCTGGCCCAGCTCGCGCTCCATCCGGGCGGCCACGGCGCGGCTGACGATGTCGGTCACACCGCCCGGGGCATAGCCGGTGCTGATCGCGATGGGGCGGGTGGGAAAAGCGATCTGGCCGGGGGCACGGCCGGACAGGGCGGCAAGCCCGGCCGCGAGCATCGGCAGGCTGCGGCGATGCGGCATGATGGCGTCTCCTCCCTCCTTTCTGTGCTGGCGGGGAAGGATGCGCCGGCATGCCGGGCGCGTCCACCATTCCGCTGCCGCGCGGCCGCACCATCTGGAGGACATGGAACAGGACCCGACCGAAAGAATGGCCCGGCGCCTGGCCCGCTGCCTGGATGCCGCGACCTATGCTGGCTATCGCGCCGGTTTCGAGGCGGCGCGGGAGGAGGCGGCCCTCCTCGCCGAACGGGCGGGGCAGAGGCTGCTCGCCGCGCAACTGCGCGCGATGCGCCCGCTGCCAGAGCGGCGCGAGAGGCGGCAGTGACCCGCCGTCCGGACCCGCCGCCGCGGCGCGAGGTGATGCTCTGCCCGCATTGCGAGGAGGTGACGCAGCCCAACCCCCTGCCTGACGGCAGCCTGCGCTGCTCCTGCCCGGCGGCGCGGCCGCTGCCCGCCGCCGCGCCTCAGCCCCGGCCGCGATAAGGGGCAACGCCCTGATCCGGGATCCACACCCCCTCGGGCGGGGCGCCGGTCTGCCAGAAGATGTCGATCGGAATGCCGCCGCGTGGGTACCAGTAGCCGCCGATACGCAACCAGTGCGGGGAGAGCAGCTTGGTCAGGCGCAGCGCCACATCCATCGTGCAGGCCTCGTGGAAGGCGCCGTGGTTGCGGAAGGAGGCGAGATAGAGCTTGAGCGATTTGCTCTCCACGATCCAGCGGCGCGGGATG
>JANWYF010000171.1 GCA_025057055.1 Rhodovarius sp. | reverse complement strand
AACCACTAGACCGAATGCCTCAAGCGCGAAGAGAGCTTCTTCACGGCGCGGCGAGCGGCGGCAGCGGCAGCAGCGGCAGGCCAGCCAGGAAGAGCCGCCCCTCCCGCGCAGCCACCGACAGGCGCAGCACGCCCGACCCCGGCTCCGGCCGCGCCATCACGCCGAGCAGGAGCCGCGCTGCCCCTACCGCCGCCGGGGGCAGCAGACCCGCCGCGGCCAGAGTCTCAAGCCCCGCCTGGGCGCCGCTGATGACCAGCACCCCCTCACCCGCAGGGCGCAGTCCGGCATCAAGACCCGCCCGCCCGGTCAGGCTCGCCGACATGGCCCCCCATTCGATCCGCAGCTCGCGCAGCACGACCGCTCCGCCCGCCTCGCGCCAGGCGGCCAGCCGCGTCGCACCGCCCGCCGCCGGCAGCGGCCCGCTCAGGCTCCCTTCGAGACTCAGGCGGGCGATGCGCGGGCCGAGCGGTCCGGGCGGCGGGCGTGCCAGATCCAGGCCCTCCAGGGTGAGGGCGACCTCGATCCCCGCGGCATCCGGGGTGAGCCGCGCGCGCCCGCTGGCGATGCGCAGGCCGGGGGCGGTGATGCCCGCCATCTCGAGCCTCGCTTCCGCGCCGGCCGCCGCGCACAGCGGCAGCAGCGCGCGTGCGAGCTCGGCCCGGTAGGGCAGAGCGAAGGGCCCGGCGATCAGGCGCTGTTCGCCCCAGGGTTCGGCGATGAGCTGGCGCGGGGCCAGCGGGTTCCAGCGGAGCGACAGCCCCTCCGCCCGCCAGGCCAGGCCCGGTCCTTCCACCTCCATCCCCGGCAGGTCGAGCCGCACCGCAAAGGGCCAGCCGCTGCGCCGCGGCGGGCCATGGGAGATCTGCCAGGCTTCGGCGCGGCGCAGCTCCACCCAGGCCGCCGCCCGCCCTTGCAGCAGCAGCCCCGCAGCCCACCACAGCGCCGTCTGCAGCAGCAGGAGGGCGGAAGCGGCCAGCAGCAGCAGACGGATCGGGCGGGGCATGCGCCCGAAGCTATAGGCAGAGGCCAGGGTCGGCGATAAGGCGCGGGCATGTTCGTCTTCGCCTACGGATCGCTGATCTGGCGGCCGGGCTTTCCTTATCTGGCGGCGCATCCCGCAATCCTCAGGGGCTATCACCGCCGCTTCTGCCTCTGGTCGCGCCATTACCGCGGCACCCCGGAATCCCCCGGCTTGGTGCTCGGTCTCGACCGCGGCGGGTCCTGCCACGGCATTGCTTTCGAGGTGGCGGAGGGCGAGGCCGAAGCGGTGCTCGACTATCTCGACCGGCGGGAAAACCCCTTGGGCGAGGCCGTCTATCACCGCCGCCTGCTGCCCGTGACCCTGCGCGACGGGCGGCGGGTGGCGGCATTCGCCTATGTGGCGGATCGCACCCACCCGGCCTATGCCCGCCCAGGGCTGGAAGCCGCGGCTGAGGCGATCGCGCGCGGCCATGGTCAGGCGGGCAGCAACCGCGACTATCTGTTCAACACCCTGCGCCATCTGCGGGCGCATGGGCTGCGCGATCGGGGCCTCGAGCGGCTGGCGGCCCAGCTCTCGGCCGCCGGCCCGGCAGCCGGGCACGATTGACGCGGCCGCGCGGCTGCGGCGGGATGGGCCCCCCATCCGCAGAGGAGAGCCCGATGCCGGACATCACCCTGACCGCGGCCGATGGCCATACCCTCTCGGCCTATGTGACCGGGCCGGAGGATGCGCGGCGCGCCCTGGTGCTGGCGCAGGAGATCTTCGGCGTGAACCGCCATATGCGCAACCAGGCCGACCGTTTCGCGGCCGAGGGTTTTCGCGTCATCGTCCCGGCCCTGTTCGACCGCGCCGAACGCGGCGTGGCGCTCGGCTATGACGCGCCCGATGTCGCACGCGGGCGCGAATTGCGCGGCCGGATCGATCCGGGGCTGACGCTGCTCGACATCCTGGCCGCTGCCGCCGCCCTGCCGCCCGGCATCCCGCGCGGCATCGTGGGCTATTGCTGGGGCGGCACCGTGGCTTGGCATGCCGCAACCCGCAGCCACGCCTTCCGCGCTGCCTCGGCCTGGTATGGCGGGGGCATTGCCGCCGCCAGGCACGAGGTGCCGAACTGCCCCGTGCAGATGCATTTCGGAGAGACCGACGCCTCCATACCACTGTCGGATGTCGAGGCGATCCGCGCCGCGCAGCCGGGGGTGGAGATCTATGTCTACCCCGGCGCCGGCCACGGGTTCGGCTGCGACGAACGCGGCAGCTATTCCGCCCCGGATGCCAAGCTTGCGCAGCAGCGCACGCTCGATTTCCTGCGCCGCCACCTGACCTGAGCAGGAGCACGGAATCGCGGGGCGGCGGGCCCCTTCCGGCCGCGGCAGGATCAGCCCGCGCCGGCTGGCCTCGCCGTCCGTCCCGAGCTGCAGCGGCGCCTCTCGGCTGGGCTGCGCACCGGCTTGTCACGGCCGCGTCATCGCCCGCCGCTGGCGCACCGGCACGGCCATGGCATGCTGGCCGCCATGCCCGATCATCCCGCCAGCCCCAGCCACGCGCCCGGCCTCGCCCTCGGGCAGGAGGCGGTGCTGGAGCGGCCCTGCAGCGCCGCCGACCTCACCCTATTTGCCCATGCCACCGCTCATGCCGAACCGCGCCCGGGCCAGGCGGAGCCGGTCGCGACGGCCTGGGGCCTTGCCCTGATGCTGGCGGCGGCGGCGCGGCTGCTGCCCGGACAGGCGCCGCGCCTGGCCGCCTTCTCCCTCGCCAGCCACCGGCCACCCCAGCCGGGCGAGCAGATCCGCGCCGAGGCGCGCGTGACCTCGCTCACCCCGGGCGAGAGGGTCGGCCTTGCCTGCCGCCTGCAAGGGGCGGGCGGTCTCTTGCTGGCCGAGGGCAGCCTCGAACTGCTGCTGCCCGCCGCCGCTCCCGCCCCGCCCGGTCCGGCCGAGGCCGCTGGCTTGGGCTGGAAATTCGCCCGCCTGCTCGCCGCCTGCGAGGGGGTGCCGCCGCTGCCCACCGCGGTGGTGGCCCCGACCGATGACCTCTCCCTGGGCGGGGCATGCGAGGCCGCCCGCGCCCGGCTGATCGAGCCGCTGCTGATCGGCCCCGCCGCTGCCATCCGCGCGGTGGCCGAACAGATCGGCTGGGACCTCTCCGATGCCACCCTGATCGAGGAAGCGGATGCCCATGCCGCCGCCCGACGCGCGGTGGCGCTGGTCCAGCAGGGGCAGGCGGCGGCGATCATGAAGGGCGCAATCCACACCGATGCCCTGCTGCGGCAGGTCACGCGCCCGGAATCCGGCCTGCGCGAGGGGCGGAGGCTGAGCCATGTCTTCGTCCTCGACGTGCCAGGGCGGGAGGGGCTGATGCTGATCAGCGATGCCGCGATCAACATCGCCCCCGATCTCGCGGCCAAGGCCGATATCGTGCAGAACGCGATCGACCTGGCGCGCGCGATCGGCATCGCGGAACCGCGGGTCGGGATCCTGTCGGCGGTGGAGACGGTCAATCCGGACATCCCCTCCACCCTCGATGCCGCGGCGCTCTCCAAGATGGCCGAGCGCGGTCAGATCCGCGGCGGGCTGGTCGATGGGCCGCTGGCCATGGACAATGCGGTGGATGTGGCGGCAGCGCGCACCAAGGGACTCTCCTCGGTGGTGGCCGGCCATGCCGATGTGCTGATCGCCCCCAACCTGGAGGCCGGCAATATGCTGGCCAAGCAGCTCGTCTTCCTCTCGGGGGCCGACACCGGCGGGCTGGTGGTCGGGGCCCGGGTGCCGATCATGCTGACCAGCCGGGCCGATGATGCGGCGGCGCGGCTTGCCTCCGCCGCCCTGGCGGTGCTCTACCGGCACTGGCGGATCAGCGGGCGAAGTCTGCTCTCCGAAGCCCCGGCCGCGCCATGAGCGGACCGCTTGTGCTCGTCCTGAATGCTGGCTCCTCCTCGCTCAAATGCGGCCTGTTCGAGGCCGCGCCCGACGGCGGCCCGCGCCTGCTTGCCGGCGGTCAGGTCGAGGGGCTGGGCGGGGCGGCGCGCCTCGCGCTGGCCGATGCGGGCGGGCGGGCGCTCGCCGCGCGGTCCAGGCCGGCCGGGGCGGCGGTGGATCACCGGGAGGCGCTGGCCACCCTCTTCGCCCTGCTGCCCGGCCTGCTCGGCGGGCGGCCCGTGGCGATCATCGGCCATCGCGTGGTGCATGGGGGCGTGCGCTTTGCCGCACCGGTGGCCGTGGATGAGGCGGTGCTGGCCGAACTCGAGGCGCTGGTGCCGCTCGCCCCCCTCCATCAGCCGCACAACCTGGCCGGCATTCGCGCGGCGCGGGCACTGTTTCCGGGCATTCCCCAGCTCGCCTGTTTCGATACCGCCTTCCACCGCACCCAGCCCGAGGAGGCTGAGCGCTTCGCCTTGCCCGAGCGGTTCTTCGCCCTCGGCATCCGCCGCTACGGCTTTCACGGCCTCTCCTACGCCTGGATCGCGCGGCGGCTGCAGGCCGAGGACCCGGCGCTGGCGGCAGGCCGCGTCGTGGTCGCCCATCTCGGCAATGGCGCCTCGCTCTGCGCACTCCAGGGCGGGGTGAGCCAGGGCAGCAGCATGGGATTTACCGCCCTGGACGGGGTGCCGATGGGCACACGCTGCGGCCAGCTCGATCCCGGCGTCGTGCTCTACATGCTCGATCAGCTGGGCATGAGCAGCGCGGAGGTGGCGCGGGTGCTCTACCACGAAAGCGGCCTCAAGGGCCTCTCCGGCATCTCCCACGACGTGCGGGAGATCGAGGCGGCAGGCGGCCCGGCGGCCGAACGCGCACTCGGGCATTTCGCCTATCGCGTCCGGCGCGAGATCGGGGCGCTGGCCGCCGCGCTGGGCGGGCTCGACGGCCTGGTCTTCACCGGCGGCATCGGCGAGCATGCGGCCGGGGTGCGGGCGCGGATCTGCGCCGGGCTCGAGTTCCTGGGCGTGCGGCTGGATCCGGCCGCCAATGCCGCCCATGCGCCGGAGATCGGCGCGCCCGACGCACCGGTCCGGGTGCTGCTGCGCCGCGCCGGAGAGGAGGAGATGATCGCCCTTCACGCCCTGGAGTGGCTGGCGGGAAAGGGCGATGGGGCGATCCTGCCAGGCGGGCGCAGCGCGGCCCCTTAAGCCCGGTGCGGCCCGGCCCCCCGGTCAGTCGGCGAAGCTGCCCGCAGCCTGGATGATCGGCCGCCAGCGCGCGATGTCGGCCTGCCAGAAGCGCTGGTGATAGGCGGGGGTGGCGCGCTCCGGCGGGACCGGCGTGGTGCCGAGATCGGCGAAACGCTGCACCAGCACCGGCGAGCGCAGCGCCACCTGCAGCGACTGCGAGAGGCGGTTGATGATCGGCTCGGGCGTGCCGCGGGGCGCATACAGGCCGTGCCAGACCGAGATCTCGAAATCCGGCAGGCCGGCTTCGGCCGCGGTCGGCAGTTCGGGCAGGGCGGGGACGCGCTCGCGCGTCGTCACCGCGAAGGCCTTGATGGTGCCGGCACGGATCTGCTCGGCGGTGTTGGTGGTCTGATCGCACATCAGATCGACCGTGCCGGCCACCAGATCGTTCATCGCCGGGCCGGTGCCGCGATAGGGCACGGTGGTCATCGCGGTGCCGACCGCCGACATGAACAGAAGGCCGCAGAGGTGGCTGGCCGCGCCGATGCCGGCATTGGCGTAGTTCAGACGCTCCCCGCGCTGGCGCACCAGGGCCACCAGCTCGGCCAGGGTATTGGCCTCCAGCGTGCGGCGGCCGACGATGGTCATCGGCACCTCGGTGATCATGCCGATGGTCGCGAAGCCGTTGACGGGATCATAGGCAAGGCGCCGATAGAGTGTTGGGATGGTGGCCATGCCGATGTGATGGCAGAGGATGGTGTAGCCATCCGGCCGCGCCTGGGCGACGCGCTGCGCGCCCAGCGTGCCGCCCGCCCCGGCGACATTCTCGACCACGATCGTCCCACCCAGGTCCGGGCCCATGGCCTGGGCGAGCAGCCGGGCCACCGTATCGGTCGGGCCGCCGGCGGCGAAGGGGACCACCATCGTGATCGGGCGGGTGGGATAGGCCTGGGCGAGGGCCGGTGCGGCCAGGGCGGCCGGCGCGGCCAGCACCGCGCGGCGGGGAAGCTGGGTCATGGCGTCTCCTGCCGATGGAGTGGATCTATCCCGCCGCATCTGGTGTAGCGCGGCCCATGCATCAAGCGGCCATCACCATTGCCCATAGAAGACGCCGGCGCGCTTATGCGCATCGGTGCGGAGTTCGGCCTCGGCATAGGTCAGCGTGCTGCGCCGCTTGAGGCCCATGAACCAGGCAAGCAACCGTTCGCGCAGAGCGCCCCGCACCCGCTCAAGCCCCGGTTCGCGCCCAAGGTCGTGAAACTCTTGCGGATCGGCCTCGAGATCGAACAGCTGCGGCGGCATGCCCGAGGACCAGTGGATGTATTTCCAGCGGCCCTGGCGCACCATCCAGGCATGGTGGTGTCCCGCCGGCAGGCCGAGGCGCCGGCGCGCCCCGCGAAAGGTCCAGTCGAGCTCGCTGAAGACGGCATCGCGCCAGTCGGACGGATCACCGCGGGTGAGGGCGAGCAGGCTGCGCCCTTCGAGCAGGTGCGGGGCCGGGGGCAGGCCAAGTGCCTCGAGGATGGTGGGTGCGATGTCCACCGCCTCGACCAGCCGTGCCTCCTCCACGCCGCGCCGGCCTTCAGGATCGGCCAGGATCAGGGGCACCTTCTGGATGCAGTCGTGGAACAGCTCCTTCTCGCCCAGCCAATGATCGCCCAGATAGTCGCCGTGGTCGGAGCAGAAGATGACAAGCGTCTGCTGCCACAGGTCGAGCCGCTCCATCGCCGCCCAGAGCCGGCCGAGATGGTGGTCGAGCTCGGCGATCAGGCCCTGATAGGCGGGGCGGACGGTGTCGATGCACTCCTGCTGCTGGAAGGCCCGCGCCACCTCCTCGTCCATGAAGGCGCGCTGCACCGGATGGCCGTTCCACTCCTCCGGGTGGCGCGCGACCGGCAGGCACTGCTTCGGGCCGTAGAGGGCGTGGAAGGGCGCCGGAGCGATATAGGGCCAGTGCGGCTTGACGTAGGAGAGGTGGAGCACCCAGGGGTCGCTGCCCCGCGCCTCGAGGAAGGCGATGGCACGGTCGGTGACGTAGGCCGTCTCGCTGTGTTCGGCCTTGATCCGCGCCGGATAGCGGGCGTTGCGCATGTGCCAGCCCGATCGCACCTCGCCCTTCTCGTCGACCACGCTGATCACGTAGTCGGTCCAGGGGTCGGGGCTGTCATAGCCCTGCTCGCGCAGCCAGCGGGCATAGCCGCCCTCGGGTTCGGCGTGATGGCCGTCATGCCGGTCAAGCAGGCGGAACCAGCCCTCCTTGACCAGGACCCCGACCGCGGAGGCACCATCGAGTTCGAGCCGCCGCATCCCCGCAAGATCGGGCAGGACGTGGCTCTTGCCGCAGAGCACGAGCTCGCGCCCCGATTCGCGCAGATGCCAGCCGAGAGTCACCTCGCCCACCGAGAGCGGCACGCGATTGTGCGTCGCGCCATGCGTCGAGACGTAGCGGCCGGTGTAGTAGGACATGCGGGATGGTCCGCAGATGCCCGACTGCACATAGGCGTTGGTAAAGCGCACCCCGCGCGCGGCCAGGGCATCGATGTGCGGGGTGCGCAGATAAGGATGCCCGGCACAACCCAGATGATCCCAGCGCAGCTGATCGGCCATGATGAACAGCACGTTGCGGATCATCCGCTCCCCCCTTCCG
>JANWYF010000125.1 GCA_025057055.1 Rhodovarius sp. | reverse complement strand
CTGCGCGAGAAGGGGACCGGCCGCCGCTGCCTCTCCCGCCGGTCGGGGAGGGCATCCCATCGGGAGCCGCCGTCGGAGCCATGGGCGGCGAGGCGACAGCGGAGCAGCTCCACCCACAGCCTCCGGCAGCGCTTCGGCCATTCGACACGCCGCCGGCAGAGGGCCGGCCGGAGCAGGGCGTGTCCGCCTCCGCGGCGAGCCCTGGCTCCGCCCCGCCGTCGCCTGCCAACTCGCCCCCGGCGCAGGCGGGCGGGGTGCCTGCCTTGCCCGCGCCGCTGCCACGCCCGATCCCTGCACCGGCCGCGCGTCCGGTCTTGCGGCTGGACGTCTCCCTGCTGGTGGCGCCGGGGTCGCAACCGGCCCTGACCATCACGCTGGAGCCTGAGGCTCTGGGCCGGGTCGAGGTGCGGCTGGCGCGCGGGGAGGGCGGCGCGGCGGCGCTGCGGCTTGTGGCCGAACGGCCGGAGACGCTGGCCCTGCTCGCCCGCGACCGCGCCGAACTCCACCAGGGGCTGGCGGCCAGCGGTCTTGCCCTGCCGCCCGAGAATCTGAGCTTCGCCCTCTCCGGCGAGGCGGGGGGCGAGGCCGGCGGGGGCGACCGCCGCGGCCCGCCTGCCCGGGGCGGAGGCCGCGCCGCCACGGCCACGGCTGAGGCGGAGGGGGAGAGGCCGCTTCTGCTCTCTTTGATCGATCTCCGCGTCTGAACCCCTGCCGAGGAGAGCGCCATGTCCATGATCCTTGCCCAGTCCGGCAGCACCGGCTCGGCCGGCGGCATCACGCCAAGCCCGCGCCGCCCAGCGGCGACGATCGGCGGCGATGTCACGACTTTTCTGCAGCTGCTGACGACCCAGCTGCGCAATCAGGACCCGACCAACGCGATGGATGTGAACACCATGACGGCGCAGCTCGTCGCCTTCGCCGGGGTGGAGCAGCAGATCGCGATGAACCGACAGCTCGGCCAGCTGCTTGCGCTGCAGCAGGGCGCGCAGCTGACGGCTGCAGCGGGGCTGATCGGCCGCAGCCTGGAGGTGGAGAGCCCCGCCCTGGTCCTGCAGGAGGGACAGGCGACGCTGCGCCTGCCTGCGGCCGGTGCGGCGCGCTGGGCGGTGGTCAAGATCAGCGACGCGGCCGGCCGGCTGCTGCGTGAGGCGAGCGTCCCCCTCGGGCCCGACCGCAGCACCTGGCGCTGGGACGGGCGCGATTCGGCCGGGCGGCCGCTGCCGGATGGCAGCTATGCTGTGACGGTGAGCGGGCGGGATGCGATGGGCGGGGAGCTGCCGATCGAAGTCGGCGTGATCGCCCGGGCGACCGGCGCCGAAAGGTCGGGCGATGGGGTGCGGCTGCGCTTTGGCACCCTCAGCCTGCCGCTCGACCGCCTGCGCGGCCTGGCCGGCTGAGCGGCACCTCCTCGCGCGCCGGCAGCCGGGCTTTCGTAGCGGACGGCAGCTGCAGGCTTGGCAAGGTCTGCCGCGGCCGGCTCGCGGCGCTGCCGCGGGGGCGGGTGCCCGATTTACCGGGCGGCAAGGGGGGTCGGCACATTCTGCCGGCATGCACGGCATGTCGCTTCCGTCCCCCTCGTGCCTGGCGCGCCATGGCGGGGCGCGCGCGCGGCGATGAGCGCGCTGCTTGCCCAGCTGCGGGCGCTCGGCCGGGGGCGGCTGATCGCGCTCGCCGCGCTGGCGTCTGCGCTGCTTGCCGGCCTTGCGCTGCTGGCCTTGCGTGCCGGCAGCCCGCCGATGGGGCTGCTCTATGCCGATCTCGATGCGCGCGATGCCGGTGCCATCGTGCAATCGCTCGAGCGCGCCCGCATCCCCTATCGCTTGGCGGGCGGCGGCGCGCAGGTGCTGGTCCCGGTCGAGGAGGTGGCACGCGCGCGCGTCATGCTGGCGCGGGAAGGGCTGCCGACCGGCGGGTCGATCGGCAATGAGCTTTTCGACCGTGGCGATTCCCTGACGACGACCCCTTTCCAGCAGGAGATCAACCGCCTGCGCGCGCTGGAAGGGGAGCTTGCCCGCACCATCCGCGGCATTCAGGGGGTGCGTCAGGCGCGGGTGCATCTCGTGCTGCCGCGGCGCGAGCCATTCTCGCGCGAGCGCGGGGAGGCGCAGGCCTCGGTCGTCTTGACCATGCAGGGCGCGCAACGGCTGGACCGCGAGGGGGTGCAGGCGGTGCTGCATCTGGTCGCCGCCGCGGTGCCCGGGCTTTCGCCGCGCAACATCTCGATCATCGACAGCCGGGGCGAGGTTCTGGCCCGCGGCGGGCAGGCGGTGGGCGGGATCGCCGCGCTGGCCACCGCCGAGGAGCTGCGCCGCAGCCACGAGCTGCGCATCAGCCGCGCGGTCGAGGAGCTGCTGGAGCGCAGCCTGGGCCCCGGCCGCGTGCGGGCCGAGGCGACCGTGGAGCTCGACCTCGACCGGGTGGAGACGCGCGAGGAGCGCTTCGACCCGGACAACCAGGTGGCGCGCAGCACCCATGCCGTCACCGAGACCAGCCGCAGCATCGAGCCGCAGAACGTCTCGGTGGCGAACAACCTGCCCGGCGCCGAGGCCGCGGCGAACGGCGCCGGCACCCAGGAATCGCGCCAGGAGGAGACCACCAACTTCGAGATCGGGCGGACCATGCGCGCCACCCTGCGCGAGCATCCGGTGATCCGCCGCGTCTCGATCGCGGTGCTGGTCGATGGCGTGCTGGAGACGCCCCCCGATGGGCCCCCGCGCATGCGCGAGCGCACGCCCGAGGAACTGGCCCGCATCGCCGCCCTGGTGCGCAGCGCGATCGGCTTCAACGAACAGCGCGGGGATCGGGTCGAGGTGGTCTCGATGCCCTTCGTCGCCCCTGCTGCCGAAGCACCAGCGGGCGGCGTGCTCGGCCTTGATCTGCCGCAGCCGCTGCTCGCCCGGCTGATCGAGACCGCGATCCTCGCCCTGGTCGCCCTCGCTGCGATCCTGCTCATCGGCCGGCCGCTGGCGCGGCGCCTGGCGCTGGCGATCGCCCCGCCGGCCCTGCCCGACAAGGCCGGGCAGGGCAAGCGCGATGCGCTGCCCAGTGAGGAGAAGGCCGCCGTCGCCTCCGGCGCGGGGACTGCCGCCCTGCCGCAGGCCGAGGAGGCGATGGTCACCATGGCCCATGTCGAGGGCGCGATGCGGGCCTCCTCCCTCGCCAAGCTTGCCGAGCTCGTGAAGGCCCAGCCCGAGGAGACGCTGATGGTGATCCGCCGCTGGCTCACTCCGCCCGAGGATGCCGCATGACCCGCACCCTGACCGGACCCGAAAAGGCTGCCGCGCTGATGCTCGCGCTCGGCGAGGACAACGCGGCCCCGCTGTTCGCCCGCATGCATGAGGATGAGATCCGCGACCTGTCGTTGGCGATGTCGCGGCTCGGGACCTTGCCTTCCGCGGTGGTCGAGCGTCTGCTCGAGGAGTTCGCGCAGGAGCTCGGCCAGACGGGCCATTTGGTCGGCACCTACGAGACGACCGAGCGGCTGCTCCTCAAGTCGCTGCCGAAGGACCGGGTGGCCCAGATCATGGAGGAGATCCGCGGCCCGGCCGGCCGGACCATGTGGGACAAGCTCGGCAACGTCAACGAGAGCGTGCTCGCCAACTACCTCAAGAACGAATACCCGCAGACGGTGGCGGTCGTGCTCTCGAAGATCCGGCCCGATCATGCGGCGCGCGTGCTCGCGCTGTTGCCCGACGGCTTCGCGATGGAAGTGGTGATGCGCATGCTGCGCATGGAGACCGTCCAGAAGGAGGCGTTGGAGGGCGTCGAGCGCACCCTGAAGGCCGAGTTCATGTCCAACCTGGCGCGCAGCCAGCGCCGCGACAGCCATGAGCTGATGGCCGAGATCTTCAACAACCTCGACCGCGCGGCCGAGGCGCGCATCATGGGTGCGCTCGAGGAGCGCAATCGCGAGAGCGCCGAGCGCATCCGCGCCCTGATGTTCACCTTCGAGGATCTGCGCCGCCTCGATTCCGCGGGCATTCAGACCCTGCTGCGCAGCGTCGAGAAGGACCGGCTGGCGCTCGCCCTCAAGGGTGCATCGCCCGAACTGCGCGAGCTGTTCCTCTCCAACATGACCGAGCGGGCGGCGAAGCTCTTGCGCGACGATATCGCCGCGATGGGGCCGGTCAGGCTGCGCGATGTGGACGAGGCCCAAGCCGGCATCGTGGCCACCGCCAAGGAGCTGGCGGCGCAGGGCCAGATCCGGCTG
Source organism: Rhodovarius sp. (assembly GCA_025057055.1). Classification (GTDB taxonomy): domain Bacteria; phylum Pseudomonadota; class Alphaproteobacteria; order Acetobacterales; family Acetobacteraceae; genus Rhodovarius. The sequence goes on along the minus strand of JANWYF010000125.1, from coordinate 12,437 downwards.
GCCGAAGGTCGTGACGAGGAGATGGTGGAATGAGCGAGAACAACGACCAGTTCCGGCCTGCCAGCGCGACCGAGGTGGCCTCCCTGCGCCAGCCGCAGACCACCTCCCGCGATCTCGAGGCGGTCTACGACATCCCGGTGCAGGTGAGCGCGGTGCTGGGCCGGGCCACCATGCAGGTCTCCCAGCTGCTCAAGCTGGGGCGCGGCGCGGTGGTCGAGCTCGACCGCAAGCTCGGCGAGGCGGTCGACATCTACGTCAACAACCGCCTGGTCGCGCGCGGGGAGGTGGTGATGGTCGAGGACAACCGCCTCGGTGTGACGATGACCGAGATTGTGAAGTCCGACCGGGGGGTGTGATGGCACGGCTGCTCATCATCGGCGACCTGTCGGGAGAGCTCGGGCAAGCTGCGCGGCTGGCCCTCGCGCGCGGGGCGCAGCTGCTGCAGGCCGACGGCATCACCCAGGGGCTCGCGCTGCTGCGCAGCAAGGGCGCCGATCTCGTCTTCTGCGACGTCATGCATGATGTCGCCTGGCTGACCCGCACCCTGGCCGAGGAGCGCATCGCAACGCCGGTCATCGCCTGCGGCCGCATCAAGGATGCCGAGGCGGCGCTGCGCGCGATCCGGGCCGGCGCCAAGGATTTCCTGCCGCTGCCGCCGGATCCGGAGCTGATCGCGGCGATGCTGGCTGCTGCGGCAGGCCATCAGGATGCGCCGATCGTCCAGGATCAGGCGATGCGCGCGCTGATGGAGCGGGCCGAGCAGGTGGCGCGTAGCGAGGCCTCCGTGCTGATCCTGGGCGAGAGCGGCACCGGCAAGGAAGTCCTGGCGCGGCGCATCCATGCCGCATCGCGCCGGGCGCAGGGGCCCTTTGTGGCGCTTAATGTCGCGGCGCTGCCCGAGACCCTGCTGGAGTCCGAGCTGTTTGGGCACGAGAAGGGCGCCTTCTCGGGGGCGGTCGCAACCCGCAAGGGCAAGTTCGAGCAGGCCGATGGCGGCACGCTGCTGCTCGATGAGATCGGGGAGATGCAGCCCAGCCTGCAGGCCAAGCTGCTGCGGGTCCTGCAGGAGAGGGAGGTCGACCGCCTGGGCGGCCATGCCCCGATCAAGGTCAATGTTCGCATCCTGGCCGCTACCCACCGCGACCTGGCGGCCGAGGTGCGCGCCGGCCGCTTCCGCGAGGACCTCTATTTCCGCCTCAATGTCGTCTGCCTCTCGATCCCGCCGCTGCGCGAGAGGCAGGCCGATATCATTCCCCTCGCCCGCCACTTCGCGCGCCGCTACGCGCAGGTCAACGGCCTGCCCGAACGCCCGCTCTCCGCGGCGGCGGAGGCGCTGCTGCTTGCCCATCCCTGGCCTGGCAATGTGCGGGAGCTCGAGAACACCATCCACCGCGCGGTGCTGCTCGCCGAAGGGGTGGAGATCGGGCCGGAGGCGATCGAACTTGCCCCTGTCTCGCCGTTCCGTGCGCTGCTCGGTGCGGCCGCCGCGCCCGCTCCCGCTGCCGTGCCTGCGCCGGCACCGGCCAATCCGATCGCGGCGCTGGTCGGGCGGCGGATGGAGGAGGTCGAGCGTGACCTGATTCTCGAGACGCTCGGCCGCTGCCTGGGCAACCGCACGCGCGCGGCGGAGATCCTCGGCATCTCGATCCGCACGCTGCGCAACAAGCTGGCCGAATACCGCGGTCAGGGCCTGGCCGTGCCGCCGGCTCCGGGCCAGCTCGCTCCCGGGGAGCTGCTGTCGGGATGAGGGGCCTTGCGCTGCCGCCGTGGCTGTCGCGCGCCCGCCTGGGGTCGGAGGCGGCGCTGGTCGCCGGCGTGCTGCTGGTGCTGGCCATTCTGGTGGTGCCGCTGCCGGCCGTGCTTCTCGATGCGGCGCTGGCGATCAACATCACCGCCTCGGTGCTGGTGCTGATGGTGGCGCTGATGCTGACGCGCCCGCTCGACTTCGCCTCCTTCCCGCAGATCCTCCTGATCACCACGCTGTTTCGCCTCGGCCTCAATGTCGCGACCACCCGCGCGATCCTGGCCGACGGTCATGAGGGACCCAGTGCGGCCGGAGAGATCGTCGCGACTTTCGGCCGCTATCTGATGCAGGGCGACATCGTGGTCGGTCTGATCGTCTTTGCCATCCTGCTGATGGTCAACCATGTCGTCGTCAGCAAGGGTGCTGGCCGGGTGGCCGAGGTGGCAGCGCGATTCCATCTCGATGCGATGCCAGGCAAGCAGATGGCGATCGATGCCGAGCTCAACAGCGGCGCGATCGACGAGAAGGAGGCCCGCGCCCGCCGCCGCGAGCTTGAGGAAGAGAGCGCCTTCCACGGCGCGATGGACGGCGCCTCCAAGTTCGTGAAGGGCGATGCCATCGCCGGGCTGGTCTCGACCTTCATCAACCTTCTTGGCGGCTTTGCCATCGGCACGCTGCGCCATGGCATGCCGCTGGCCGAGGCGGTGGAGACCTACTCCATCCTGACCGTGGGAGATGGGCTGGTCGGCCAGATCCCGGCGCTGCTGGTCAGTGTCGCCGCCGCGATCGTGGTGACCAAGGCCGCGCGGGAGGAGCGGGCCGATGAGCAGATGGCCAAGGAGCTCGGCGGGTGGAAGCCGTTGGCTGTCGCCGCCGGTTCGGCCGGCGTGATGGCGTTGCTGCCCGGCATGCCCTTCCTGCCCTTCCTTGCGCTGGCAGGCGCGCTGGGTGCCGCGGCCTGGTTCGCCCGGCGTGGTGCGGCCGAACCCGCCGCCGCGCCGCCTCCGGCGCCGCCACCGGCCGAGGCCCCGATCGGCGAGGCGCTGCGGATGGATCTGCTGCGGCTGGAGCTGGGCTATGGCCTGCTCTCCCTCGCCGCCGGCGATGCGCCGCGGCTGACCGAGCAGATCCGCGGCATCCGCCGTGCCATCGCGCAGGAGATGGGCTTTGTCCTGCCTGCCATCCGGATCCAGGACAATCTCGAGCTGCCGGCCGATACCTACGTCATCCGCGTCAAGGAGATCGAGGCCGGACGCGGCCAGCTGCGCCCGCCGCTGCTGCTGGCGATCGACCCCGCAGGCGGCCTGCCCGATCTGCCCGGCGAGCGTGCGCGCGAACCCTGCTTCGGCCTGCCTGCCCTCTGGATCGAGGAGCGCCTGCGCGAGGAGGCGCTGGCCCGCGGCGCCACCGTGGTCGATTGCGCCGGGGTGCTGGCCACACACCTGACCGAGATCGTGCGCGAGCATATGGCCGAGCTGCTCTCGGCGGCCGAGACGCAGAAGCTGCTCGACGAGCTTCCGTCCGAACACCGCCGCCTGGTGACCGACCTGATCCCCGGGCAGATCGGACTGCCGGGGCTGCAGCGCGTGCTGCAGGGCCTGCTTGCCGAGCGTGTCTCGATCCGGGATCTGCCCACCATCCTCGAGGGCGTGCAGGAGGCGATCGCGGCCAATCTGCGCGCCACGGCGCAGATCCTGGCGGTGGTGCGGGCGCGGCTGGCCCGGCAGATCACCGATTCCCTGCGCAGCCCGCAGGGGCATGTCGCGGTCATCTCCCTGACGGCCGAGACCGAGGTCGCCTTCACCGAAGCGCTGACCGGCCCGCCGGAGGAGCGCCAGCTTGCGATCGAGCCGGCGCGGCTGCAGGCCTTCCTCGAGCAGCTGCGCGCCCTGCTGCTTGCCGCCGATGAGCAGGGCGAGGTGCCGGTGCTGGTGGTGGCCCCCCATCTGCGCCTGCCGATCCGCGCGGTGATCGAACGCTTCCGACCGACGCTGGCGGTGCTCGCCCAGAACGAGCTCCATCCGCGCGCGCGGCTCAAGAACCTGGGCAGCCTCTGACATGCGCCTGCAGGTTCTGCGTGCGCCGACCATCGCCGCCGCCATGGCCGAATTGCGCGCCCGGCTGGGCGAGGAGGCGGTGCTGCTCGAGACGCGCCGGGTGGGCAGCGAGGTCGAGGTCACCGCCGCCCTGCCGGTCGAGGAGGACGAGCCCTGGCTGGTGGCCAGCCCGCCCGCGGCCGGTCTCACCTTCGCGCCGCTGCCCGAGGATCGGCCGCTGCTGCTGGTCGGCCAGGCCGGGGCGGGCAAGACGCTGACCACGGTCAAGCTCGCCGCGCGCCATGTGCTGGCGGGCCGGCAGCCGCTGGTCATCGCCACCGATCACGAGAGGGCCGGGGCGCTCGATCAACTCGGCGCCTGCATGCGCGCGCTCGGCCTCGGCTTCGTGGTGGCCGGCAGCCCGGCGGCGCTGGCCAAGGCGGTGGCGCGCGCGGTGCCGGGCCAGCCGGTGCTGGTCGATACCGCCGCCTGCAATCCGTTCCGGCTGTCCGATGCGCGGGCGCTGCTCGGGCTGCTCGCGCATGGCCGGGGCGTGCTGGTGCAGCCGGCCGGCCTCTGCGCCGAGGAGGCGCGGGAGGAGGCGCTTGCCTTCCACGCGATGGGGGTGCGGCATCTGCTGATCACCCGGGCCGATGTGGCGCGGCGCGGCGCCTCGGTGCTGGCGGCGGCGCGGGCGGGGCTTGCCCTGACCGAGGCGGGGACAGGCCCCGATCCGGCCAAGGATCTGCAACCGATCACCGCGGCATGGCTGGCCGCGCGCTGGAGGGATGTCGCATGGCGCTGAAGCAGGGCGGGGGCGTGATCGCGGTCGCCTCCGGCAAGGGCGGCGTGGGCAAGACGGTGCTGGCGATTGGCCTTGCCCAGGCGCTGGCCGAGGCAGGGCATCGCGTGCTCCTGGTCGATGCCGATCTCGGCCTCGCCAATGTGGATGTGCAGCTCGCCCTGCCGCGGGTGCCGGATCTGGCCGATGTGCTCGCCGGCCGTGTGGCGCTGGCCGCGGCGGGCTATGCCCATCCGGCGGGCTTTCGCATCCTGCCTGGCCGTTCGGGCAGCGGGCTGCTCGCCCAGCCCGATGGCGGGGCGCTCTCGGCGCTCGGCGTCCTGCTGGCCGAGGCGGCGGCGGATTGCGATGTCGTCCTGCTCGATCTCGGCGCCGGGGTTGCCGCCCCGCAAAGACGGCTGGCCGCCCTGGCCGATCTCGTGCTGCTGCTTGCCACCGAGGAGCCCACCAGCCTGACCGACGCCTATGCCGTGCTCAAGCTGCTCCGCGCCGATCATCCCGGTGCGGATGCGCGGCTGATCGCCTCGATGGCCGATGCGGCGGCGGCCCAGCGCATCCATGCCCGGCTGGATGCCGCGGCGCGCCGCTTCCTCGGGGCGGGGCTGCCGCTGATCGGCCATGTCCGGCGCGATGCGCGGGTGGCAGATGCGATCCGGCACCAGGCGCCGCTGCTGACGCGCCACCCCGCCTCGCCGGCCGCGGCCGATATCCGCGCCCTGGCGCGGGCCCTCAGCTCTTCGGGCTGCGTGAGAGCAGCCTGAGCGCCTCATCCAGCGCCTCACGCCCGGCCGGCGGCAGTTCGGCCAGCAGCTCCTCCTGCATCGCCTGGGCCAGCGGCACGATGTCGCGATAGAGCTGCTCCCCCTTCGGGGTCAGCGCCAGCAGCACGCGCCGCCCATCCTCCGGGTCGGGCTGGCGCTGCACCAGCCCGGCGGCGGCCAGCTTGGCCACCGCGCGGCTGACCTTGACCTTGTCCATGGTGGTCAGGGCCGTCAGCCGCTGCGCATGGGTGGTGCCAAAGCCGCCCAGCACCGCCAGCACCCGCCACTCCGGGATGGTCAGGCCGAAGGCCTCCGAATAGCGGCGGGCGAAGCGGGCCGAGACGGCCTGGGCCGCCACCGCCAGCCGGTAGGGGAGGAACTTCGCCAGATCGAAAGGCGTTGACATCGGTTTCATTTGTAACTAACCGGCCGGTGCGGGCAAGCGGGACAGCAGGGCATGAGCTTCGCCTCCACCAACGACCTGGCCGAGAAGACCGTCACCTTCACCGAACTGGGCCGCGGCTTGTACGCCTATACCGCGGAAGGCGATCCGAACTCGGGCGTGATCGTCGGGCCCGATGGCGTGGTCGTGGTCGATGCCCAGGCGACACCGGTGATGGCCCGCGATGTCCAGGCCAAGATCGCCACCGTCACGCCTCTGCCGGTGCGGCAGATCGTGCTGTCGCACTACCACGCGGTGCGGGTGCTCGGTGCCTCGGGCTATCCGGCGCACGCCATCATCTGTTCGGAGGCGACGCGCGCCCTGATCGTCGAACGTGGCCGGCAGGATATGGAGAGCGAGATCGGCCGCTTCCCGCGCCTCTTCCGCGGGCGGGAGAGCATTCCCGGCCTCACCTGGCCCACCCATACCTTCGCGCAGCGCATGACGCTCTGGCTGGGCGAGCGCGAGGCGCAGGTGATCCACATCGGCCGCAGCCACACGGCGGGCGATACGGTGGTCTGGCTGCCCGAGGAGCGCGTGCTCTTCGCCGGCGATACGGTGGAGTTCGGCGCCACCCCCTATTGCGGCGATGCGCATTTCGCCGACTGGCCGGCCACGCTCGCCGCCATCCGCGAGCTTGGCCCCGAGAAGCTCGTGCCCGGCCGGGGTGCGGCCCTGCTGACCAAGTCCGACGTCGCCGAGGCGCTGCACCAGACCGAAAGCTATGTGACTGACCTCTTCGCCCTCGCCCGGCAGGCGGTGGCCAAGGGCTGGACGCTCAAGCAGCTCTACGACGAGGCGATGGCCGCGCTCCGGCCGAAATACGGCCACTGGGTGATCTTCGAACACTGCATGCCCTTCAACGTCAGCCGGGCCTATGACGAAGCCTCGGGCATCGCGCATCCGCGCATCTGGACCGCCGAGCGCGACCTCGAGATGTGGGCCGCCCTCGAGAAGGGCGCACCGATGAAGAGCGCGGAGGCCGGGTGAGCTTCCGTCAGCCCCGCTTCCCCGCCATGCCCCCCCGCGCGGCCGAGGAGGCAGCGCGCGTGGTGGTGGTGGGCGCGGGCCTGGTCGGGCTGACCGCCGCGCTCGATCTGGCGCGGCGGGGCGTGCCGGTGGTCGTGGTCGATGACGACGACACCGTCTCGGTCGGTTCGCGCGCCATCTGCTTTGCCAAGCGCACGCTGGAGATCTACGGCCGCCTCGGCCTCGGCGCCCGGTTCCTGGAGAAGGGCGTGACCTGGAAGGTCGGCCGCGTCTTCCACCGCGACCGGGAGACCTACAGCTTCGACCTGCTGCCGGAGGAGGGGCACGAATACCCGGCCTTCGTCAACCTCCAGCAGTATTATGCCGAGGCCTGGCTGGTCGAGGCCTGCACCGAGACCGGGCTGGTCGATCTGCGCTGGCGCCATGCCGTGACCGGCATCGAGAATGGCGCGCAAGCCGTGCGGCTGGCGGTCGAGACCCCCTTCGGTGCCTATGCCCTGCACGCCGACTGGGTGCTGGCCTGCGACGGGGCGCGCAGCTTCCTCCGCCGGGCGCTGGGCCTGCGCTTCGAGGGGCAGGTCTTCCAGGATCGCTTCCTGATCGCCGATGTGCGCATGCAGGCCGATTTCCCGGCCGAGCGCTGGTTCTGGTTCGACCCCCCCTTCCACCCCGGCCAATCGGTGCTGCTGCACAAGCAGCCGGATGACCTCTGGCGGATCGATTTCCAGCTCGGCTGGGATGCGGACCCCGAAGCGGAGAAGGACCCCGCCCGCGTCAGCGCGCGCATCGCCGCCATGCTGGGGCCCGGCCGGCCCTTCGAGCTGGAATGGGTCAGCATCTACACCTTCCGCTGCCGCCGCATGGAGCGCTTCCGCCACGGGCGGACCATCTTCCTCGGCGATGCGGCGCATCAGGTCTCTCCCTTCGGCGCGCGCGGCGGCAATGGCGGGGTGCAGGATGCCGACAATCTCTGCTGGAAGCTGGCCGCGGTCCTGTCGGGGGAGGCGCCGGAGAGCCTGCTTGACAGCTATGACGCCGAGCGGATCCCGGCGGCCGACGAGAACATCCTGCACTCCACCCGCGCCACCGACTTCATCACGCCAAAGAACGAGGCCGCGCGCGCCTATCGCGATGCGGTGCTCGAGCTGGCGGCGCGCTATGCCTTCGCCCGCCCCTTCGTCAACAGCGGACGGCTCTCCAGGCCCTATCTCGGCTATGGGGAGCCCGCGCCCGATGCGCCGATCCTCCGCCAGGGCCGGCCCGATTGGCTGCTGCGCCACATCGGCGCCGATGGCGGCTTCACGCTGCTCGCGCGCGGAGAGGCGGCCGAGACCGGCATCAGGACGCTCATCATCGGGCGGGACATCGAAGACCATTCCGGCCTGATCGCCGAACGCTACCGTCTGGCGGAGGGAGAGGCGGTGCTGATCCGCCCCGATCAGCACATCTGCGCCCGGCTGCCGGCGCGGGAGCGGGATGCGATCCTCTCGGCACGGGCACGGGTGCTTGGCCGATGATCTCCGACCCCGATGCCTTCTACGCCGCGCTGATGGATGCCCATCGCGGCCTGAGCCCGGAGGAATCGCGCCGGCTCGATGCCAAGCTGGTGCTGATCCTGGCCGATCGCATCGGCGATCTGCCCACCCTTCTCGAGGCGATCGCGATGGCCCGTGCCGCCGGCAGCGGGCCGGTGGCAGACCGCTTGGCAAAGGAGGCGCCGCGCGCTTGACTGCGCGCAGGATGGAAACGCCCCCCGACAAGCTGCCTCTCTCCGGCATCCGGGTCTTGGACCTCACCCTGGCACGGGCGGGGCCGACCTGCGTGCGGCATCTGGCCGATTGGGGGGCGGATGTGATCCGCATTGAACCGCCCGGCGGCCATGACGGCTTCGGCGGCGCGCGGGATGGGTTCGACTTCACCAATCTCCATCGCAACAAGCGGGCGATCGCGCTCGACCTCAAGCACCCGCAGGGGCATGCGGCCTTCCTGCGCCTGGCCGAGGGCGCCGATGTGCTGGTCGAGAACATGCGGGTGGCGGTCAAGCACCGGCTGCGCATCGGCCCGGCGGAGCTCGCGGCGGTCAATCCGCGCCTTGTCTATGCCTCCATCTCGGGCTTCGGGCAGACCGGGCCCTATGCCCATCGCGGCGGCGTCGATCAGATCGCCCAAGGCATGGGGGGGCTGATGAGCATCACCGGCGAACCCGGCCGCGGGCCGATGCGGGTCGGGATTCCGATCAACGACCTCACGGCCGGCAATCTCCTCGCGCTGGGCGTCGTGATGGCGCTGTTCGACCGCGAAAGGACGGGGCGCGGGCGCTGGGTGCACACCTCCCTGCTTGAAGCGCAGCTGTTCATGCTCGACTTCCAGGCCACGCGCTGGCTGCAGGATGGCGATCTTCCGGGCCAGGCGGGCAACGACCATCCGGTCAACACGCCGATGGGCGTCTTCCCGGCCGCCGACAAGCCGATCAACATCGCGGCCTCCAGCCCTCGGCTGTGGGAGGTGTTCTGCCGCGTGGCCGGGCGAGAGGACTGGCTTCGCAAGCCCGAATGGGCCACACCCCAGGGCCGCACCGCCGACCGCGCGGCGCTCAACGCCGCCATCGCCGAGGAGACGCGCAAACGCCCCGCGGCCTGGTGGGTCGAACGGCTGGAGGAGGCGGGCATTCCCTGTGGCCCGATCAACAACATCCGCGAGGTATTCGAGGACCCGCAGGTGCGGCACCTCGACAAGGTCTGGCATGTGCCGCATCCCCGCCGGGGTCGCCTGCCGGTGATGGGCAGCCCGCTCAACCTTGAGGGCTTGACCCCCGGCATCCGGCGCGGCGTGCCGGAGGCGGGAGAGCATGCGGAGGAGATCCTGGCTGAGGCCGGGCTCACCGCGGAGGAGATCACAGAACTGCGCGCATCGGGCGCGCTGGGGAGCGAGCAGACGTGCAATTCGCAGACGGCAAGATCCTGGCAGAGGTAAAGGACGGGGTCGGCACCATCACCTTCAACCAGCCCGAGAAGCGCAACGCCATGTCGATCGCGATGTGGGACGGGCTGGCGGCAGCGCTCGATCACTTTGCCGCAGATGCGACGGTGCGCTGCGTGGTGCTGACCGGGGCCGGCGATAAGGCCTTCGTCTCCGGCGCGGATATCAGCCAGTTCGAACAGAGCCGGTCGGATGCCGAAGCACAGCGCGCCTACGGGCGGATGACGCTCGGCGGGCGGCGCAAGCTCGCCACATTCCCGAAGCCGGTGATCGCCAAGATCCGCGGCTTTTGCATGGGCGGAGGGCTTGGCATTGCGATGTCCTGCGACATCCGCATCGCCGCCGAAGGGTCGGAGTTCGGCATCCCGGCCGCGCGGCTCGGCATCGCCTATGGCTTCGACATGGTCAAGAACCTGGTCGCGCTGGTCGGTCCTGCCCATGCCCACATGATCCTGATGACCGGAGCGCGCTTCCCGGCCGAGGAGGCGCTGCGCATGGGCTTGATCAACAAGCTCGTGCCGGCCGCCGAGCTCGACGAGGCGGTGGCGGCGCTGACCCGTCAGATCGCGGAGAATGCGCCGCTCTCCCTCATTGCCAACAAGCGGACGGTGCAGGCCGTCCTGGCCGATCCGGCCGAGCGCGATCTGGCCGCGATCGAGGCCGCGGCGGATGCCTGCTTCGACAGCCAGGACTACGTCGAGGGGCGCCGCGCCTTCATGGAGAAACGCAAGCCCGTCTTCACAGGGAGGTAGCCACGCCATGCACCGCCGATCGCTGCTTGCTCTGCCCCTGCTGGCGGCGCCGGGCCTGGCCCGCGCCCAGGCCGACTGGCCGCAGCGCACCATCACGATCCTGGTCCCCTTCGTGGCGGGCGGACCCTCCGACCTGGTGGCGCGCGCCATCGCGCTCAAACTGCCCGAACGGATCGGCGGCACGCCGGTGGTGGCGGAGAACCGGCCCGGCGCCAATGGCGCGGTGGCGGCCCAGGCGCTGGCCCGCATGGCGCCGGATGGCCATGTGCTGATGGTGGGCTCGATCGGCGTCTATGCCATCAATGTCGCGCTGCGGCCCAACCTGGGCTATGACCCGGTGCGGGACTTCACGCCGATCACGCTCGCCGTGACCACGCCCAATGTGCTGGTGGTCAACCCGCAGCGGGTGGATGTGCGCACGCCGGCTGAGTTCCTCTCCTGGCTCAGGGCCAACGGGGCGCGGGCGTCCTATTCCACCAGCGGCGTGGGCAGCTCCGACCACCTGACCACCGAGCTGTTCAAGCAGCGCACCGGCACAGAGGCGACCCACGTCCCCTACCAGGGTGGTGCGGCGGCGGCGACCGCCTTGATCGCGGGGGATGTGCAGCTCTCCTTCCAGAACCTCGGCACCGTGGCCGGGCATATCGCCGGCGGAAGGCTGCGCGCGATCATGCAGACCGGCCGCGAACGCCACCGCCTGCTGCCTGAGGTGCCGACCGCGATCGAGGCGGGATTTGCCGATTTCGAGGTGACCTCCTGGCAGGCGGTGATGGCGCCCGGGGGGATGGCACCAGCGCTGCAGGGGCGGATCGCCGATGCGGTGCGCTGGGCCCTGCTGCACGAAGAGACCCGCCAGCGCCTGGGCAATATCGGCCTGGACGTGGTGGCAAGCAGCCCGGCCGAATACAGCGCCTTCCAGCAGGCCGAGATCGCGCGCTGGCGCGAAGTGGTGCGGCTGGCCAATATCCAGCCGGTGTAGGGCGCTTCATCAGGCCAAGGTGTCGAAGTGTGTCCGGCGGGCGAGGTTCGGCAGCTGGGCTGACTCGTGGGGAGCCTAGACACCTTTCCAGGACCTTGTCTCCGCCCAAAGATGACGAGCTGGGCAAGGGGTCGGGCTAGCTTAATTTAAAGAATGGCATCCGGGTGATCCGAAGAGCCCACTCGATTTGCCAAGCCTGGTATTTTGGATGAAAAAAGGTCGAGCCTGTTATCTCTATGAGAGAGCTCATATCGTATATGCTCTCCGTATGAGGTGATGTTTTGTTCAACTCATCAAGTTATCTAGATCAGGTATTCATTCTTCCAGGTCGGGTATTTGAGCCTTCCAGCCAATCAAGATTGTGTTGTACGGGTCCCGGATGCCCATGGACATGTCGTCAATGACCATCACAACCCATGGGATTCCGGAATGTGCGGTCAAGTAGGCACCTATGTCGTACGACCAATCGATAGTTACCAGGGATCGCCCATCACCGACCGGATTTCCATGGTATTGTTCAGGAAGGATATGTTGAATACCGCAAGGAGTAAGTCGTGCTCGCCGTTGGGTTCGGCCGAAGTGGCGCACCACCGGTACGGTGAGCAGGGCAACTCCGTCCGGTTTGAGCGTCCGCGCTATCTCTTTCGCCGCTCGGCCCGGGTGAAAAAGATGCTCAAAGACGTCCTGAGCGATTACGATGTCGAAGGATGCATCCGGAAAGGTCTGAGCCTCAAGATTTTCGTTCCGCCACCGACCGGTGGGATCCAGCACCCCGAAGGGCAGCGAGGGGTCGAACTGTGTGGGGACGTAGCCACGGCACAGGCGGCGGAGTTTCTGGCTGAAGGCCCCTCCGCCGGGTGAGGATTCGTGGATACTCAGGTCTCGCCAATTAGGCCGGATCGCTACCAGTACGCGTGCGATGGCGCGCTCCCGGGGGGGCTTTTGCAGGCAA
>JANWYF010000041.1 GCA_025057055.1 Rhodovarius sp. | reverse complement strand
CGGGCCAGCACGCGCAGCCCCTGGGCGACCAGGGCGCGGTTGACATCGCGCAGCGGCATCACGTCGCAGACCGTGGCGAGGGCGACCAGATCGAGCTCCTGCAGCAGGTCGGGCTCCTCCCGCCCCGCGGCGAAGAAGCCCTGCCGGCGCAGGGTCCGCTGCAGCGCCACCAGGGCGAGGAAGACCACCCCGGCAGCGCAGAGCATGCGCTGGCCCGAGGGGCAGTCGAGCCGGTTGGGATTGACCGCAGCCAGCACCGGCGGGGGCGGCCCGTCGGCCTTGTGGTGGTCGAGCACGACCACATCCGCCCGGCCCTTGGCCGCGGCCAGCGCCTGATGGGCGGCAATCCCGCAGTCGACGCAGACGATCAGCTCCGCCCCCGCATCGCAGAGCCTGGTGATGGCCGCGGCATTGGGGCCGTAGCCCTCGGCCAGCCGGTCCGGCACATAGTGGAAGACCCGCGCCCCGAGCCGGCCCAGCCCTTCGACCAGCAGTGCCCCGGCGCAGGCGCCATCGACGTCGTAGTCGGCAAAGACCGCGACCTTCTCGCCCCGCCGCACCGCCTGCGCCAGCCTCTCGGCGGCGCGGTCCATGTCGATCAGGCTCGAGGGATCGGGCAGCGAGGCGCGCAGCCGGGGGGAGAGGAAATCCGCCGCCGCCTCGGCCCCGATCCCGCGGGCGGCGAGCAGGCGGCCCACCAGTTCCGGCAAGCCCAGGCGCTGCGCGAGCATGAGCCCGGTCCGCGCATCCGCCTGCCGCCACAGCCAGCGGCGGCCGGTGATGCTGGCCGAGATGCCGAGGGCCGGCTCAGGAGACAAAGGCGGCCGGCTTGGTTGCGAAGTGGTGATGCGCCTCGATGTAGCGCACCGTGCCCGACTTGCTGCGCATGACGATGGAATGCGTCACCGCCCCGCCCCCGAAGCGGCGCACCCCGCGCAGCATCGGCCCGGTGGTCACGCCGGTGGCGGCGAACATGACATCGCCCTTCGCGATCTCCTCGAGGCGGAAGATGCGATGCGGGTCGGTGATGCCCATCTGCCGCGCGCGCGCGATCTGCTCCTCGTTCTCGAAGAGCAGCCGGCCGTAGAACTGGCCGCCGATGCAGCGCAGCGCGGCGGCGGCGAGCACTCCCTCCGGCGCACCGCCCGATCCGACATAGATGTCCACCCCGGACTCCGGCTGGCTGACCGCCACCACGCCCGCCACATCCCCATCCGGGATCAGCATCACCCGTGCCCCTGCGGCGCGGCAGGCGCGCAGCAGCTCCTTGTGGCGTTCGCGATCGAGCATGCAGACGGTGAGGTCGGAGACGTCGCACTTCTTGGCCTTGGCGAGTTCGCGGAGATTCTCCTCCATGCTCGCCTCGAGGCTGACGACGTCGCGCGGCAGGCCCGGCCCGACCGCGAGCTTCTCCATGTAGATGTCGGGGGCGTGCAGGAAGCCGCCGCGTTCGGCGAGCGCGACGGTGGACATCGCATTGGGCCCGCCCTTGGCGGTGATCGAGGTGCCCTCGAGCGGGTCGACCGCGATATCGGCCACCGGCCCGCCGCCGGTCTTGCCGTAGAGGCCGACCTTCTCGCCGATGTAGAGCATCGGCGCCTCGTCCATCTCGCCCTCGCCGATGACGACCGTGCCATCGATCGCCACGGTGTCGAAGGCGCGGCGCATGGCGGCCACCGCCGCGGCGTCGGCCGCGTTCTTGTCGCCCTTGCCGACCCAGTTGGAGGCGGCGATCGCTGCCGCCTCGGTCACGCGCACGAGTTCGAGGGCAAGGTTGCGGTCGACGACGGTGCTCTCCGGTGGCGTGCTCATCGGTCAGGCTCCCTCTCGGAAGGGTGCGGATGAAGACGGCAGGGCGGCTGCGGCGGCGGCACTGGCGCGCGCTACCGACGGCCGATGGCGGGGCATCACAGCGCCTCGATCCGGATCAGGCTCGGCTGTTCGACCACCGTCTCGAGTTGGGCGATGCGCGCCAGCGCGGCCTGCATCGCTGCCTCCTCGCACTCATGGGTGGTCAGCACGACCGGCACGGCCTGGCCTGCTGCCTCGCCGCGGCCGCGCTGCAGCATCGATTCCATCGAGATGCCGCCATCGCGCAGGATCGCCGCGACATCGGCGATGACACCCGGGCGGTCGAGGACCATGAGGCGCAGGTAGTAGGCGCCGCGGTGGCGCTGCATCGGGATCGCCGGCGCGGCCGAGAGGGCGGAGGCCGCAGCCCCCCACACCGGGGCGTGCCGGCCGCGGGCGATGTCGATCAGATCCGCCACCACCGCACTCGCCGTCGGGCCCGCACCGGCCCCGCGCCCTTCGAGCATGACGCGGCCCACCGCATCGCCCTCCGCCACCACCGCGTTGAAGACGCCATCGACCCGCGCGATCGGCGAGGCGAGCGGGACCATGCAGGGATGGACCCGGGCCGCGACCCCCTCGGGCCCCTGGGTGGCAATGCCAAGCAGCTTGATGCGATAGCCGAGCGCCTCGGCCATCGCGATGTCGACGGCCGAGACGCCGCGGATGCCCTCGACATGCAGCGCGGAGAAATCAACCGGCCGGTTGAAGGCGAGGGCGGCCAGGATCGCAAGCTTGTGCGCGGCATCGATCCCGTCGATGTCGAAGGAGGGATCGGCCTCGGCGTAGCCCAGCCGCTGCGCCTCGTGCAGCGCCTCGGCGAATTGCAGGCCGCGCACGCGCATCTCGGTCAGGATGTGGTTGCAGGTGCCGTTGAGGATGCCGGCCACGCGGCGGATGCGATTGGCGGCCAGGCCCTCGCGCAGCGCCTTGATCGCCGGGATGCCGCCGGCCACCGCCGCCTCGAAGGCGAGGGGGACGCCACGCGACTCAGCCATGGCGCCGAGCTGGCGGCCATGCAGCGCGAGCAGGGCCTTGTTGGCGGTCACCACGGGCTTGCCGGCAGCGAGCGCGGCCTCGACCAGCCGGCGGGCCGCGCCCTCGGCCCCGCCGATCGTCTCCACCACCACATCGACCCCGGCATCCTCGGCCCGGGCGGCGGCGTCCACGTACCAGCGCAGGCCGGAGAGCGGCACGCCGCGATCCTTCAGCCGGTCGCGGGCGGAGACGGCGGTGACCGCGATCGGCCGCCCCGCGCGCGCGGCGATCAGCTCGGCATTCTCGGCCAGCAGCCGGAGCACGCCGGCGCCCACCGTGCCGAGCCCGGCGACGCCCACCGCAAGCGGGCGCGTCATGCCCGCAGCAGCTCCGCCTCGCCCGCCGGCGGGGCCAGGGCGGGGCCGGCATTGTCGCCGGCGAGGAAGGCACGGATGCCGCGCAGCGCCTGGCGGATGCGCAGCTTGTTCTCGACCAGGGCGATGCGGACATGGCCATCGCCGTGTTCGCCGAAGCCAAGGCCGGGTGCGACCGCCACCTTGGCCTTGGCGAGCAGCAGCTTGGCGAAGTCCACGCTGCCCAGATGCCGATAGCGTTCGGGTATCGGAGCCCAGGCGAACATCGAGCCTTCGGGCATCGGCACCTCCCAGCCGGCAGCGCGCAGGCCCTTGATCAGGATATCGCGCCGTTCGCGGTATTCGGCCCGCATCTCGGCCACGCAGTCCTGCGGGCCGTTGAGCGCCGCCACCGCCGCAACCTGGATCGGGGTGAAGGCGCCGTAGTCGAGATAGGACTTGACCCGCGCCAGCGCAGCGATCAGCCGCGGGTTGCCGGCCGCGAAACCGATCCGCCAGCCGGCCATGTTGTAGGTCTTGGACATCGAGGTGAACTCGACCGCGATCTCCTTCGCCCCCTCGATCTCGAGCACCGAGGGGGGCGGGCGCGACTCGTCGAAGTAGAGTTCGGCGTAGGCGAGATCGCTCAGCAGAAAGAGCTCGTGCCGGCGGCATAGCGCGACCAGATCCCGGTAGAACTCCCGGCTGGCCAGCAGGGCGGTCGGGTTCGAGGGGAAGTTGACGATCACCGCCGTGGGCTTGGGCACGCAATGCTTCACCGCGCGCACGATCGCCTCGAGCATCGCATCGTCGGGCGTGTAGGGAATGCTCCGTGCCGAGGCACCGGCGATGATGAAGCCGAACTGGTGGATGGGGTAGGAGGGGTTGGGCACCAGGATGGTATCGCCGGGCGAAGAGATCGCCTGGGCGAGATTGGCGAGCCCCTCCTTGCTGCCCAGCGTGACCACCACCTCGGTCTCGGGGTCGAGTTTGACCCCGAAACGGCGGTCGTAATAGGCGGCAAGCGCCCGGCGTAGGCCCGGAATCCCCTTGGAGACCGAGTAGCGGTGGGTGCGCGGGTCCTGCACCGCCTCGACCAGCTTGGCCACGATATGGGGCGGCGTCGGGCTGTCGGGGTTGCCCATGCCGAGGTCGATGATGTCCTCCCCCGCGGCGCGTGCCCGTGCCTTGGCTGCGTTGACCTCGGCGAAGACATAGGGGGGCAGGCGGCGGATGCGGTGGAATTCCTCGGGCATGGTGCGCACTCGTTGCGGTCCTTGCCAGGGGTTAGCCGAGATTGCGCCGCGCTGCCACTGGCACCGGCCGCATGGCCCCCGCCCTGCCGGGGAGGTTGGCGGCGCTTGTGGCCGAGGGGGCGGCCGCGCATCCTGCCCGGGCCATGAGTGCCGATCACGCCTTCGCCGCGCGCTGCCTGCTGCGGGCTGCCGCCTCGGCCACCCTCGCCACCCAGCGCGACGGCCAGCCCTTCGCGAGCCTGGTGACCCATGCCGTGGCGCCGGATGGGTCGCTGCTGCTCTGGCTCTCCGCCCTGGCGCAGCACACCCGACAGCTCGAGCAGGAGCCGCGCTGCGCCCTGCTGGCCCAGGGTGCGGCCAGCAGCCCCAACCCGCAGACCGCCCCGCGGGTGACCGTGACCGGGCTGGCGCGGCGGATCGAGGATCCGCGCCTCAAGGCACGCTGGCTCGCGCGTCATCCCTATGCCGCGCTTTATGCCGAATTTGCCGATTTCGCGCTGTGGCGGATCGAACCGCAGGGGGCGCTGCTGGTCGGGGGCTTTGCCGCCGCCCATCGCATCCGGGCCGAGGCGCTGCGGCCCGATCCCGCCGCGGTGGCCGCAATCGAGGCCGCCGAGCCCGAGATCATCGCCCATGTCAACGCCGAACACGCGGATGCGCTGGCCCTGATTGCGGGCAGCGATGCGGGCTGGCGCCTCTCGGCCGTCGATGTCGACGGCTGTGACCTGACGGCGGGAGAGGTGGTCTTTCGCCTCGCTTTCCCTGCCCCGGTCTCGGATGCCGAGGGCGTGCGCAAAGCGCTGATCCTGGCCACGCGGCGCGCGCGGGCGGGGCAGGGGGCGGGCTGAGCAGGAAGGCTGCGCGGCGGTGAGGCGGCAGCGCGCCGCGCGGGCGGCGGAAGGGGAAGGTGGCGGGGATGCCCAGGCTCTTGTTTGCGGGCGCGGGGCAGGGCCTCCCTCCCGGCGCCGAGGCGGCGGCGAATCACCACCCGGCGCTGGCGGGCTCAGGCCTGGGGTTGGCGCGGAGCACCGGGGGGGCCGCTGCGCCGCCCTCCCTCCCCGTGCCCGCGTTCAAGCCGGCCTGGCGTGTATGCAGCCGAACGACGCCTTCGGCGGGCCGGGCGGTTCACCGCCCTCTCGGCAGCGCGGCGGGGACAGCTTCGCCGGCGGGGCAGAAGCGCCGCACCTGTTCGGCTTCAGCCGACCAGCACGCGCTGGGTCAGGCTGGCGCGGCGGCCCTGCTCGTCCTCCCAGATGAAGGTGAGGTCGCTGCTGCGCTCCAGCCGCAGGTGGAAGACATGGAAGGGGTTGGCGGCGGTGCCGTTGTGCAGCGCGGCCTCCAGCGCGACCTCCCCGTTCACCAGCACGATCAGGCGGCGCAGCATGTCGCGCGGGATAATCCGCCCACCCTCCTGGCGCAGGCCGGTCTCCATCGGGTGTTGGATCAGGGTGCGGACCTCGAAGGCCTCTCCGGGGCGGACCTGCCGCGGCAGGCGGAGGCGGGGCTGAGGGAGGGGGGGTGCGGACATCTCGCTCTCCGGGATCGGGGCGCTTAGGTCAGGCAGCCGCCGGTGCCGACGGCGATCTCGGCCGCGGCTTCACGGAAGCGGCCATCGCTCATGCGGGCGAGCACCAGCACGCGCTGGCCTTCCGCCAAGCGGATCCGGGTCTGCAGTTCGGCGCGCGCGATGTAGGGGGTCAGGCGGAACTCGACCACGCCCGGGGTCGGGTTGCGGGTGGCCAGGACATGGACCGACTGCACGTAGAGGGCCGGGGTCTGCGGGCTGTCGATCTGGATCGTGATCGGCACCTGGCCGCCATGTTCGGCCATGGCCGGGGCGAGCAGGCGAATCCCCCCAGGCTCCGGCGTCGCACCGCCCAGGATGGCGCGTCGCGCTGCCTCCACCTCCGGCGCGTCCTGGGCCAGGGCGCAGGGCGGCAGGGCAAGCAGGGCCAGAGCGCCGGAGAACAGGGTGCGGCGCGCGGTTCGAGGCTTCGGGGATTCCACGCTGCTGGTCATGGCTGACACATAATCCACGACTTCCAGTCGTTCAATGGATTTTTTGCGCAACCTCACCGTCAATCTAGGCGAAACAGCGGCCTGAGCCGCGCTCCCACCCAGTTCCCGGCCAGCGCCGGCAGGATCCACACCCAGCCATGCAGGCTGCCGGAGGCGATACCCCCGACATAGGCGCTGATGTTGCAGCCGCTGGCCAGCACCGCCCCCACCCCGAGCAGCAGCCCGCCGATCAGGGAAGCGAGCACCTCCCCCGGCCGCGGCAGCCGCCAGGGAGCAAGGCGCCCGGCCAGCGCGGCGGCCAGCGCCGCCCCGACCATCAGCCCGACATCCATGACCGTGATCCGATCGGCCCAGAGCGGGCGGAGGAAGGCCTCGATGCGCGTCGGATCCTCCCAGTAGGGCCAGAAGGAGGGGTCATCCCATCCGGCCCAGGCCACGAGATGCGACCCCCACAGCGGAAAGGCCGCCGTGATCGCCCAGGGCCGGCCGGCCACCAGCAGGGTCGCCACCGACAGAAGGGCCAGCCCGACGGCTCCAGCGAGCAGGGCAGGCGGCATCGGCGCTACCCGCCCGTGCCGGGCCCGCTCCCGGGCGCGGGCGGCCAGGGCCGCGACCGCAAGAAGGCCGAGGCTGAGCGCCAGCGCCGGGCCGGTGCCGAACAGCGCGGGCAGGGAGAGGGGAGGCAGGGCGGGCAGATCCTGCCACAGCGGCGCTTGCCAGGCGGCGAGTGTCGCCCCGGCGATGAAGGCGGCGAGCGTGATCCACAGCCGTGGCACCCCGGCCCCGGCGGCATAGAGCGTGCCGGACCCGCAGCCGCCGCCGAGCTGCATGCCGATGCCGAAGAGGAAGGCCCCGATCAGCAGCGCCACCCCCACCGGGAAGACATAGCCGCGCAGCGCCACCCCTCCGACCTCCCCCAGGGCAAGGAGCGGCAGGAAACTGCCGGCGACCAGCGCGATCAGCAGAAGCTGGGCGCGCAGACCTTCGCTGCGTCCGTCGTGGAAGAGGCGGCGGAAGGCGCCGGTGAAGCCGAAGCGGGCAAGCAGCAGCACCGCCCCGAGCCCGGCTCCGATCGCCCACAGCAGGGCCTGCCGCGGCCCCGCCACCGCATGCAGCCAGAGCCCGCCCGCGATCAGCAACAGCGCAGCGGGCAGGCCGCGCAGGAGGCGGGCGGGCAGGATGATTTCACGCATTGCCGGCGTGTTTTGCGGCAAAACCCCGCCGCCAGCAACCGCCGCTCAGCGCACCGCGTGCAGGATCAGGATGCCGGCAAGTTCGGTCGCGGTGATGCCGCGGCGGAAGGAGGAGTCGAAGAGGATGGCCGGATCGCTGAACCCGGCGGCCCGGGCGCGGTCGAGCACATCCCAGCCGGGTACCTCGAAGACGAGCGAGCCGAGCGCGGGGCTGATCGGATTGCCGTGGTATTCCGGCTCCATCAGGTGTTCGATGCGGCCGTCGGGATGGCGCCGCGCGCGCCGGATCCCGCTCAGCGAGCCATAGGCGAAGGGGAAGGTGGCCAGCAGCAGCCCGCCGGGCTTGAGGATGCGCGCCATATCCCGCAGCGCGGCGTCGAGGTCGGGCACATGCTCCAGCACCTCGTTGGACAGGATCAGGTCGAAGACGGCATCCGGCAGGCCGGAGGCAGTGACATCGACATGCGGGATGGGAAACCGCGCCTGTTGCGCGGCTGCATCGGGCAGGTATTCGGAGCCCAAAGCGTAAGGATAGCGCCCGCGGATCGCGAGAGCGAAGGGCGTGAGCCCCTCATGCATGTGAATCCGGGTGGCGATGGCCTGGGGCAGGGGAAAACGCTCCGCCACCAGGTCAAGGATCGCCCTCTGCCTCGGATTGAAACCGCCGGCCAGGAACTGCTCGCGATGGTTCGGGCCGTTGCAGCGGATCTGCTGCGAGGGAATGCGGCCCAAAAAGGGGGATTCGATCCCGAAGGCGAGGGCGCGGTCGACAATCGCCTGGCTGCGCGCCGTGCCGAACAGGCTCGGGATGCGCGCCAGCAAATCCTTGAACTCAGCCTGGGAGCGCAGCAGAACCTGCAGCTCCTCGCCGCCTTCCATCTCCGCTGCCATGAGGCTCCCCCCGCGGTCCGGCCCTGATTGGGATATCCCCCGGTCTCAGCCCTGTCCACCGGCGCTGCGCCGCCGCAGCGGCCGGAAGGCCGCCACCAGCTCGGAGAGATGGCCGATCTCGGTCAGCGCCATCCCGGGCGGTTCCACCAGCGGTCGGCTGCCGCGCGCGATCCGCCGCGGCAGGCTTGCCGCCGTGAAGCCGAGCTTGGCAGCCTCCCGCAGCCGCAGTTCCGCCTGCGCGACCTGCCGCACCTCGCCCGAGAGGCCAACCTCCCCGAAATAGACCCGCCCGGCATCGGTCGGGATGTCGGCCGCCGCACTCAGCAGGGCTGCCGCCACTGCCAGATCCGCCGCCGGTTCGGCGATGCGCAGCCCCCCGGCCATGTTGAGATAGACGTCGTTCTGCGCGAGCGCCAAGCCGCAGCGCGTCTCGAGCACCGCAAGCAGCATCGCCAGCCGCGCCGCATCCCAGCCCACCACCTGCCGCCGCGGGCTGCCGCCGGAGGAGGGGGCAAGCAGCGCCTGCACCTCGACCAGCAGGGGCCGGCTGCCCTCGATCCCGGCAAAGACCGCACTGCCCGCGACATGGCCGCGCCGTTCGGCCAGGAAGAGCGCCGAGGGGTTGGGCACCTCCATCAGCCCCGCCTCGGTCATTTCGAAGACGCCGATCTCATCGGTCGCGCCGAAGCGGTTCTTGGTGGCGCGCAGGATGCGGAACTGGTGGCCACGCTCGCCTTCGAAATAGAGCGTGGCGTCCACCATGTGCTCGAGCACCCGCGGGCCGGCGAGCTGCCCCTCCTTGGTGACATGGCCGACCAGCACCAGTGCATAACCCGCCCCCTTGGCCAGCCGGATCAGTTCGGCGGCACAGGCGCGCACCTGCGCGACCGTACCGGGGGCCGAGTCAAGGCCCGCCAGCCACATGGTCTGGATCGAATCGATGACGACCAGCGCGGCCTGGCGCTCGGCTTCCAGGGCGGCGGTGATCTCGCCCAGGGCGGTGGCCGAGGCAAGCGCGAGCGGTGCACCGGAGAGGCCAAGGCGCCGAGCGCGCAGGCGCACCTGCTCCACCGCCTCCTCGCCCGAGATATAGAGCACGCGTCGGCCCGCTTCGGCCATGCGGGCGGCCGCCTGCAGCAGCAGGGTGGATTTGCCGATGCCCGGATCGCCTCCGACCAGCACGGCCGAACCCGGCACAAAGCCGCCCCCCAGCACGCGGTCCAGCTCGCCGATTCCGGTCTCGGCCCGCGGCGGGGGCGTCCCCTCTCCGCGCAGGTCCACGAAATGCAGCCGGCGCGCCCCGGGCCTGAGCGCCGGCGCGCCGGGCGTGCGCGGGGCTGGCGCCTCCTCGGTCAGGCTGTTCCAGGCCCCGCAGCCCTCGCAGCGGCCTTGCCATTTGGCATGCAGGGCGCCGCATTGCTGGCAGACGAAGCGGGAGCGTTCGCGCGCCAAGCGGATCAAGCCCAGGGGTTGCGGCTGCCGGGCAGATCCCAGGGCGAGGCCGGGCGCGGCTTGGCCCAGGGGCTGCCACCCGGCGGCTGATCGCGCGCCGGCAGCGCGGGCAGACCCCCGCCGAGGCGCGGCTGCATCCGCAACAGCCGCGCCACCCGCTGTTCGGTCGGCGGGTGGGTGGAGAAGAGGCTGCGCAGATCCGCCCCGCGCAGGGGGTTGATGATGAACATATGTGCCGTGGCGGGATTGAGCTCGGCGGTCTCGTTCAGCGTGCTGTGCTTCCAGCCCTCCAGCCGCTGCAGGGCGGAAGCGAGCCAGCGCGGATCGCCGACGAGCTCGGCCCCTTCGCGGTCGGCCTCGAACTCCCGCGCGCGGGAGATCGCCATCTGCACCAGCACCGCCGCGATGGGCCCGAGCACCAGCAGCAGCAGCGTGCCGATGAAGCCGAGCGGGTTGCGGTGGTCCCGCCCATGGGCGAAGAGGCCGCCGAACTGGGCGAGCATGCCGATCGCCCCCGAGAGGGTGGCCGCGATCGACATCACCAGCGTATCGCGGTGCTTGATGTGCGCGATCTCATGCGCGATGACGGCGGCCACCTCGCGCTCCGGCATCAGGTCGAGCAGGCCGGAATTGACCGCCACCACCCCGTCCGATGGGCCGCGGCCGGTGGCGAAGGCGTTGGGCTGGTCCTCGTGGATGATGTAGAGCCGAGGTGTCGGGATGCCGGCCCGCCGCGCCAGCTGTTCGGTGATGGCATAAAGGCGCGGTGCCTCCTGCGGGCCGATCGGCTGGGCGTGGTGCATGCGCAGGACCACGCTGGCGCTGCCCCACCAGGCGAAGAGGTTGACCGCGGCAGCCGCCGCAAGCGCGACCAGCGCACCCCCTTCCCCGGCGAGCAGGAAGCCCGTCGCACCGAAGAGCGCCGTCAGCATCGCGAGGAGGAGAAAGGTGCGACCGTAGCCTTCCATGCCGGGACCCCCTTGGTGATGCGCTGCCCGCCATGGCAGATGGGCACCATGGACCGCGAAGAGCAAGAGGCCCCGCCGGCCCCCCGCGGGGCGCCGCGCAGCGCCCCGCCGCTGACCCCGCTTCATCGACCGCCGCGGCCGCCCGCTCCGCCGGGGCGGGAGATCGGCGGCCCCGCCGGCCCGGAACCGACCCGCTACGGCGATTGGGAGCGCAAGGGCCGGGTCAGCGACTTCTGATCGCACCGCCTGCCAGCGTCATCTTCCGCCACGGAGCATCCTGCCCATGCGCTTGCTGATCACCGCCGCCGGTCTGCAGGAGGTGGGCGCACTGCCGCCGGGGGTGGAGCCGCTGATCTTCGATCCGGCCGCACCGCCCAGGGGCTTCCGCGCCGCCTTCCTCTCGCGCGAACTGTATTTCGGCGGCTCGCGCGATCGGCCGCCGCCCGCCTGGCTGGCCTTCATCGAGGCGGTGCGGCAGGAGCCCGCGCTCGAGTGGCTGCAGATCCACTCCGCCGGGGCGGATCGGCCCGTCTATCGCGAGCTGCTGGCGCGCGGCGTGCGCATCACGACCGGCGCGGGCGCCAATGCGGTGCCGGTCGCGCAAACGGCGGTCGGGATGGTGCTTGGGCTCGGCCGGGGTCTCGCCGGCTGGATCGCCGCCCAGGCGCGCCGGGAATGGCGCCCGGTCACCGCCCCTTTCCCGCCGGACCTGCAGGGACAGAAGGCGGTGGTGGTGGGGCTGGGCCCGGTCGGGCTCGAGGTCGGACGGCTGCTGGCGGCGATCGGGATGCTGCCGATCGGCATCTCGCGCCGGCCGCGCCCCGCACCGCCCCCCGGCTTCATCACGACCGGCATCTATCGAGAGCTTCCTGCCCTGCTTGCCGGCGTCTCCTGGCTGATCCTCTGCTGTCCGCTGTCGGAGGAGACGCGCGGCCTGGTCGGCGCGGCCGAGCTGGCGGCGATGCCGCGCGGCAGCTTCCTCATCAATGTCTCGCGCGGGCATGTGGTGGATGAGGCCGCGGCGCTGGCTGCCCTGCGCGAGGGGCATCTGGCCGGCGCCTTCATGGATGTCTTCGCCGAGGAGCCGCTGCCGCCCGACAGCCCCTGGTGGGATGCGCCCAACTGCATCGTGGCCCCCCATGCTGCCGGGCCCTCCGCCGGCAATCTGGCGCGCGCGGCGGCGATCTTCCGCCGCAACCTCGACCTCTTCCTGGCCGGGGAGAGGATGATCAACGAGGTCGAGCCCTGAGGCGGCCTGACTTGCCTCGAACCTAGGCAGGGCGCCGCATCGGCGGGCGCCAGCCGGCGCCGCTGATGCATTTCCCGGCAGATCCCCCGCTGGGCCATCGGCTGCGCCGGGCCTATGCCCCAGAGCAGCGCAGCCGAGCGGAGAGAGCGCATGAACCGTCGCAAGATCATGGGGGCCGCCGCGGGCGGCCTGGCCGGAAGCCTCGCCATGCCGGCCGTGGTCACCGCCCAGACCACCTTCAACTGGCGCATGACCAGCTTCTACGGGCCGCAGGCCGCCTTCTATTCGGTCGGGCCCGGCTCGGCACGCGACCTGATCGACCGCATCCAGCGGATGTCCAACAACCGCATCCGCATCCAGTTCTTCGGCGCTGGAGAGCTGATCCCGGCCGCGGAGGGTTTTGACGCCGTCTCCTCCGGCATCGTCGAGATGAACTACGGCAATGCCTATTTCTGGACCGGCAAGACCTTCGCCGCGCAATACTTCACCGCCGTGCCCTTCGGCCTGAACTTCCAGGGCCTCAATGGCTGGATGTACGACGGCGGGGGCCTCGAGCTCTGGCGCGAGGTGTATGACCGCTTCAACCTCGTCCCCTTCCTCTGCGGCAATACCGGCGTGCAGATGACCGGCTGGTTCCGCCGCCCGATCGAGCGCGTCGAGGACCTGCGCGGCCTCAAGATGCGCATCCCGGGCCTTGCCGGGCGCGTCTATCAGGCGCTCGGCGTCGATGTGCGGCTGCTGCCGCCGGGCGAGCTGTTCCCTGCGCTCGAGCGGGGCGTGATCGATGCGGCCGAGTTCGTCGGGCCCTTCCTCGACCGCCAGCTCGGCCTGCATCGGGTGGCCAAGCACTACTACACGACCGGCTGGCACGAGACCGCCACGGCGTCGGAGCTGATCATCAACAAGACGGCCTGGAACCGCCTGCCCAACGACCTCAAGGCGATCATCGAGACCGCCTGTGCCGCCTGCAACGTGATCAGCGAGGCCTGGTGCCAGAAGAACAACGCCGATGCGATGGAGGATCTGATCCGCAACCACGGCGTGATCGCGCGCGAACTGCCGGATGAGATCCTGGAACGGTTGCGCGCCGAGACCCGCCGCGTGCTCGAAGAGGCGGCCGCGCGCGATCCCATCACGCGCCGGGTGCATGAGAGCTTCTTCGCCTACAAGGCGCGCTTCGACGCCTGGTCGCGCTATTCCGAGGTGCCCTACCACAACAAGATCCGCGAAGGCTGATGCGGCGGCTGTCGCGCATGGCCGATGCGCTGGAAGCGCTGGTGGAGTGGCTCGGCCGCCTCTCCGCCGTAGCACTTCTGGTGCTGGTGCTGGTCATGGCCGGCAATGTGCTGCTGCGCTACGGCTTCGCCGCCGGCAGCGTCTGGGCGCAGGAGCTCGAGTGGCACCTGATGTCGCCGATCGCGCTGCTCGGGGCGGCCTGGGCGCTCAAGCACGGGGAGCATGTCCGGGTCGATGTGCTCTACGCCCGCCTGGGCAGGGCCTGGCAGAACCGGATCGAATGGCTCTCCGGCTTGGCGGGCTTGCTGGTCTCGCTGGCGGTCATCTGGCTGTCCTGGCGCTATGTCATGCAGTCCTGGAACCAGGGCGAGGGCTCGCCCAACCCGGGTGGCATCCCCGCCCGCTATCTGCTGAAGGCGTTCATCCCCTTGGGTTTTTCGCTGCTCGCGCTGCAGTTCGCGGCGACCCTGCTGCGCCTCACCCCGCGCCTGCGCTGAGGGAGAGCCTCGGTCATGCCCCTGATGGAAATCTATGCGATCGCGATGCTGGTCGCCTTCTTCCTGCTGCTGATGGTGGGCGTGCCGGTCGCGCTGACGCTGGCGGTCTCGGGCTTCGTCTTCGGCTGGCTCGGCTTCGGGCCGATGCTCTTCCACCTGCTGCCGGCGCGCATCTTCGGCGTGGTCACCAACTACACGCTGCTCGCCATCCCGCTCTTCGTCTTCATGGGCGTGATGCTCGAGAAGTCCCGCCTGGCCGAGGATCTGATGACGGTGGTCGGCCGGCTCGCCGGCAATCTGCGGGGCGGGCTCGCGCTGGGCGTGGTCGGTGTCGGGGTATTGATGGGGGCGACGACTGGCATCGTCGGTGCGACCGTGGTCACGCTCGCACTCCTCGCGCTGCCGGCGATGATGCAGCGCGGCTATGACCGGGGCCTTGCCTGCGGCGTGATCTGCGCCTCCGGCACGCTCGGGCAGATCATCCCGCCTGCCCTCATCCTGCTGCTGCTGGCCGACATCATGAACCTCTCGGTCGGCACGCTCTTCGCCGCGGCGGTCTTCCCTGGGCTGCTGCTGGCCGGGCTGTTCGCCGCCTACATCCTCCTCCTCGGCCTGGTGCGGCCGGCCGCCTGCCCCGCAGTGCCGGCGGCGGAACGCTCCGCCATGCCGCGGGCCGAACTGCTGCGCCGGCTGCTGCGCGTGGCCCTGCCGCCCGTCGGGCTCATCGTCGCGGTGCTGGGCTCGATCATCGGCGGCGTGGCCGCGCCGACCGAAGCTGCGGCGATGGGCGCGCTGGGCGCCGTGCTGGTCACCGCTCTCGGCCGGCGGCTCAGCGCCGCCCTGGTGTGGGAGAGCGCGGCGGCGGCAGCCCGCATCACGGCGATGATGATGCTGGTCCTGATCTGCGCCCAGGTCTTTGCGCTCGCCTTCCGCGGCCTGCGCGGAGAGCAGCTGATCGAGGATCTCTTCGCCTTCCTCCCCGGCGGGGTGGAGGCCGACATCCTGTTCATGCTGCTGCTGGTCTTCGTCCTCGGCTTCTTCCTGGAGTGGATCGAGATTTCCTACATCGCCGTGCCGCTCTTTCTGCCTGTCTTCGCGGCCGCCCAGGTCGATCCGGTCTGGCTTGCGACGCTGATTGCGGTGATGCTGCAGACGAGCTTCCTCACACCTCCCTTCGGCTGGGCGCTGTTCTTCCTGCGCGGGGCCGCCCCGCCCGAGATCACCACCGGGCAGATCTATCGCGGCGTGGTGCCCTTCGTGCTGCTGCAGATCCTGGCGGTCGGGCTAGTCTTCCTGGCGCCGGGCCTGGCCACTTGGCTGCCGCAGGCGATCGGGTGGTGAGGGGGCGGGGGCGGCACGCTTCCTGCCTCTCTCTTCGAGCATGCTGCGCCGCCGGCGTTTGTCGGGCCTCGGGCGCGAAAGCCACGCGGGGCAGGAGCAGGTGCGCGCAAGGCCTAGGCTGGCCGGCCGCAACCGGCGCCGTCGGCCCTTCTCCCCGGGCCGGACCTCGCCCGGCCGGTCTACCCGCGCTGCCGACCGGGGTGTAGCGTGCGCGCATGACGACGCTTGAGGATGCGCTCGACTTCATCGCCCGGCACGAGACGCCCTGGCCGCGCGACCTGCGCGCGCATCTCGAATCCGGCGCCTTCGAACCGCCGCCCGACAACGCCATCCTGGGCCCGATCCGCCCGCGCGGGCCGGTCAATGCCATCATCACGCGCAAC
>JANWYF010000251.1 GCA_025057055.1 Rhodovarius sp. | reverse complement strand
CACCGCGATGCGCGCCTTGATGCGATGGTCGCGGGCGTGGATGTCGCTCTGGAAGCTCTCGAAGCGGTCGGCGACGAACTTGATGGGCCGGCCCATGATGCGCGCGATGGCGGCCACCGCCACCTCGTCCGGATAGACATGCACCTTGATGCCGAAGCTGCCGCCCACATCCTTGCAGATGACGCGCACATCGGCCTCGCGCAGGCGCAGGTGCTTGGCGAAGACGCCCTGCATCATGTGCGGCGCCTGTGTGGAGTGATGGACCGTGAGCGTGCCGTCGGCGCGGTTGTAGTCGGCGATGATCGAGCGCGGCTCGAGCGTCACGCCGGTGTGGCGGGCGGTGACGAAAGTGGCTTCCACCACCTTGTGCGCCTTGGCGAAGGCGGCCTCCACATCGCCCGCGGCGGCGGTGCGGGTGAAGACCAGGTTGTCGCCGAGCTCGGGATGGATCACCACCGCGCCGGGCGCGAGGGCGGTTTCCATGTCGGTCTGCGCGGGCAGCGGCTCCCACTCCACGCGCAGGGCGGCCACCCCATCCTCGGCGGCAGCACGGCTTTCCGCGACCACGGCGACCACCGGCTCCCCCTGCCAGGTCGCGCGTTCGAGCGGCAGCGGATATTGCGGCGCCGACTTCATGCCCTTGAGGTGGTCGAGCACCGCCACCCAGGGGTCGCAGACCGCGGCGATGTCGCGCCCGGTGAAGACGCGGACCACGCCCGGCGTGGCCAGCGCCGCCGTCGGATCGATCGAGAGGATGCGCGCATGCGCGTGCGGGCTGCGCAGGAAAGCCGCGTGCAGCATGCGCGGCAGCACCACATCATCCGTGTAGGTCGCGCGGCCCTGCACGAGCTTGGCCGCATTCGGCCGCGGCACCGATCGGCCGATATAGGAGTTGGGCAGATCCTCGCGCGAGAGGCCGATGGAGGCGGGGGTGATCTGGTTCATCGGCGCTCCTCCTGCCGGCGGGCGGCCCGCCGTTCGGCGAGCGTCGCCTCCACCGCGTCCACGATCGCATGATAGCCGGTGCAGCGGCAGTAGTTGCCCGACAGATGCTCGCGGATCTGCTCGCGCGTCGCATCCGGATGATGGCGCAGGATGTCGGCGGCCGTCATGATCATGCCGGGCGTGCAGTAGCCGCATTGCGCGGCGTTGCGCGCGACGAAATGGGCCTGCAGGTCCTGAACCTCCCCGCTGTCGGAGAGGCCTTCGATGGTCGTCACCTCCGCCCCGTCCAGCGAGGCGGCGAGGACGAGGCAGCCGCGCACGATCTCGCCGTCGACGCGCACCGTGCAGGCGCCGCAGACGCCGTGCTCGCAGCCGGCATGGCTGCCGGTGAGGCCGAGATCGAGGCGCAGGAAATCGATCAAATGGCGGCGCGGGTCGACATGGCGGGAAATGCGCTCGCCGTTGATGGTCAGCGTGATCGGGATCATGCCGCCTTCTCCCGTGCGGGCAGGAACTGTGCGAGGGCGCGGCGCAGCAGCACGCGCGCCAGATGGCGCTTGAGCTCGGGCGGGCCGTGCAGATCGCCTGGCGGGTCGAGGTCGCCCTCCAGCGCCTCGGCCGCCGCCGCGATCGCGGCCTCATCCAGCACGCGGCCGGCGAGCGCCGCGTTGGCGCGCCGAGCGAGCACCGGGCCGCTGCCCACCCCGAAGAAGGTCAGCCGCGGGGATGCGACCCGCCCCGCCGCGTCGAGCTCCAGCACGGCCGCGATCCCGGCCATCGCATAGTCACCCGACCGCCGCGCAACTTCCAGGATGGTGCTGCGCTGCGCTGGGCTGCCAAGCGGCACCTCGACGGCGGCGATGATCTCGCCCTGCGCGAGCGCGGTGGAGAAGAGGCCGGTGAAGAAACTCTCCGCCTTCACCCGCCTCTCTCCCTGCGCGGAGAGCAGATGCAGTGTGGCATCGAGCGCCACCGCACAGGCCGGCAGCTCGGCCGCTGGATCGGCATAGGCGAGGCTGCCGCCGATCGTGCCGCGGTTGCGGATGGCGGGATGGGCGATGTAGGGGACGGCCGCTGCGATCAACGGCGCGTGGCGGGCGATGAGCGGATCACGCCCAAGCTCCGCATGGCGCGTCAGGGCGCCAATCCGCAAGAGGCCATCGGAGAGCGCGATGCCGCGCAGCTCAGGAATGCGGGTAATGTCCAGCAGCACTCCCGGCTGGGCGAGGCGAAAGGCCAGGGTGGCGAGCAGCGTCTGGCCACCGGCCAGGATCTGGGCTGCCGTCCCGTGGGTGCGCTGCGCCTCCCATAGCTCCTGCAGAGAGCTGACGCGCAGATAGCCGATGGCAGGCCATTTCATGAACGTCTCTCCCCCCCGGGCCGGCGTGGCCACGGCCTCAACCGGGCCGCGGCGGGCGGGACAGGCGGCCCCGCTGCCGCAGCCGGCCTTGTTGATCATCTGATCAGCGAAGGGCAGAGTGATGTCAAGTCGGGAGGAGATGGTCTTGGACGGCGGCGTAGTGCCGCGCGCCCGGCGGCTGGAGGCCGAGGCAAGGCGCGAGCAGATCCTGGCGGCGGCGGTGGCCGGCATCGCCGAACGCGGCTTCGGGGTCACGACGCGCGAGGTGGCGCGGCGGGCCGGCGTCACCCAGGCGCT
Organism: Rhodovarius sp.; assembly: GCA_025057055.1. Classification (GTDB taxonomy): domain Bacteria; phylum Pseudomonadota; class Alphaproteobacteria; order Acetobacterales; family Acetobacteraceae; genus Rhodovarius. The sequence goes on along the minus strand of JANWYF010000251.1, from coordinate 299 downwards.
GCTCTACCAGTATTTCGACAGCAAGCAGGCCCTGGCCGAGGCGGTCTACGAACGCGTCTTTCTCGGCCGGCTGGACCCGCGCTGGATGCGGGAGATCCGCGACCGCAGCCGCCCCATCGAAGAGCGGCTGGAGGCCTTCTATCAGCGCTATACGCGGGCGATCTTCACCGAGGAGTGGATGCGCATCTTCATGTGGGCGGGGCTCAGCGGAGAGGGGCTCAACCGCCGCTATCTCGGCACGGTGGAGGCGCAGCTGCTGCGCCCGCTGGCCGAGGAGATCGCCGCCGACGGCCGCTTCG
>JANWYF010000205.1 GCA_025057055.1 Rhodovarius sp. | reverse complement strand
TACCGCGCGCATCTGGTGACAGTGATGGCCAAGCGCGCGGTCGCTGCGGCCGGCTGACTGCCCGGACCGGGCAACGTCGTGCCAGCCAACGCCCCGAGGCGCGATCCGCGGCCCAGGGCGATCGGCCGCCCGGCAGCAGGGGTGGGCTGCGCGCGTCCGCGATCGCTGGCAAGCCTCGATCGCCTCGCCTGACAGCGCCCCGCTCCATGCCCCGGTGCGAGCCGATGAGCGCAGCTGATCTTTCCGGGCGGCTGGGATGGCTACCGGCCAGGAGGCGATTCACCCCGTCCGCGCCGGCGAGGATGCGGCGGTGATGCGATGACCCATGTCGTCGTGATCGGGGCGGGCATCGTGGGTGCCTGCGTCGCCTTGGCCACGCTGGCACGGGGGATGCGCGTGACCATCCTCGACCCCGGCGAGCCCGGCGGGGAACAGGCCGCCTCCTACGGCAATGGCTGCTGGATCAACCCGCTCTCGGTCATTCCGCCCGCCCTGCCGGGCACCTGGCGCAAGGTGCCGCATTTCCTGCGCGACCCGCTCGGCCCGCTCGCCATCCGCTGGGCCTATCTCCCGCGTGCCGCCCCCTGGCTGTGGCGCTATCTGCGCGCCGGCTGGAGCGAGGAGCGGGTGACCCGCACGGCCCATGCGCTGCGCGCCCTGCTGCGCGACGCGCCGGACCGCCACCTTGCCCTTGCCCGCCGTGCCGGCTGCGAGGGGCTGATCGAACGCCGCGGCCTGCTCTACGTCTATCCCGATCGCGCCGCCTTCGCGGCCGAGGCGCTGGCCTGGCGCATCCGCCGCGCGGTCGGCTGCAGTTGGCGCGAGCTCGAGGAGGAGGAGCTGCGCCAGCTCGAACCCGCGGTCTCGACCCGCTATCGCTTCGGCGTCTATGTGCCGGAAGCGGCGCATTGCCCCGATCCCGGCGCGCTGGTGGCGGCCCTGATCGCCCAGGCCGAAGCCGAGGGAGCGCGGCGGCTGCGGCTGCCTGCGACGGGGCTGTCCATCGCCGGCGGGCGGCTGCGCGCCGTGCGGACGCCGGGCGGTGAGATCGCGGCCGACCGCGCGGTGATCGCAGCGGGAGCGCATAGCCGGCCGCTTGCCCGAGCCGCCGGTGACGATGTGCCGCTCGAATCCGAACGCGGCTACCACGCCGAAATCGCCGCGCCCGAGGTGGCGCCGCGCATTCCCTTCATGCCCTCCGATGGCAAGATGAGCATCGTGCACAGCCGGGGCGGGCTGCGCGCCGCCGGTCAGGTGGAGATCGCGGGGTTGACCGCGCCGCCGAACTGGGACCGCGCGCGCATCCTGGGCCAGCATCTGCTGCGCGCGGTGGCCGGCATGCCTGAGGTCCTGCCGGCCGAGAGGATGCGGGTCTGGCTCGGGCATCGGCCCTCCCTGCCCGATGGGCTGCCCTGCCTTGGCCCCGCGGCGGCGACGCCGGATGTGCTGCTGGCCTTCGGCCATGGGCATATCGGCTTGGCCGCTGGGCCGGCGAGCGGCGAGATGCTGGGCCGGATGCTGGCCGGCGAGACAGTCCCGGAAGCCGAGCCCTTTTCACCGGCGCGTTTCCGCTGACGAAAACACTCGCCTTTGCGCGGGGGGGATGCCATACTGGAGATGCACGGCATCCCGCCGCGGCATGTCCATGTTCGGACATCTTCCCGTTTTGGATAATCATCAACGTGTCTGATCCTGCTCTGCCTGAAGGGCCCATCGAAGCCAAAGTGAAGTGGTACAATGGGCGCAAAGGCTTCGGTTTCGTGCTGGGACCCGACGGCCAGGACGTGTTCTTCCACGCCTCCGCCCTGACCCAGGCCGGCATCGATCCGCCGCCTGAGACCGACGACATCCTGACCTGCGAAATCGGCGCCGATCGGATCGGGCGCCGCCTTGTCACCCGCATCGTGGATATCAAGCGCGGACCGGGCGGCCGGCCCTCCGCCTTGGCCGACCGCCCGCCGCGGCGCGAGTATGGCGACCGCCCGCCGCGCCGCGACTTCAGCGGCGGGGGCTTTGGTGATCGTCCGCCGCGGCGCGACTTCGGCGGGGGCTTTGGTGACCGCCCGCCACGGCGGGACTTCGGCGGCTTCGGTGACCGCCCGCCGCGGCGCGACTTTGGCGATCGTCCGGCACGGCGGGATATCGACCAGGGCGGGCCGACCTATCAGGTCACCGGCACCGTCAAATGGTTCGATACGGTTCGTGGCTTCGGCTTCGTGACGCCCGATGACGGTGGGCAGGACGTGTTCCTGCACTCCTCCGTGCTGCAACGCGCCGGTCGCACCGAACTGCAGCAAGGGGAGAAGATCGAGCTCGACGTCCGCGACGGTCAGCGCGGGCGCCAGGCGGTCACGGTGCGCGGCTGAGGCGTCCCGCCTTCACGGAAAGGCAGCGCTAACCCTTTGAGCGGCATGATGGGGCAGATGTGCACGCTGCCCCCATCGAGCGGCTCAGGCTCATGCCCTCCGGCTCCTGCGCGCCGGCCGCGACGGGACCGCTTGGCGCAGCTGCTGCTGGGCTGTCTCCTGGCCCTGCCGGCCTGGGCTGCTGAGGTGCAAGCACCGCCACCCTGCACCCCGAACCAGGAGGGGGCGCTGGCCTGTCTGGCCGGGCGGCTCTGCCTCTGCCGCTTCGAACCGGGCGGCAGCGTGGCCGGCCGCCCCCCCGGTCATCGCTGGGATTGCGGGCCGCTGCGCCCGGATTGCCCGGCCCTCCCACCCGCGGCTGCACCCGCCCCGCTGGTTCCGCTGCCGCCCCTGCTGCTGCCGCCGCGCCCGCCCCCCTGGCCCTAAGCCGCCGCGGCCGGCGGCATGGCATGGGGCTTGGGCAGCATCGCCCTCCGCCTGCTCACCCCCTCACCGACAACACACGGCGCACCGCCTCCCGCCACTCGGCGTGGCGGGCGGCCGCCTGATCGGCCGGCCAGCGCGGGGTGAAGCGCCTCTCGAGACGCCAATGGGGCGCCGCCTCCCCAGGGCCCGGCAGCAGCCCGGATTGCACCCCGGCCAGCCAAGCCGCACCGAGCGCCGTGGTTTCGGTCACCGCCGGCCGGTCGACCACCGCCCCGGTCAGGTCGGCCAGAGCCTGCATGGTCCAATCGCTCGCCGCCATGCCGCCATCCACACGCAGCACCGAGACCGGCTCTCCGGTATCGGCGGCCATGGCCTCGAGCAGATCGCGGGTCTGCAGCGCGACCGCCTCCAGCGCCGCGCGCGCGATCTCGGCCCGGCCGGTGCCGCGGGTGATGCCGAAGATGGCGGCGCGCGCCCCGGCATCCCACCACGGGGCGCCGAGCCCGGTGAAGGCCGGCACCAGCAGCACGCGCTGTGCCGGATCGGCCTGTTCGGCCAGCGCCGTGGCCTCTGCCCCGTCGCGGATGATGCCAAGCCCGTCGCGCAGCCATTGCACCGTCGCCCCCGCGTTGAAGATCGCCCCCTCCAGCGCATAGACCCGCTCGCCCCCCATCTGCCAGGCGAGCGTGGTGAGCAGCCGATGGCGGGAGGCAACGGCGCGGCCGGTCACCAGCAGAGCGAAGCAACCGGTGCCATAGGTCGATTTCGCCATGCCGGGGCGGAAACAGGCCTGGCCCAGTGTTGCCGCCTGCTGGTCGCCCGCCATGCCGCGGATCGGCACCGGCCGTCCGAGCACGCGGGTCTCGCCGAACTCGGCGGCGCAGTCGCGCACCTCGGGCAGCAGGGCGCGCGGGATGCGGAACAGATCGAGCAGCTCCCGATCCCACTCGCCCCGGTGGATGTTCCAGAGCATGGTGCGGCTGGCGTTGGTCGCATCGGTCGCATGCACGCGCCCCTCGGTCAGGCGGAAGAGCAGGAAGGAATCGACCGTGCCGAAGCAGAGCCGCCCCGCTTCGGCATCAGCGCGGGCGCCGGGGATGGTATCGAGCAGCCAGGCGAGCTTGGTTGCGCTGAAATAGGGATCGGGCAGCAGCCCGGTGCGCGCGGTGATCAGATCGGCAGGCAGGGCGGTGCAGGCCTCGGCGGTGCGGCGGTCCTGCCAGACGATGGCACGGTGCAGCGCCTGCCCGCTGTCGCGGCGCCAGAGCAGCGTGGTCTCGCGCTGGTTGGTGATGCCGATGGCGGCAATCGCCCCCGGCGCGGCGGCGGCGGCCTCCCGCAGGACCGCGATGCTGTCGCCGATCAGGTCCTCGGGCTCGTGCTCCACCCAGCCCGGGTGCGGGAAATGCTGGGCGAGCGAGCGCTGCGCCATGGCCTGCGGCCGCAGCGTCGCATCGAAGAGGATGGCGCGCGTGGAGGTGGTTCCCTGATCGAGCGCGAGCAGCATGGCCGTACTCCTCCCCAAAAGCAGGCGATAGCAGCGAGCCCCCCCTGGCCCAAGCCGGGTCTGCCCCCCCTGGACGAGAAGCGAGGCAGCCTCCAGCCTGCCAGGCAGAACAGGAGCCCCTCCGATGCCCATCCCGAATCGCATCGCCGCCCTCACGCCCGAGATTGCCGCCTGGCGGCGCGATTTCCACGCCCATCCCGAACTCGGCTTCCAGGAGCTGCGCACCAGCGCCCTGGTGGCGGAGCGTCTGGAATCCTTCGGAATCGAGGTTCACCGCGGAATTGCGACCACCGGCGTGGTCGGCGTGCTGCGCCAGGGGGATTCGGGGCGCGTGATCGGGCTGCGCGCGGACATGGACTGCCTGCCCATGACCGAGGAGACCGGGCTGCCGCATGCCTCGACCAGCCCTGGGCGGATGCATGCCTGCGGCCATGACGGGCATACCGCCGTGCTGCTCGGGGCCGCGAAATACCTGGCCGAGACACGCAACTTCGACGGCACGGTCGTCTTCCTCTTCCAGCCGGCCGAGGAGGGAGGCGGCGGCGGGCGCGTGATGGTCGAGGAAGGCGTCATGGAGCGCTTCGGCATCCAGCAGGTTTATGGCCTCCATAACGACCCGCTGTCGGATCTTGGCACCATCAGCGTGGTGGCCGGCCCGATCCTGGCCGCGGCCGATGGCGTCACCTTCCGCATCCGCGGCCGCGGCGGCCATGCGGCACGGCCGCATCTGGCGATCGATCCGGTGCTGATCGGCAGCCAGCTCGTCGTCCAGGTGCAGTCCATCGTCTCCCGCCGGACCGATCCGCTGGATTCGGTGGTGGTCAGCCTCTGCATGTTCCACGCCGGCAGCGCGAGCAACGTGATCCCGGAAACCGCCGAGATCGCCGGCACCATCCGCACCCTCAAGGCCGCGACGCGCGATGCGGTGGAGGGGCAGATCCGCCGTATCGCCGCAGGCTTGGCCGAGGCGCATGAATGCGAGATCGAGGTCGACTACCGGCGCGGCTATCCGGTGACGGTCAATCACGCGGAGGAGACCGAGCGCGCCGCCCGCGCTGCGGCCCGCGTCTTCGGTGAGGCGAATGTCGTGCGCTCCCGCCCGCCGATCATGGGGGCTGAGGATTTCTCCTACATGCTGGAGGCCCGCCCCGGATGCTTTGTGCAGCTCGGCCAACGGGGCCCCGACGGGAAGGGCGGCGTGCCTGTCCACCACCCCCGCTACGACTTCAACGACGATGCCATCCCCTACGGCATCGCTTTCTTCGCGGCCCTTGTCGAACAGGAGCTGGCACGGGGCTGAGGCAGCCTCCGCCGCCTGGCCCGCCTGGGCCCGCCCTCAGGCGGTCAGCCGGCGCAGCAGCGAGAGGAGGAGGGCCTGTTCCTCCTCGGAGAGCGGGGCGAGCAGGGCGCGGTTGGCCGCTGCCCCGGCTGCCCGGGCCGCGCGCACCACCGCCCGGCCCTGCGGCGTGATGACCAGGACCAGGGCGCGGCGATCCAGCGGGTCGCGCTCGGTGGCGGCGAGCCCCCGCAGGATGAGGCGGCGCATCACCCCCTGTATGGTGGCCGGATCCATCGCGACCAGCCGGCCCAGCCGGTTCTGGGTGGTGCGGCCGAGTTCGGCCAGCATGGTCAGGGCGGCAAATTGCGGGGCGGTCAGGCCGAGGCCCGCCGCATACTCCTGAAACAGGGCCTGGTGGCGCTGCACCGCCCGCCGCAGCAGATGCCCGGCCGAGGCATCGAGCGGATAGGCGGCCGGCACGGCCTGGCCAAGCGCCCCGCCATCCCCCACCCCCGGCTGTGCCCCGCCGCGTGCCGGCGCGGAGGCGAGGGCAGCCTCGGCGGCAGGCGGGGGCGGCTCCGGCTCGGTCAGGCTGGCGGTCGGGGCGCGGGCCATGACGGCAGATTGACCGCCCTGCCCAGGCCGTCAAGCGCAGGCTCATTGTGCGACGGCATCCCTTTCGCTAACAGGGAAGAATGGGGCGGATAGACGCCCACAGGGAGGACAGCCAATGACCGACAAGGCGACGCATTCCGAGGCGCCGGTGCCGGCGCGCCGCGGTTTTCTCAAGGCGGGCGCGGCCGCTGCGGCAGCCGCCGCCGTGCTGGCCACGCCGCAGGTCAGCCGGGCCCAGACGGTGACGCTGCGCTTCCAGTCGACCTGGCCGCAGCGCGATATCTTCCACGAATTCGCCCAGGACTATGTCAGCCGCGTCAACGCCATGTCGGGCGGGCGGCTGCGGCTGGAGCTGCTGCCGGCGGGGGCGGTGGTCGGCGCCTTCCAGCTGCTCGATGCGGTGCATGCGGGCACGCTGGATGGGGGCCATGGGGTGGCCGCCTACTGGTTCGGCCGCAACCGGGCCTTCAGCCTCTTCGGCACCACGCCGCCCTGGTTCGGCAACGCCAACCAGTTCCTCGGCTGGTTCTACTACGGCGGGGGCGAGGCGCTCTACCGCGAGCTCATGCACGACATCATGCGCATGAACGTGGTGGGCTTCATGTCCGGGCCCATGCCGACCCAGCCGCTGGGCTGGTTCCGCAACCCGATCGAGCGCGCCGAACAGCTGCGCGGCCTGCGCTTCCGCACGGTCGGTTTGGCCACCGACCTCTTCCGCGAACTGGGGGCGGCGGTGGTCGCACTCCCAGGGGGCGAGATCGTGCCGGCGCTGGAGCGCGGCGTGATCGATGCGGCGGAGTTCAACAACCCCTCCTCCGACCGCGTGCTCGGCTTCCCCGACGTCGCCAAGAACCTCTACCTGCAATCCTACCACCAGGCGGTGGAGTGCTTCGAAATCCTCTTCAACCGCCAGCGCTATGAGGCGCTGCCGGCCGATCTCCAGGCGATCCTGCGCTACGGGGCGGAGGCTGCCTCCTCCGACATGTCCTGGAAGCTGCAGGACCGCTATTCGGCCGACCTGCTCGCCATGCAGCAGCAGCAGGGCGTCAATGTCCGCACCACCCCGACCTCGATCCTCGATGCGCAGCTGCGCGCCTGGGATGCGGTGATCCAGCGGCAGGAGTCCGACAACAGCAGCCCCGCCGCGGGTCCCTTCTTCAAGAAGGTCTGCGACAGCCAGCGCGCCTGGTGCCGCCGGGTCGGCAACTTCTTCCTGCGCAACGAGGTCTCGGCGGTGCGCAGCTTCAACCACTTCTTCGCCCGCGGCTGAGAGGGAACCCTTCTTGCCGCAGCCCTGGCCCGGTGGCATGCCCGCCGGGCCATCTTCTGTGCGCAAACCGGCCCGGAGAGGCGGATGACAGATCGGATCTTCGTGGGCGGCCTCGCCGGACTCGTGGTCGCCGCCATCATCGTGGGCATCGCCTTCGCTTCGGCGCGGCCGGTGCAGCGTGCCCTGCTCGCGGTAGACCGTTTTTCCACCCTGATCGGCCAGACCTTCGCCTGGACGGTGCTGGTCCTGACCGCGGTCATCGTCTACGAGGTTTTTGCCCGCCGTTTCTTCAGCGCGCCGACCGACTGGGGCTACGACGTGCAGTACATGCTCTACGGCACGTTGTTCATGTTCGCCGGCGCCTATACGCTGTCGCGCAACGGGCATGTGCGGGGCGATTTCCTCTATCGCATGATGCCGCCGCGTCGCCAGGCCGCGCTTGATCTGCTGCTCTACATCCTGTTCTTCTTCCCGGCGATCTTTGCCTTCATGGTGGCGGGCTGGCACTTCTTTGAACTGTCCTACACCCAGAACGAACGCAGCATGTTCAGCCCCTCAGGCCCCATCATCTGGCCGTTCAAGGCCATCATCCCGATCGGAGGCGCAATCATGCTGCTGCAAGGCCTGGTCGAGACGGTGCGCTGCGTCCGCTGCATCCGCGAAGGGGTCTGGCCGCAGCGCCTGCATGACGTGCAGGAGCTCGACCAGGTCATCCTGGCCAAGGCCGCCGAACGCGATCCCGAGGAGCTGGCCCGCGAACTCGCCACGCGCGGCGAGGCGGCCGTGACCTCCCCACCGCGCTGAGCTGGACGGGCGAGAGAGATGAGCGACGCGGCACTCGGCCTGACCCAGCTCCTGCTGTTCCTCTTCTTCATCATGCTGGGCTTTCCGATCGCCTTCACCCTGATGGCGATGGGGCTCTTCTTCGGCTACCTCGGCATGGGGGAGAGGATCTTCGACCTGCTGATCCAGCGCACCTACGCGGTGATGAGCTCGGATGTGCTGATCAGCGTGCCTCTCTTCGTCTTCATGGGCTACATCATCGAGCGGGCGAACATCCTAGATCGGCTGTTCCGCGCGCTGCAGATGGCCTCTGGCAATATCCCGGGCAGTCTCGCGGTGGCCACCCTGGCCACCTGCGCGCTGTTCGCCACCGCGACCGGCATCGTGGGTGCGGTGGTGACGCTGATGGGCCTGCTCGCCTTCCCGGCCATGCTGCGGGCGGGTTACGACGTCAAGCTCGCCGCCGGGGTGGTCTGCGCCGGCGGCTGCCTCGGCATCCTGATCCCGCCCTCGATCATGCTGATCCTCTACGGGGCCACCGCCGGCGTCTCGGTGGTGCAGCTCTATGCCGCGGCCTTCCTGCCGGGGCTCTTCCTCGCCTCGCTCTATGTCGCCTATGCGATCGGGATCGCCATCCTCAAGCCCGAGGTGGCACCCCGGCTGCCGCCGGATCAGGTCAATGTCCCCTTCGGCGTGATCCTGCTCAACCTGCTCACCAGCTTCTTCCCGCTCGCCACCCTGATCGCGCTGGTCCTGGGCGCCATCCTGATGGGTTTGGCCACGCCTTCCGAGGCAGCGGCGATGGGTTCGCTCGGCGCCATCATCCTGGCCATCGCCTATCGCGCCTTCACCTGGGACAAGCTGAAGGAGAGCGTGTTCCTGACGGCGCGCACCAGCGCCATGGTCTGCTGGCTGTTCATCGGCTCCTTCATCTTCTCCTCGGTCTTCGGCTATCTGGGCGGGCAATCGGTGGTGGAGGAGTTCGTCAAGAACCTGCCCCTCAACACCTTCACCTTCATGGTGCTGGCGCAGGCCATCATCTTCATCCTGGGCTGGCCGCTCGAGTGGACCGAGATCATCATCATCTTCGTCCCGATCTTCCTGCCGCTGCTGGATGACTTCGGCGTCGATCCCCTCTTCTTCGGGATCCTGATCGCCCTCAACCTGCAGACCAGCTTCCTCTCTCCGCCCGTGGCCATGTCGGCCTTCTACCTCAAAGGTGTCGCACCGCGGCATGTCCGGCTCGAGGACATCTTCCGCGGCTGCATGCCCTTCATCTTCATCGTCGTGCTGACCATGCTGCTGGTCTATCTCTTCCCGCCGCTGGTCACCTGGCTGCCGGATCTGCTGTATGGCCAGGCGAGCGGTCCGCCGCCCATCTCGATCGAGGCCCCACCCCCCGGCGGCTTTGTCGAGGAGGAGATCCCGCCCCTGCCCCCGCTGCGATGAGATCGGCCCTGGCGCAGGCGCTGGCCGAGGCGCTGGAAACCGGGCAGGCCGTGCTGCCCCTCTCCCCCGCCGAGAGCCCGCCCGACATCCCCGCCGCCGAGGAAGTGGCGGTGGAGGTGCTGGAGTTGCTCGGCCTGATCCCCTGCGGCCTGCGGCTGCTCGAATCCGGCCTTGCCGGGCCGCTGGTCGCGCCGCGCCTCCTGCCGCAGGGCCCTGCCCTGCCCTCCACCATCCTCCGCCATGGCCGCGCCTCCCCGGCCCTGGTGGCGATCCTGGCCGAGCCGCTATCGGCCGAGGGCGAAGGCCTGCCGCCGCTCGCCGCACTCCATCCCGCCCTCGACCTCTCAGCCAGCCGTTACCTGGAAGGACCGGCAACCGCGGCCGAGGCGGTGGCCGATCTGGCCGGGCTTGGCCAGGTGGTGATCGGCCGTCCCCGCCCTGCCCCGCCTTGGCCGGATCGCTGCGCCCTGGCCGAGGGTGATGCCCGGCCGCGCGCGAGGGCGGCACCCGTCCAAGCCCTGCTCGAGGAGGCAGCCCGACGGGCCCGGGCGATGGGAGGCCTGCCGGCCGGGGCGGCGCTGGCCGTCGTCTTCGACCGCCGCGGCCGTCAGGTCGCGCCAGGGAGGCGCTGGCGCGTCTCCTGGCCAGGGCTTGGGCACGCGGCGGCCATGATCGAGGAGATCACATCAGGCTCTTAAGCGCCCGCAACAGCAGGCCGAGGCATGCCAGCGCCAGGGTCGCCACCGCCAGCCGCTCGGCGTGCCAGTTCAGCCGCTCCTGCAGCTTCGCCGCGAGCAGCGGGCGGACCTCGGCCAGGCGGCGGCCGCCCGTCTGGCCGCTGGCCAGCAGCTCGGTCCAGGCTTCGCTGTCGCGCAGCTCGCGCCGCGGGGCGTGCCAGGCCAGCACGGCCATGACCAGGGTCATCACCGCAAGCAGCTGGGCCCCGACGCTGAAGGCCAGCGCCACATCATAGGACAGCGCCAGCATGGTGGTGGCGATGGCGAGCGCCGCGAAGGCTAAGGCCCGGCGGATCGAGAGATCCACCGCCCGTGTCAACGCCGCATCATCGAGCCGACCGGACGACATCGTTTCGAATCTGGCACGTCTTCCCGGCGCGGCAAGCCCGCCGCTACTCCTCCACCACGAAGCCGGTGGCGCGCACCGTCTCGGCCCAGGACTGCTGTTCGGCCAGGATGCGGCGCGCAAAGGCCTCGGCCGGCATGTGCAGCGGCTGATAGGCAAGCTGCTGCAGGCGCGCGAGCACCTCGGGCTGGCGAAGCGCCGCCGCCACCGCCCCGTTCAGCGCCTCGATCATCGGCTGCGGCGTGCGCGCCGGCGCGAACAGCCCGAACCATTCGCCGATCACGAGCTCGCTGAAGCCGAGCTCGGCAAAGGTCGGCACATCGGGGAAGAAGGGGGAGCGGCGGGCGCCCGTGGTGGCCAGCACCTTCACCCGGCCGGCCGCGCGATGGGCCACGAACTCGCCCGAGACGTTAAAGGCCGCCGGCACATTGCCCGCCACCAGATCCTGCATCGCCGGGGCCGAGCCGCGATAGGGCACATGCTCGAGCGGCAGACCGGTCAGGCGCGCCAGCCGTGCACCGGCGAAATGCGCGGCCGATCCTGCCGCCGGCACGGCGAAGCTGCCGGCCCGCGGCCCCTGGCTGCGGACCATGGCCAGGTATTCCGCCAGCGTCCCGGCCGGGGAGTTGCCGGGCACGCCCAGCGCCAGGTCGAATTCGCAGAAGGTGGAGATCGGGGCGAAATCTCTCGCCACGTCATAGGTCAGCCGGCGGTAGATGTGCGGGTAGATGGTGAAGACCGAGGCGGGGGCGAAGAGCAGCGTCCGCCCATCCGGCTCGGCGCGCTGGACATATTCGATGGCCAGCCGCAGCGCACCGCCGGGCCGATTGTCGACCACCGCCTGGCCCAGCACCTCGCGCGGGGCGTATTCGGCAAAGAGGCGCGCACAGGCATCCATGCCTCCGCCCGCCGGCACGGGCACCACGATGCGGGTGATCCGCCCCGGCTGGGCGCGCGCGGCAGAGGCCCCGCCGATCGCCACCCCGCCGGCGGCGATCAGGGCATGGCGTCGGAACAGGGCAGCTGGGCTCGACATCCTCTCCCTCCCTCTGGGTTCAGCCGAAGGCGCGGCGGGCGGTCTCCAGCACCAGCTCGAGCTTGCGCCACTGCTGGTCCTCGGTCAGGTCATTGCCGGCCAGGCCGGAGGCGAAGCCGCATTGCGGGCTGACCGCGAGCTGTTCGGGCGCGATATAGCGCGTGGCCTCCTCGATGCGGCGCAGCAGCGCATCGACGCTCTCCAGCTCTCCCGTCTTCGTGGTGACCAAGCCGAGGACCACCATCTTGCCCTTCGGCACGAAGCGCAGCGGCGAAAAGCCGCCGGCGCGGTCGCTGTCGTACTCGAGCAGCAGCCGGTCGAAGGCGAGGCTGCCGAAGAGCTCCTCGGCGATCGGGTCGTAATGCCCCTCGCGGTGCCACATGCTGGCGCGGTTGCCACGGCAGATGTGGATGCCGAAGACGGCGCGCCCGGCATGGGGGGCGATGACCGCGTTGGAGGCGGCAATGGCGCGGCGCAGATTGGCGCGCGGATCCTCTCCGCGCGCGCGCATGCGCTCGAGCGTGGCCGCATCGACATAGCCGGTGTAGCTCGGTTCATCGAGCTGGACATAGGGGCAGCCGGCATCGATCAGCTCCCCCACCATGCGCGACTGGATCGCGACCACATCGGCCAGGAAGGCATCCGCATCCGGATAGAAGGGGCGCGAGGCGTCAAGGTCGCACATCTGCGAGACCCGATCCGGCCCCATCAGCATCGCCTTGGCCGGGTGGCGGGCGATCGCGGCCAGCCGGCGGTATTCCTTGAGCGGCAGGTTCTCGACCAGGCGGAGCTTGCCGGTGGCCGGGGTGCGGAAGGTCTCCACCGCATCCACCCCGCGCGAAAGCGGCTTCTCATGCTCGTGGCGCATGCTGGGATTGGCCAGGAAGGCACGCCAGGAGACCTCGTCGATCGCCCAGCCTTCGATCCGGCCGAAGCTCACCTGCCAGTTGACGCGCTCGTATTCGCCGTCGGTGACGATGGGAAAGCCGAGCGCCTCCTGCTTCGCCACCACCTCCCGCACGGCACGCTCGATCATGGGGGCCAGGGCCTCGCGCGAGAGGCGCCCGGCCGCGCAGTCGAGAAAGGCCGCAATCAGCCAGGGCGGCCTGAGCAGGCTGCCCACCTGATCGACGCGCAGTCTGCGGATCGCCTCCAGATCAGCCATGATCCACTCCGAGCTTCCTCCCGAGCATGGCGCAGAAGCCTAGCGCAGGCGGCGCCGGCCGGCAGCAGCCAGGGCGCCGGCCCAAGCTGGGGAAGCCCCGCCCACAGGGCTCAGCCCTGACCACGGCGCCTCCCCGGGCTGCTGGCCTGCGGCGGTCGGCAAAGCGCCACGGCGGGCAGGCCGGGGAGCAGGCCAGCAGGCTTCGGCGCGGGGCCGAGGGCAGCCCCCCCTTCCAGGCGGGACCGGCCCAGGCGGCCTCCGGCCCGGTGGCGGCATCCCCGCCCCGGGGTCGATCAGGCGGCGCGGCAGCCCCTCAATCGACCTGGGCACCGGTGCGGCGGACGATCTCCGCCCAATGCGCCACATCGCGCACCTG
>JANWYF010000109.1 GCA_025057055.1 Rhodovarius sp. | reverse complement strand
GAGCACACGGTGGGCGGCTTCATCCTGCCGATGATCGGGATGGAGGTGGTCTATTCCCGCGGCGCCGATCGGCTGGCGGCCGAGATGGCCGAGTTCCGCCCGGGGGCGATCACCGCCGTCCCCCGTCTGTTCGAGGTGCTGAAGGCGCGCATCCTGGCCCAGATCGAGAAGGAGGGGGGGTTGCGCCGCGCGCTGTTCGAACGCGCTCTGGCGCTCGGCCTGCGCAAGCTGGATGGCCCGCCGCTCAGCCCCTTCGAGCGGCTGCAGGATGCGCTGCTCGAGCGGCTGGTGCGCGATCGCTTCCGCGCCCGCTTCGGCGGTCGGGTGCAGGTGATGGTCTCGGGCGGCGCGCGGCTGGATCCGGATCTCTCGGGCTTCTTCCTCGCCCTCGGCATGCCGGTCATCCAGGGCTATGGCCAGAGCGAGGCGGGGCCGGTGATCTCGGTCAATCTCCCCTGGTTCAACGACCGCCGCACGGTCGGGCGGCCGCTGCCGGGGGTGGAGGTGAAGATCGCCGAGGATGGCGAGATCCTGGTGCGCGGGCCGCTGGTGATGGATGGCTACTGGAACAATCCGGAGGCGACGGCGGCCGCGCTCAAACCCCTCCCCGGCGATCCCGGCGGACCATGGCTGCATACCGGCGATGTCGGGGCGCTGGATGCCGAGGGGCGGATCATCATCACCGACCGCAAGAAGGATTTCATCAAGCTGCTCGGCGGGGACATGATCGCCCCGACCAAGATCGAGACGATGCTGATGGCCGAACCCGAGATCATGCAGGCGATCGTCGCGGGGGAGGGGCAGCCTGGCATCGTCGCCCTGCTGGTGCCGGCCGAGGGCATGGCGGATCGGGTCGAGCAGGCGGTGGCGAGGGTCAATGCCAAGCTCTCGACCATCGAACGCATCCGCCGCTGGAAGCTGCTCGATGAGCCGTTCAGCATCGACAACGGGCTGCTCACCGCCAGCATGAAGACCAAGCGTCGGGAGGTGCTGGCCCGCTACGCCGATACCCTGGCCGCCTTGCACCGCTGACCGGCTCGTGCTGCGCTCCTCTCCTGCCCGCCCGAGGGGTGCGGGCTGCACGGCGCGGGCGACGGGCCGGAGCGCGGGCGGCGGTTGAGGTGCGAGCGGGAGGGGCCGGTGCCGGATACGGGTCTGACCAACAGCGCGATCATCAACGCCTACATGGCGCGCACGCCGGGCAGTGCGGCGCTGCATCGCCGGGCGCTGGCCAGCCTGCCTTCGGGCATCGCGCATGACAGCCGCTGGGTGAAGCCCTGGCCGCTCTATTGCGAACGCGGCGCGGGCGCCTGGAAATGGGATGTCGACGGCAACCGGCTGCTCGATCTCTTCGGCGGCCATGGCAGCCATCTGCTGGGCCACTGCCCACCCGCCGTGGTCGAGGCGACGATCGAGCAGATGCGCCGCGGCAGCCAATTCGCCGCGGGCACGCCGCTCGAGGTGGAATGGGCCGCGCTGGTGCAGGAGCTGGTCCCCTGCGCCGAACGCGTCCGCTTCACCGCCAGCGGGACCGAGGCGACGCATATGGCGGTCCGCCTGGCCCGCGCCTTCACGGGGCGGCGCAAGATCCTGCGCTTTCACCGCCATTACCACGGCTGGCACGATGCGATGGCCTTCGGAGTGGATGGGCATTTCGACGGCACGCCCACCCCCGGCGTGCCCGAGGCAGTGGCCGAAGGCGTGCGCCTGCTGCCGCCCAACGACATCGCGGCGGTGGAGGCGGCACTCGCGGCCGATCGCGACATCGCCGCCGTCATCCTGGAGCCGCTCGGCGCGACCAGCGGCCTGGTGCCCTTCCGCCCGGATGTCCTGCACGCCCTGCGCGAGCTCACGCGCGCCTATGGTGTGCTGCTGATCCTGGATGAGGTGGTCACCGGCTTTCGCATCGCCCCCGGCGGTGCGCAGCAGGCGCGCGGGGTGGAAGCCGACCTCTGCACCCTGGCCAAGGTGCTGGCCGGCGGGATGCCCGGCGGGGCGGTGGCCGGCCGGGCGGAGATCCTGGAGGCGCTGGATTTCGAGGCGAGCGCGCGCAAGGGGCGGGAGAAGATCAAGCACCCCGGCACCTACAACGCCAACCCGGTCTCGGCCGCGGCCGGCATCGCCATGCTGCGCGCGGTGCGGGACGAGGATGCCTGCGGCCGCGCCAATCGCGCGGGGGAGGCGATGCGCGCCGCCCTCAACGCCGTGCTGGCCGAGGAAGGCGTCCCCTGGGCGGTCTACGGGGAGTTCAGCTTTTTCTTCTTCTTCACCAACCCGCAGGGGCTGGCGATCGATCCGCTCCGCTTCGACGCCTTCGCCCTGCCGCCCGAGGCCTTCGCGCCCGATCCGCGCAAGAGCCTGCTGCAGAAACTGCATCTCGGCCTCGTGGTCCACGGCGTCGATCCGATGGGGCATCGGGGCGGCATTCTCTCCGCCGTGCATGGGGAGGAGGAGATCGCCACCGCCGCCGCCGCACTGCGCGCCACCCTGCGCGCGCTGCGGGCGGAGGGAGAGCTCTAAGGCGCGCCAGCCACCGCCAGCCCCGACCTGGCGCGGGATAAGAGCAGCGGTCGCCGCATCGGGCCGCGACCGATCGGGCATGTGCCGTCGGTGCGGCGCTAGTCGCAGCGCGCGGCGGCCGTGCGCTCCCGGCCCTCAGGCGCCCCTGGGCGGCGGTAGGAGGCGGGCACTTCCCCCATCTGCGGCCACCCCCGTCGGGAGCCGCGGTGGCGCCCTGTCGCATCGGCGCGGGGCCGGCCTCTCAGCGCGGTTGCGCATAGGCGCGGGCCTCTCCGCAGAAGGGCCTCATCGCGCGCCGCAAGGGGGGCTGCGGCAGGGCTGATGGTGGGGGCCGTCCGGCGGGCTTGGCCCGGCGCGAAGCCGATTGCGAATCACTCTCATTCGCAATACGCTGCCGCGGTCAGCGAAGGAGACCGCCGATGGCCACACGCGGCCTGCCCCTCTGGCCTCATCTTGACGCCGAAGCCGATGCCTTGCCCGCCGCCGAATCCCTGGTGCTGGAGGCGATGCGCGCCTGGGCCGCCGGCCCCGCGCCGCTGCCCGCCGCGGCCCTGGTCCTGGCCGCCGAGGGGGCGGAGGGTCTCGCCATGCCCCTCGATGCCCTGCTGCGGACAGCGGGGGTAACCCCGGCCTGCCGCCTCTGCCCGCGGGTGGCGCTCGAGGAGGCGGTGCTGCTCGCCGCCCTCGGCCTTGCCCAGCACGGGGAACGCTCCCCTGCTCTGGCCGTGCTGGGGCGCATCGCCGCGCCGCTGCCGGCCTATCGTGCCATGGCGGCGCTGCTGCCGCTGGCCCATGGCCTGCGCCGGCTGGGCCTCTTCTTCCGCCACCCCTTCCGCCGGCAGTGAAGTGAGGAGCCCGAGGCTGCGGCATCGGCCGCCCGCCCGCATCCTGCGCAGCGCGCGGCCCGCTACTGGCCCCCGCCCCCGCGCATCGCTACATCGCGCGGCAGGGACGGATGGCCGCCATGGAGACCACGCTTGCCCGCGCGCTCGAGGAGGCCCGGCGCGGCCTGATCGATCTCTCGACCCGCAACCGGCTGCTCTCCCTGCCTGCCCCCGGCCGTTCGCGCGGGGTCTTGCTCCTCGAGAATGAAGATGCCGGCTTCGTCTTCGCCGAACTGGCCGCCGGGCGCACCTTCGGCTTCGAAGCCTCGGGCATGGCGGTCGCACCCGCCCGGGGCGGGCGCCGCAGCCGCAGCTCCGCCGACGGCGTGGCGGTGGCCGTGGCCGACGGCGCGCCGCGCGAGCCCGGACGCCGCGATCGGCTGCTGCGCGCAGCGCTGCCGCCCGAGGAG
Source organism: Rhodovarius sp. (assembly GCA_025057055.1). Taxonomy (GTDB): domain Bacteria; phylum Pseudomonadota; class Alphaproteobacteria; order Acetobacterales; family Acetobacteraceae; genus Rhodovarius. Next base: position 4,381 of record JANWYF010000109.1, on the reverse strand, counting down.
CTGACGCGCCGCCTGCGCGACATCATGGCCGATGCCCGCACCGCGCGGGAGGAGACGGGCGTGCCCTCGCTGTTCCTCGCCTTCGGCACGCTGGCGTGGCGTGATCCGGCCACACCAGGGGTAGAACGGCTGGCCCCGCTGGCCCTGGTGCCGGCGGCGCTGGAGCGCGAGGGTGTCACCGCCCGTTTCCGCCTGCGGGCCCAGACCGAGGAGGTGGCGGAGAACCTCTCCCTGCGCGAGAAGCTCGCCACGCTCGGCATCCTCCTGCCTGCCTTCGACCCCGATGCCTATGAGCCCGCCCGCTGGGCAGCGGCGGTGGCCGAGGCGATCAAGCGGCCGGATTGGCGCATTCAGCCCGACACCCTGGCGTTGGGCCTGTTCAGCTTCGCCAAGTTCCTGATGTGGCGCGACCTCTCGCCGCAGGCCAATCCCGGCCTGCTCGAGCATCCGCTCATTCGCTGCCTGGTCGGCGGCGCGCCGCTGCCGCCCCAGCCCCCCGCCTTCCCCGATGAGACCGATGTGGATGCCGAGATCCCGGTCGAGCGGCTGGACCATGTCCTGGATGTGGATGGCAGCCAGGCCCTGGCCACCGAGCTCGTCCGCCGCGGCGGCCATGTCGTCATCCAGGGCCCGCCCGGCACCGGCAAGAGCCAGTCGATCTGCAACATCCTGGCCCAGGCCATCCTGGATGGCCGCACCGTGCTCTTCGTGGCCGAGAAGCTGGCAGCGCTCGAGGTGGTCAAGCGCCGGCTGGAATCGCTCGGCCTTGGGGCGGCCTGCCTCGAGCTGCACAGCGAAAAACAGTCCAAGCGCGCCGTGCTCGATGAGCTGCGCGCGACGCTGGCCCTGCCCGCCCCGCCGCGGCCCGACCGCGCGCCGGTGATCCGCCGCCTGGGCGAGATCCGCGGACGGCTCAACCGCCACGCCGCCGCGATGCGCGCGGTGGTGGGCGCAAGCGGCCTGCCGCTGCATGAGGTGGTGGGCCGGCTGGTCGCCCTGCGCCGGCGGGGGGCGTCGGCGCCCGATTTCACCCTGGCGGCGCCGGATGCCGCGGCGCTGCAGCGCCTCTCCGCGGCGGCGCGGGAACTCGCCGCGCGGGTCGATGGCGCGGCCTCGCCCTGGCGCGGGGTGCGCGCGGCACTCGACGGGCCGGCCACGGAGCGCCTGCTGGCGCGGCTGCCTGGGCTGATCCGCGCCATCGCCGCCGCACCCGACCTGCTGCCGGCGGAGGCCGCCGCGATGATCGCCCGCGCCGAGGCGGTGGCCCGTGCCCTCGGCGAACCGCCGCCCGAGGATGCCGGCTACCAGGGCGGGGAGGCACGCATCGCCGCCCTGGAGGCCGACCTCGCCCTGCTCGCCCGCCCCGATCCGCGGCTCAAGCCGGGGGCCGAGAAGGTGGCAGGGCTCGAGGAGGCACGCGCCACCCTGGCCACGCCCGCTGGGATGTTCGGCTTCCTCTCTTCCGCCCGCCGCGCCGCGCGCGCGGTCCTGGCCGCCGTCGCCGCCGATCCCGCGGCCGATCCTCTGTCGGTGCTGGATGCCGCGATCGCCCGCCGGGATGCGCTGGCCAGGCTCGATGCCGCCGAAGGCTGGGCACGCATCGCCTTCGGCCCGGATTGGCGGCAGGGCATCACACGCGCCCCGCAGCTGCCGATGGCGCCGCTGCGCGCGGCCGTGGCCGCGGCCGAGGAGCTGAGCGCGGCCCTCGACCTCGAACAGCCGATGCGCTTCCCGCAGCTCGCCGAGTGGCTGGCCCGCGCGGCCAGCGAGCCGGAGGCCCTCGGCCCCTGGCTCGCCTGGCGCCGCGCGCGCGAGGCAGCGCCGGAGCTCGCCCCGCTGGCCGATGCGCTGGCCGAAGGGCGCATCCGGCCCGAGGCGGCGGTCGATACCTGCGAATACGCGATGATGGAGGCGCTGCTGCGGGAGGCCATGCGCGCCGACCCCACCCTCGCGGCCTTCGACGGCGACAGCTTCGACCGCCTGATCGAGGAATTCCGCGCCGCGGATGCCGCACGCATCGCGCTTGCCCGCGCCGAGGCGGCCTTTGCCCACCACCAGCGCATGCGCGCCGCGCGCGAGAGCCCGGGCATGCGCATCCTGCTGGGCGAGATGGAAAAGCGCCGCGGCCACCTGCCGGTGCGCGAGCTGCTGCTGCGCGCCGGCAGCACGGTGCAGGCGATCAAGCCGATCTTCATGATGTCGCCCCTCTCGGTGGCGCAGTTCCTCGCCCCGCCGCACGGCCTCAAGCCCGGCCTGACCTTCGACCTGCTGGTGATCGACGAGGCGAGCCAGGTCGAACCGGTCGATGCCCTGGGCGCGATCGCGCGCTGCCGGCAGATGGTGGTGGTGGGCGATGATCGGCAGCTGCCGCCTACCCGCTTCTTCCAGCGTCTGACCAGCGAGGAGGAGGAGAACACCGCGCCCCAGGACGCGCCCGAGACGGTCGCAGCACGGGAGGTCGAGAGCATCCTGGGCCTGGCCAATGCGCGCGGCGTGCCCAACACCATGCTGCGCTGGCACTACCGCAGCCGGCATGAGAGCCTGATCGCCACCTCCAACGCCGAGTTCTACGGCGGGCGGCTGTTCGTGATGCCAAGCCCCAGGCCGCGGTCGCCTGCGCTCGGCCTCTCGCTCGTGCGCATCGACGGACGCTTCGATGCCGGCGGCAGCGGCACCAATGCGATCGAGGCGGAGGCAGTGGCCCAGGCGGTGCTGCGCCACGCCCGCGAGACGCCGGAAGACAGCCTCGGCGTCGCCGCCTTCTCGATCCGCCAGCGCGATGCCATCCTCGAGGCGCTGGAGCGCGCCCGGCGCGAGAGCCCGGAGACCGAAGCCTTCTTCAACGCCCACCCGCACGAGCCCTTCTTCGTCAAGAACCTCGAGAGTGTGCAGGGCGATGAGCGCGACGCGATCCTGATCTCGGTGGGCTACGGGCGCGACGCTGAGGGGCGGCTTGCCATGCGCTTCGGCCCGCTCAGCCAGGAGGGGGGCGAGAGGCGCCTCAATGTGCTGATCACGCGCGCCAAGAAGCGCTGCATCGTCTTCAGCTCGCTCGGCGCGGAGGAGATCGACCTCGCCCGTGCCGGCGGGCGGGGGGTGGCAGCACTCAAGACCTTCCTCGCCTTCGCCGCCGGGGGGCTGGAGGCGCCCCATGGCGGAGAGGGCGCCGGCGCCTCACCGCTCGCCGAAGCGGTGGCCGAGGTGGTGCGAGCGGCCGGGCGCGAGCCGGTGCGGCGCATCGGCATCTCGGGCCTGTTCATCGACGTCGCGGCGCGCGGCGAGCAGGGCTTCGAGCTCGGCATCGAGCTCGACGGGCCGGACTGGGCGGCGCTGCGCTGCGCGCGCGACCGCGATCGCGGGCGGCAGGCGGCGCTCTCCGCCATGGGGTGGCGGCTGACCCGGTCCTGGAGCCTGGATTGGCTGAACCGCCCGCGCGCGGCCGAGGCGCGCCTGCGCGCCGCCCTCGGCACCCCGCTCGAGGGCGCGGCAACCCCGGCTGCCCCCTCTCCTGCCGATCCTGGCCTGGCCGAGCCCTATGTCGAGGCGAGGCTCGAAGTCCCGCGCGAGACCCCGATCGAGGCGATGCCGCCCGGGGCACGCGCCGCCCTGGTGGCCGAGATCATCCGCATCGAGGCGCCCATCCATGCCGAGGCGGTGGCCGAGCGGATGCGCCTGCTCTGGGGCCTGCCCACGCTCGATCCGGCAGCGCGTGCGGCGGTGCAGGAGGCGCTGCGCTTCGCCGTCCGGCTGCACGGGGTGCGGGAGGAGGGGGGCTTCTACAGCGCCGAGGACAGCCCGCCCCCCTCTCCGCGCCACCGCGCAGCGGCAGCGGCCCATCTGCGCCGCGCCGCCATGGTCGCCCCGGCCGAGATCGAGGCCGCCGCCCAGCGTCTGCAGGCGCTCACCCCGGCCGCCACCGAGGAGGAGCTGGCCCGCGGCATCGTCAGGCTGCTCGGGCTCGAGCCGCAAGCCCTGCCCGCGGTGGCGGTCCGCGTCGCAGCACTGGCCGGTGCTGGGCGCATCGCCCTGGCCAGTTGAGGGCGGCCGCGGCAGGGAGCGGTCGATGACAGACGCGCCCACCCCCTCCCCCGCCCGCTTTCCGCGCCCGGCCTTCGACCAGCAGGTGACCTTCCTCTACGCCGAGGATGCGCCCGCCTGCTGGGCCTTCTACGAGCAGGTGCTGGAACTGCCGCTGGTGCAGGACCAGGGGCGCTGCCGCATCTATGCCGTGGCGGGCGGAGCGGCTTTCCTCGGCCTGTGCAGGGCGCGCGCGCCGCGCGCCACCGACAATCCGCGGGCGGAGGGCGGCGTCGTCTTCACCTTCGTGGCGCAGGATGTGGACGGCTGGTACCGCTTCCTGAGGGAGAAGGGGGTGGCGATC
>JANWYF010000228.1 GCA_025057055.1 Rhodovarius sp. | reverse complement strand
CGGGGTGCTGACCGTGGTGGACGACATGCCGGAGGATGGCCTGACCGCCGAGCAGGCCGCGCGGCTTGCTGTGTTCAAGCGCTGCTGGCGCTGCCCGGTGGCACCCACCGCCGCCGGCTGGCGCGCGGCGATGGCCGAGGCCGGCCTCGTTGCGATCTGGGAGCGGGATCTGACCCCGCTCACCCTGCTCCGTCCGGCCGCCGAGCTCGCGCCCAGGATCGCCCTGCGGCAGCGGCAACTGAGGTGGAAGCGCCTCTTCGGCCTCGGCTATCGCAGCGAGGCGGATCTCGGCGGGATGATGCTGGAGCTGCTGGCCGGCGAGGGGGCGGTGCGCTACCGGCTGATCTCGGCCCGCAAACCCGGGCCGGGCGGTGCCGGCGCGGCCGGGGCAGCCGAGGGCGGGCCGGCTGGTGCTATCCTGTCGGGGAACGGAGAGCGAAGGAGGGGAGAGGCGCGATGACCGAGCCCACACCGAACCTCGCGCGGCTGCGGCAGGCGATCCAGGCCATGACCCGCCTCGCGGAGCAGGAGGCCGGCATGGAGCGTTGGTTCAGCGAGGGCAAGGCGATCCTCGCCGACCTGATCGCCCATGACGATTGGCTGCCCGCGGCCTTCGCCGCGCCGGGCCCGACCTATCGCCAATATCTGCTGCATTGCGACCCGCTCGAGAGGTTCTCCGTCGTCTCCTTCGTCTGGGGGCCCGGCCAGCGCACGCCGGTGCACAACCATCTGGTCTGGGGGCTGGTTGGCATGCTGCGCGGGGAGGAGGTCTCGACCACCATGCATCGGGACGGGCCTGGCCGGCCGCTGCGCCCCGGTCAGGTGGACCGGCTGCGCCCCGGCGAGGTGATCGCCGTCGCCCCCGGGCTCGAGGATATGCACATGGTGGAAAATGCCCTGCCCGATGCGGCGAGCATCAGCATCCATGTCTATGGCGGCAATATCGGCGCGATCCGCCGGCACGTCTTCGACCCCGCGACCGGGGAGGCGCGGCCCTTCGTCTCTGGCTACAGCCTGCCGATCATGCCCAACCTGTGGGACCGGAGCCTGGAGCTCGCCTGAGGGCGCAAGCCGAGGCGGGGAGGGGGCGGGGCGCCGGCTCCCATCGGCAGCGGGTGCGGCCAGAGGGCACCCCTATCCCGCCACCCCTCCATCCAGCACATGCAGGGTGGCGGTCGTCTGATCGTTCCAGCGTTCCGCGCGCAAGTGCCCGGCCAGATGCAGCGGCGCCCCCTGGCTTGAGAGCAGCAGCTCGGCGAGCGGCCCCTCCTTGGCGCGGAAGCAGACCGCTCTGAGGCGCCCGCCATCCGGCCCCTCGAGGAAGGCGCGGATGACGCTGCCCTCCGCGCCCATCCGGTCGGCCTTGACCACGCGCACGCCGGGCAGGACGAAGATCGGCTCCTCATTGGCCGGGCCGAAGGGGGCCAGGCGCTGCACGGCCTCGGCCATCTCCACGCCGGCGCCACGCACCGAGAGGCTGCCATCCAGCAGCAGGTCAGAGGCGGCGGGCAGAGCTGCGGCCTCGGGCAGGCGTTCCTCGAGCAGATCCTGGAAGGCGGGCAGCCGCTCCTCGGGCAGGGCGAAGCCGGCGGCCATCGGATGACCCCCGCCTGCCGCCAGCAGACCGGCTGATTTCGCCCACAGCACCGCCGCGCCCAGATCGAGCCCCGGCACCGACCGGCCGGACCCCTTCGCCAGCCCCCCATCCACCCC
>JANWYF010000241.1 GCA_025057055.1 Rhodovarius sp. | reverse complement strand
GGGAGAAGCCGATCTGGGGCGTGCAGTTCCACCCGGAGAGCATCGCCTCCGAACACGGGCATGCGATCCTGTCCAACTTCTGCCGGCTGGCGCGCGCGCAGGTGGCGGCATGAACAGCCTCAAGCCCGTGCTGGCGCGGCTTGCCGAGGGCGAGCGGCTGGCCGAGACCGAGGCTGAGGCCGCCTTCGGCATCATCATGGCGGGCGAGGCCACACCCGCCCAGATCGCGGGCCTGCTGATGGCCATGCGGGTGCGCGGGGAGACGGTGGCCGAGATGACCGGGGCGGTGCGCGCCATGCGTGCGCGCATGGTCGCGATCGAAGCCCCGCCGGAGGCGATCGACATCGTGGGCACCGGCGGTGATGCCTCGGGCAGCCTCAACATCTCGACCGCGACCGCGCTCGTGGTGGCCGGGGCCGGCGTGCCGGTGGCCAAGCATGGCAACCGGGCGCTCTCCTCGCGCTCCGGCGCGGCCGATGCGCTGGCCGCCCTCGGCGTTCACCTCGATGTTCCCTTCGAGCGGCTGCCGGCCATTCTGCGCGAGGCCGGCATGGTCTTCCTGATGGCCCCGCGCCATCACGCCGCGCTGCGCCATGCCGGCGGTGCGCGGGTCGAGCTGGGCACGCGCACCATCTTCAACCTGCTCGGGCCGCTGGCCAATCCGGCACGGGTGCGGCGGCAGTTGACCGGCGCCTTCTCCCCGCAATGGCTGCGGCCGATGGCCGAGGCGCTCGGCCGGCTCGGCACCGAACGCGCCTGGGTGGTGCATGGCCAGGGTCTGGATGAGATCGCTCTCTCCGGCCCCACCCGGGTGGTGGAGCTCGATCGCGGCCGGATCCGCGAGTTCGAGATCACCCCGGAGGATGCCGGGCTGTCCCGCCAGCCGCCGGAGGCGGTGCGCGGCGGCGATCCGGCCGAGAATGCGGCGGCGCTGCTCGCCCTGCTCGAGGGCCGGCGCGGCCCCTATCGCGACATCGTGCTGCTCAATGCCGCGGCCGCGCTGGTGGTGGCAGGCCGCGCTGCGGATCTGCGCGCCGGTGTGGCGCTGGCCGCCGCCTCCATTGATAGCGGCGCCGCGGCCGGGGTATTGCAGCGGCTGAGGCAAGCGACACAGCCCGGATGAACGCCCCCCCCATCAGCAGCGCGAGCGCATTGCCTGACACGCTCGCCCGCATCCTTGTCACGAAGCGCGCCGAGGTCGAGGAACGCCGCGCCCGGCGCAGCATGGCCGAGATCGAGCGCGCCGCCCTCAACGCGCCGCCGCCGCGCCCCTTCGTCGCCGCCCTCTGCGAGGCGGTGGCCGAAGGCCGCACCGGCCTGATCGCCGAGATCAAGCGCAAGTCGCCCTCCGGCGGCATGATCCGGGAGGATTTCGATCCCGCCGCCATCGCCCGCGCCTATGAGCGGGCAGGGGCGGTGTGCCTGTCGGTGCTGACCGATGAGCCCTGGTTCGGCACCAGCCCCGAGGATCTGGCAGCCGCCCGTGCCGCCTGCAGCCTGCCGGTGCTGCGCAAGGATTTCATGATCGATCCCTTCCAGGTCTTCGAAGCGCGGGCGATGGGGGCCGATTGCATCCTGCTGATCATGGCGGCGCTGACCGACGCCCAGGCGCATGAGCTCGAGGAGATCGCGCGCGGCCTGGATATGGCCGTGCTGCCTGAGGCGCATGACGAGCGCGAGCTCGAACGCGCGCTGGGGCTCGAGACGCGGCTGATCGGCATCAACAACCGTGACCTGCGCACCCTGGCCACCGACCTTGCGGTGGCCGAGCGCCTGGTTCCGCTGGTCCCGCCCGAGAAGATCCCGGTCGCCGAATCGGGTCTGCGCAGCCACGCCGATGTGGCGCGCATGGCCGCCGCCGGTGCGCATTGCGTGCTGGTGGGCGAGCATCTGCTGCGCGCCCCGGACATCGAGGCGGCCACCCGCGCCTTCCTTGGCCGGTGAGGGAGGGGCGATGGGGGGCTTGACCCATTTCGATGCCGCCGGGCGGGCGGTGATGGTCGATGTCTCGGCCAAGGCCGAGACCGAGCGCATCGCGATCGCGCGCGGGCGGGTGCTGATGCAGCCCGCCACGCTGGAGGCGATCCGCGAGGGGCAGACGGGCAAGGGCGATGTGCTCGGGGTGGCGCGCCTCGCTGGCATCATGGCGGCCAAGCGCACCCATGAGCTGATCCCGCTCTGCCATCCGCTGATGCTCGCCAAGGTCACGGTCGATCTCGTGCCGGCCCCGCCGGATGCGGTGGAGATCGAGGCGCTGGTCAAGACCACCGGCCGGACGGGGGTGGAGATGGAGGCGCTGACCGCCGTCTCCATCGCCGCGCTCACCGTCTATGACATGTGCAAGGCGATCGACCGCGGCATGCGGATCTCCGACATCCGGCTGGTGCTCAAGGAGGGCGGCAAGTCCGGCCGCTACGAGGCGCCCTGATGCTGGCGGTGGCCGAGGCGCGGGAGCGGATCCTCTCGGCGCTGCGCCCGGTGGGGGAGGAGGTGGTGCCGCTGCCGCAGGCGGTGGGGCGGGTGCTGGCGCGGCCGGTGATCGCCCGGCTGACGCAGCCGCCGGCCGCCGTCTCGGCCATGGATGGCTGGGCGGTGCGCGCGGCCGATGCGCAGGCCGGGGCGATGCTGCGCCAGATCGGCGCCGCCCCGGCGGGGCATCCCTTCGCCGGCCAGGTCGGGCCCGGGGAATGCGTGCGCATCTTCACCGGCGCCTTCCTGCCGGAGGGGGCGGACGGGATCCTGCTGCAGGAGGAGGCGAGCGCCGATGGCGTCCTGGTCAAGGTGCAGGAGAGTGTGCAGCCCGGCCGCTGGATTCGCCCGGCTGGCCTTGACTTCACCGCCGGGGAGACGCTGCTGCCCGCCGGCCGGCGGCTGACGGCGCGCGACATCGGCCTGGCGGCGGCGGCCAATCACCCCTGGCTGACGGTGCATCGGCGCCCCAGGATCGGCATCCTGGCCACCGGGGATGAGATCGCCCTGCCCGGAGAGCCTTTGCCCGCAGGCGGCATCGTCTCCTCCAACGCCCATGCGCTGGCGGCCTTGGTCACGGTGGCGGGGGGGGAGGCGCTGGTGCTGCCGATCGCCCCTGACGACCCCGCGGCGATCGCCGCCCTGGCGCGCAGCGGGCAGGGCTGCGACCTGCTGCTGACCACCGGCGGGGCCAGTGTGGGCGAGCACGACCTGGTGCAGAAGGCGCTGGGGCCCGAGGGTTTCGCGCTCGATTTCTGGAAGATCGCCATGCGGCCGGGCAAGCCGTTGATCTGGGGGCGGCTTGGCGGAACGCCGCTGCTCGGGCTGCCGGGCAATCCGGTCTCGGCGCTTGTCTGTGCTGTGGTCTTCCTGCTGCCGGCCCTGGCGGTGCTCTCGGGACTGCCGGCGGCGCCGACGCCGACCGATCGCGCGCTTGCCGGTGCGGCGCTGCCGCAGAACGACCGGCGGGAGGATTATCTGCGCGCCCGCCTCTCCGCCGATGGGCGGGTGGCCACCCCCTTCCCGCGGCAGGATTCCTCCATGCTCGCAACACTGGCGCGGGCGGATGCGCTGATCATCCGCCCGCCCCATGCCCCGCCCTTGCCCGAGGGAGCGGAGGTGGAGGTGATTCGCCTCGGCCCGCTCGGCATCTGAGCCGGGGCCGGCCCGGGCCGGTCACCTGGGCGGCGGGCGGGGAGGCCGCCCCCCTCCCCGCGGCCGGCGGGGGATGCCGCAGCGCCGCATTCCAGCCGAGCACGACCTGCTCTAGAGCGGGGGAGGAAGGATCGCAGGGAGGAGAGCCGCATGGACGCGCTGAGCCAGACCAGCCCCACCGAGGCGACGGCCGCCGCCTGCCCGGTCAATTCCTGGAACGAGTGGGATCCGCTCGAGGAGGTGATCGTCGGCCGGCTGGAGGGTGCGACCATTCCGCCCCATCACCCGGTGGTGACCTTCAACATGCCCCGGCTGGCGGCCCGGCTGCACCGTTTCTTCGCCGGGCTGCCCTATCCGTCCTTCATGCGGGCGCGGGCTGAACGCGAGCTGGCAGGTTTCATCGCCCTGCTCGAGAGCGAGGGGGTCAGGGTGCGCCGCCCCGACCCGATCCCGCATCGGCGGCGGGTGCGCAGCCTGCTGTGGTCCTCGCGCGGCTTCACCATCGCCTGCCCGCGCGACGGTTTCCTGGTCATCGGCAACGAGATCCTGGAGACGCCGATGGCCTGGCGGGCCCGGCATTTCGAGGGCGATGCCTACCGCCGCCTGTTCAAGGAGTATTTCCTGGCCGGGGCGCGTTGGATCTCCGCCCCGCGACCGCAGCTCGCCGATGAGCTCTACGACCCCGACTACCGCATCCCCGGCCCCGGGGAGCCGCTGCGCTATGTGGTGACGGAGTTCGAGCCGGTCTTCGATGCGGCCGATGCGGTGCGCTGCGGCAGGGACTGGTTCTGCATCCGCTCCAATGTCTCCAACCGGATGGGGCTTGAGTGGCTGCGCCGGCACCTGGCCGAACGCGGCATCCGCCTGCATGAGCTGCCGGTGCTCTGCCGCCAGCCGATGCACATCGACAGCAGCTTCGTCCCGCTCGCGCCGGGGCGGGTGCTGGTCAACCCCGACTATATCGACGTCGAACGCCTCCCGCCCATCCTCAAGCGCTGGGAGGTGCTGATCGCGCCGCGGCCCGATCCGATCGAGGGGGATTGGCTGGCCAAGGTGTCGATGTGCTCGCCCTGGATCAGCATCAACATGTTGAGCCTGACGCCCAAGCGGGTGGTGGTCGATTCCTCCCAGCGCAGCCTGATCAAGGCGCTCAAGGAGTGGGGGTTCGAACCGCTTGACATCCCCTTCATGTCCTATGGCGCCTTCGGGGGATCTTTCCATTGCGCCACCCTGGACATCCGCCGCCGCGGGGTGTTGGAAGACTACAGTTGAGAAAGTAAGCCATTCCGCTATCGTGACGAACCTGTCAGGCTGGGTTGACAGGCCGGTTTGTCTGAGCGGGTGAGTTGGGTTTCCTGGAAGGGGGCGAGGCGCCGATGGCGGCGGAGGAGAGACCGGTGGAGAGCCTGAGCTTCGAGGAGGCGCTGGCCGAACTCGAAGCGATCGTGCGCGCGCTCGAGACCGGAAAGGGCGATCTGGCGCGGGCGGTGGCGGATTACGAGCGCGGGGCGCGGCTCAAGCGCCATTGCGAGGCGCAGCTCGCCGAGGCCGAGGCGCGGGTGCAGGCGATTGCCCTGGGCCCGCAGGGGCCAACCCTTCGCGATGCCGGCTGAGGCCATGGTCGAGATCGCCCCCGCCACCGCCAGCATGGCGCTGGCCCGCGCCCTCAGCGATGCCGCCGCCGCGGTCGAGCAGGCGCTGGATGCCCTGTTGCCCCGTCCCGAGGGGCCGGAGGCCCGCCTGTTCGAATCCATGCGCTACTCCGCCCTGGGCGGGGGCAAGCGCATGCGCGCCTTCCTGGTCCTGGAATCGGCCCGGCAGTTCGGGGTAGCGCGGCAAGCCGCTCTCCGGGTCGCCGCGGCGATCGAGATGATCCACGCCTACAGCCTGGTTCACGACGACCTGCCGGCGATGGACAATGACGCGCTGCGCCGCGGCAAGCCGACCAACCACATCGCCTTCGACGAGGCGACCGCGATCCTGGCCGGGGATGCGCTGCAGTGCCATGCCTTCACCGTCCTCTCGGAGGAGGAGACCCACCCCGACCCGGCGGTGCGGATCGAACTGGTGCGCGCGATCTCCCGCGCCGCGGGGCCGCGGGGCATGTGCGGCGGGCAGATGCTCGACATGCTGGCCGAGCGGGCGGCCGCACCGCTCGACGAGGCGGCGATCGGCCGGCTGCAGCTGCTCAAGACCGGCAAGCTGATCGAGGTCTCGGCCGAGGCGGGGGCGATCCTCGGCAAGGCCGCGCCCTCGCAGCGCCATGCCCTGGCCGCCTATGGCCGCGATGTCGGCGCGGCCTTCCAGATCGCCGACGATATCCTGGATGCGACCGCCAGCGCCGAGGAGGCGGGCAAGGCGACCGGCAAGGATGCCGGCGCGGGCAAGGCCACGCTCGTCGGGCTGCTCGGCGTCGATCGCGCGCGGCTGCAGGCGGAACGCCTGATCGCCCAAGCCAAGGCGCATCTCGACGGTTTCGGGGAGCGGGCCGATCTGTTGCGCGCGCTCGCCGACTTCACCATCGCCCGGAGGCATTGACCATGGACCGCCCCCACACGCCCCTGCTCGACCGGGTCCGCTTTCCCGCCGACATGCGCAACTTCTCGGTCGAGCAGCTCAAGCAGCTGGCCGATGAGCTGCGCGCCGAGACCATCTCTGCCGTCTCGGTCACCGGCGGGCATCTCGGCTCCTCCCTCGGTGTGGTGGAGCTCACGGTGGCGATCCATGCCACCTTCGACACCCCGCATGATCGGCTGATCTGGGATGTCGGCCATCAGTGCTACCCGCACAAGATCCTGACGGGCCGGCGCGACCGCATCCGCACCCTGCGCCAGGGCGGCGGGCTGTCGGGCTTCACCAAGCGCAGCGAGAGCGAATACGACCCCTTCGGCGCGGCGCATTCCTCGACCTCGATCTCGGCCGGCCTCGGCATGGCGGTGGCGCGCGACCTCAAGGGAGAGACCAACCGCCACATCATCTGCGTCATCGGCGACGGCGCGATGTCGGCCGGCATGGCCTATGAGGCGATGAACAATGCCGGCGCTCTGAAGTCGCGCATGATCGTCATCCTCAACGACAACGACATGTCGATCGCCCCGCCGGTGGGGGCGATGTCGGCCTATCTGGCGCGCACCGTCTCCTCTCGTCCCTTCCTCTCGATCCGGGATTTCATGGCCAAGATGGCCAAGAACTTCCCGGGGCCGATCGAACGCGCCGCCAAGCGCGCCGACGAATATGCGCGCGGGCTGCTGACCGGCGGGACGCTGTTCGAGGAGCTCGGCTTCTACTACGTGGGCCCGGTGGATGGGCACAACCTCGACCATCTGCTGCCGGTGCTGCGCAACCTGCGCGATTCGGCGCATGAAGGGCCCTTCCTGCTGCATGCGGTGACGCAGAAGGGCAAGGGCTACGCCCCAGCCGAGGCCTCGGGCGACAAGTACCACGGCGTGCAGAAGTTCGACATCGCGACCGGCCAGCAGCACAAGGCCCCGCCCGGCCCGCCGCTGTTCCAGAAGGTCTTCGCCTCCGCCCTGATCGCCGAGGCCGAGCACGACGAGCGCATCGTCGCCATCACCGCCGCCATGCCCTCGGGCACCAGCCTCGACATGTTCGCCAAGCGCTTCCCCAAGCGCTGCTTCGACGTCGGCATCGCCGAACAGCACGCGGTGACCTTCGCCGCCGGCATGGCGACCGAGGGGCTCAAGCCCTTCTGCGCGATCTACTCGACCTTCCTGCAGCGCGGCTACGACCAGGTCGTGCATGACGTGGCGCTGCAGGGCCTGCCGGTGCGCTTCGCGATGGACCGCGCGGGCCTGGTCGGGGCGGACGGGGCGACGCATGCCGGGGCGTTCGACATCGCCTTCCTGGGCTGTCTGCCGGGCTTTACGCTCATGGCCCCCTCCGACGAGGTGGAACTCGCCCACATGATCGCGACCATGGCCGCCTTCGACGAAGGGCCGATCGCCGTGCGCTACCCGCGCGGGGAGGGCTTCGGACTTGCCCCCGTTCCCGACCGCGGCACGCCGATCCCGATCGGCAAGGGCCGCATCGTGCGCGAGGGCAGCCGCGTCGCCATCCTCAGCTACGGCGCGCGGCTGCAGGAGTGCCTCAAGGCGGCGGAGGAACTCGAGACCATGGGCATCTCCTGCACCGTGGCCGATGCGCGCTTCGCCAAGCCGCTGGATACCGATCTCGTCAACCGCCTCGCCCGCCACCATGAGGTGCTGATCACGATCGAGGAGGGCAGCGTGAACGGCTTCGGCGGCCTCGTGATGCACCACCTGGCGCATGCCGGGCTGCTCGACCGCGGCCTCAAGATCCGGCCCATGGTGCTGCCGGACTTCTACATCGACCAGGACACGCCCAGGAAGCAGTACGACATCGCGCGGCTGAATGCGCCGCACATCGTCGAGATGGTGCTCCAGACCCTGGGGCGGGAGGTGCTGCCGCGCCAGGCCAGGGCCTGATCGCCTGCCCCGGCCGGGCCAGAGGGCGCGGGACCGGGGCAAGGGCGCGCGCCCGGGCAGCACCGCGTGCCGGGGCGCGCCGGGGCGGGGGGCGGCTGCCCCTTTCCTGGGGGAGGGTCAGGAGGCGGGGCATTTGCGCCGGGCCCGGCATCTGCGGCATGCTGCGCCGCATCGGGGCAGCGACGCTGCTCCCCTCATCATCCGCACGCATTCTCTAGGGAGGATTGAACGTGATGCGACGCCGCCATCTGCTGGCCGGGGCTGGCCTCGGCCTCGCCCTGCCTGCGCTGCTGCGCCCCGCGGCCGCCCAGCCGCGCAACCCGGCCTGGCCGCGGGCGCTGACGATGGGCACGGCCTCCCCAGGCGGGACCTATGCCGTCTATGGCCCGGCCTGGGGGCAGCTCGTGCAGGAGGCGACGGGGGTCAACATCTCCTACCGCACCACCCAGGGCCCCAACCAGAACATCGTGCTGGTCCAGCGGCGCGAGATCGAGCTCGGCATGGTCACCATGGGGGTGGCGCTGCAGGCCTGGAACGGCACCGGCGACTGGACGCAGGGCAACCGCTTCCGCGACATCCGCGCGCTGTTTCCCATGTATGACACGCCATTCCACGGCATCGCGCTGCGCCGCAGCAACATCACCGCCATGGCGCAGCTCAACGGCCGCACCGTCGGCGTGGGGCCGCGCGGCGGCACGCCGGGCACCTATTTCCCGCTCATCCTCAACACCCTGGGCATTCGCCCCGCCGCGATCCGCTACGGGTCGGGTTCGGACATGACCGGGCAGCTGCAGGATGGGCTGCTCGACGCCTTCCTCTTTGCCGCCGGTGTGCCGATTCCGACCTTCACCGAGGCCGAGACCCAGAGCCAGGTCAATTTCCTCGACTTCACCGAGGAGGAGGTGCGCCGCATCGTCCAGGCCATGCCCGAACTCTCGCCGGCCGTCATCCCGCAGGGCACTTATCGCACGCCCACGCGCGATCTGCGGGTGGTCGGCATGTTCAACTTCGCGATCGGGCATCGCAGCCTGCCCGAGGACTTCGTCTATGAGGCGGTGAAGGCGGTGCTCAGCCAGAATGCCCGCCTGCGCCAGGCGATCGCCGCGGGGGCGGAGACGGTGGCCGAGAATGCGACCAAGAACAGCTTCCTGCCCTATCACCCGGGTGCTGCCCGCTATCTGCGCGAGGTCGGGCAGAACATCCCGGATGAGCTGGTGATGGCCTGAGCGCCCTCCGGCCGGGGCGTCACTGCCCCGGCCGGGCGAGGACGGGTGCCATGCCCTCCACCGGATAGCGGCGGCGCTGCCACAGCAGCAGCCCGGCACCGATCGCCAGACCCGCGGCGTCGGTCATCGCCTCCGGCACCATCAGCATCAGCCCGGCCGCGCCGGAGGCCAGCCGCAGCGGCAGCGCGAGCGGTCCATGGCCCATCCAGCCCTCGGTTGCGCAGGCGAGGAGATAGACACCGCAGCCGGCGGTGGCGAAGGCGAGCAGGATCTCCCAGAGCTCGCCCCGGGCCAGCAGCGCCGGGGAGAGCCAGAACATGTAGGGCACGATGAAGGTGGCAAGCCCCAGCTTGAGCGCGATCAGGCTGGTGCGCCACATGTCCGCCCTGGCCATCGAGGCGGCGGCGAAGGAGGCAAGCGCAACCGGCGGGGTAATCGCCGAGAGGATCGCATAGTAGAAGATGAACATGTGGGCGGTCAGCGGCTCGACCCCCATGCGGATCAGCCCCGGCGCCACCACCGCCGCTGCGATCGCATAGGCCGCGGTGGTCGGCACCCCCATGCCCAGCACGATCGCAACCAGCATCGCAAAGACCATGGCCAGCGCGGCGGAGGCACCGGCGACCTCGAGCAGCAGATTGGCGAAACGCCCGCCGATGCCGGTCACCCCGATCACGCCGGCGACCACACCGGCAGCGGCGCAGACGGCGATCAGCTGCATCACCTCCTTCATGCTGGCATGCAGCGTCTCCCACACCGCGCGGGCGGTATCGACCGCCGCCGCCAGGCTGCCCGCGAGCAGGCCCTGGCGCTGCAGCCAGATGCGGTGCGCGGCGGCGGTGCCGAGCATGATCAGCAGTGTGGCGGCAATGCCCCAGGCCGCGGCGCGGAAGGGGGAGTAGCCAAAGACCAGCATCGCCACCAGAAGCACGAGCGGCGAGGCCATGTAGCAGCGCCGCGCGATCGTGCTCCAGCGCGGCAGCTCCTCCCGCGGCAGGCCCTTCAGCCCCAGCTTGCGGGCGTTCAGATCGCAATGCGTGTAGTTGGCGAGGTAGAACAGCAGCGCCGGGATCAGCCCGGCGAGCGCGATCTCGGTGTAGGGGATGCCGAGCACCTCGGCCATGATGAAGGCGCCGGCCCCCATCACGGGCGGCGTGATCTGCCCGCCGGTGGAGCTCGTGGCCTCGATCGCGCCGGCGGTGGCGCGGTCATAGCCCACGCGGCGCATCATCGGGATGGTGAAGGCGCCCGAGGCCACGACATTGGCCACCGCCGAACCTGAGATGGTGCCGAACATGAAGCCCGACAGCACGGTCACCTTGGCCGGGCCGCCGCGCAGCCGCCCGACCAGGGCCAGCGCCAGGTCGTTGAAGTACTCCCCGGCGCCCGAGCGCTGCAGGAAGCTCGCAAACACCACGAACATGATGATGAAGCTGGCCGAGACCTGCACGATGGTGCCGAGCACGCCGTTGTTGTTGAACAGCTCGACCAGCGCCTGATCGAAGGCCACGCCCCGGTGATAGAGGATGCCGGGCAGCCAGGGCCCCACGAAGCAATAGGCGATGAAGACGCTGACGATGATCGGCATCACCAGCCCGGCGGTGCGGCGGGCGAATTCCAGCACCAGCAGAATGCCCACCCCGGCCACCACCAGATCGGTGGTGTTGGGGCCCATGAAGCTGCGCAGCTCGATGCCGTCGGCATCCAGGATGTAGTGGAAGGGGATGGCGAGGCTGGCTGCGATCAGCAGCCCATCGAAGGCGGAGATGTGCCGGCGCGGTTGGCGGCTGCGGCGGGCGGCGAACAGCGCAAAGCCGAGCGCGGCACCGAAGAAGACATGGATGGCGCGCGAGATGGTCGGATCGATCGGCGCCACCAGCAGGATCCAGAGGTGGAAGGCGACGAAGGCAGCGGCCGCGGCCCGCCAGATGCGGCCGGCCAGGCCTGCGAGCTCCCGCCGGGCGGTCGCGAACTCCATGTCGTCCACCGCGGTGTTGACCTCCGCGGCATCGCGCCGCTGCTCCATCGCTTCCCGCCCCCTTCTCTTCCCCGCCGCCTGTGCGGACGGACCCTCCCTGTGGGCGATCTTGTGATAGACCGGAAGAGCCGGGGCCGGAAATCATGCCCGGCGTGCCATCGCCAGGGCGGGAGTGGGAGGTGGGATGCGACACGGCACCGAGGGTCGGCTTCCCGCGCCGAGCGGGGGGCGGGTGCGGGCAGACCAGCTGCTCTGCGAGCGCGGGCTGGCGGAGAGCCGCAGCCGGGCGCAGGCGCTGATCATGGCAGGCGTCGTCTTCAGCGGCGGACGGCGGGTGGACAAGCCGGGCGCAGCCCTGCCCCCCGATGCGCCGATCGAGCTGCGGGGTCAGGACCACCCCTGGGTCTCCCGCGGCGGGGTCAAGCTCGATCACGCCTTGTCCCATTTCGGGCTGGATCCCGCGGGGCGGATCGCGCTCGACATCGGGGCCTCGACCGGCGGGTTCACCGATGTGCTGCTGCAGCGCGGCGCAGCGAAGGTCTATGCGGTGGATGTGGGCCATGGGCAGCTTGCCTGGAAGCTGCGCCAGGATCCGCGCGTGGTGGTGCGGGAGCGGGTGAATGCCCGCTACCTCTCGGCCGCCGAGGTGCCGGAGCCGGTCGGGGTGCTGGTGTGCGATGCGAGCTTCATCGGCCTGCGCACCCTGCTGCCTGAGCCGCTCAAGCTCTGCGCGGCCGGCGCCTTCGCGGTGGCGCTGATCAAGCCGCAGTTCGAGGCGGGCCCCGGGCGGGCCCCGGGCGGTGTGGTGCGCGATCCGGCGGTGCACCGGGCGGTCTGCCAGGCGGTCAAGGAATGGTGGGCGGCGCAGCCGGGATGGCAGGTGATCGGCATCACCCCGAGCCCGATCACCGGGCCGGAAGGCAACCGGGAGTTTCTGATCGCCGCTCGGCGGGGGTGACGGATGCCCGGGGCGGCGGGGCGATGGCGCGCCGGGCCTCTGCTCTGGCCAGGGCTCCGCGGCGGGCGCGGCGGCCCTCCGCCGGTTCGTGCTAGGCGAGCTCTAGCGCCTGGCGCAGGGCAGCGTCGAAACGGGCCGGGGCGTAGCGGGCGCGCACCAAGGCCTGGCCCCGCGCCGCCATGGCGAGCGCCAGCTCGCGCTGCGCGATCACCGCCTGCATCTGCGCCGCCAGGTGATCGACCCGGCAATCGGCCCATTGGGAGTGGATATCGGTCGGGTGCTCGCCGGGCTGGATGTCGCGCAGCCGGTATTCGACCAGCCAGGTGTTGTCCTCGTCGCAATAGTCCATGTTGCCCGAGTAGCCGGTCGCGATCAGCGGCACGCCGTAGTAGTGCGCCTCGGCGCAGAGCACGC